>NZ_JAHZCJ010000002.1:0-300000 GCF_019422935.1 Desulfovibrio sp. | reverse complement strand
GGCAAGGCCACCTTTATCAGCGGCCCCAGCGGCTGCGGCAAAAGTACGCTGCTGCGGCTGTTCAACAAAACTCTGCCCCCTACGGCAGGCTCTGTGCTGTACCATGGGCAGGACATGGCCGACATTGACAGCATTGCCCTGCGGCGCGAGGTTTTGCTGGCAGGTCAATCCGTTTTTCTTTTTGACGGCTCCGTGGGCGAAAACTTTGACGCCTTTTGCGAAGCCAGAGAATCCGCTACCCTTGCGGCGGAAGACAAACTGAAATTTCTGCGTCTGTGTTGCGCCAATTTTCCTCTGGATGCACCCTGCGTGCATCTTTCCGGCGGTGAACGCCAGCGCGTGTTTCTGGCCATATGCCTTTCATTTTTGCCCAAGGTGCTGATGCTGGATGAACCCACCTCGGCTCTGGATCAGGAAACGGCAGAGCGCTTTATGGCCCAGGTGCTAGCTTTTTGCCGCGAGCGCGGCATGACCGTGGTAGCCGTGAGCCATGATCCAGCCCTGACCGGGCGGCATGCGGAAAACATCATCAGCCTGCGGGCAGAGGCGGAATAATCATGAACGGCGTTGCCCAGATTCAGTTAGGCTCGTTTTTGCTCGTCTATGTGCTCTTGCTGGTGGTGCTGGCGGTTATGAAAAAATGCCGCATCAACCAGACCAAACTGCTGGTGCTGGCAAGTGCGCGCATGACCCTGCAGCTTATTGCCGCAGGCTACGCGCTGACCTTTCTTTTCGAGCATCCGCACCCGCTGCTCACCATGGGGTATCTGCTCATACTGGTATTTTTTACCATCTATCTGGTGCTTTCGCGCAACAAAAGGCTTAACAAGCGCTTTCGGGTAATCGTATCTGTTTCCATTGCCAGTTGCGGGCTTGGCATCATCATATTTTTCGTGACCTGTATTGTGGGGCAGAGCGTGTTTGATCCGCAATACCTCATCCCCATCAGCGGCATGCTCATGGGCAACGCGCTTACGGGCGTTTCACTGGGCCTCAAGTCGTTCTGGAACGGCCTTGAGGGGCAGCGGGCGCGCGTGGAGGCGCTGCTGAACATAGGGGCCACGCCGGAGAAAGTGCTCTTTCCCTTTGTGTGCCAGGCGCTGGAAACAGCGCTCGTGCCCACGCTCAACTCCATGCTGGGTATGGGCATAGTGGTGCTGCCCGGCATGATGACAGGCCAGATTCTTTCCGGCACCGCGCCCACCACTGCCATCCTGTATCAGATAACCATCATGGTGGCCATTTGCGCCTGCGTGTGTCTGTGCTGTTTCTGCTCGCTCTATTTCGGCTACAGAACGCTCTGGAACGCGCAAAAACAGGTGGCTTTCTAGTCGCAGATTGCCAGTGGAAAAGCCCGAGGACTGTGTACGAATAATGCGTTAGTCGCGCTAGAGAAGCACACTCCGCAGGGCTGATTCAAGATCCGGCTGGCGAAAGGTATAGCCAGCAGCCTGCAAGCGCGCAGGAACAGGATTCTGCCCTGCGAGCAGCAGTTCATCTGCCATCTGGCCCAGCATCAGGCGCAGTATCGGTGCGGGCACGGGCAGCCATGAGGGCCTGCCGCAGGCCTTGCCAAGGGCGCGGGTAAATTCGCTCATGCTGGGGGTGCGCGGCGCGCAGATGTTGAACGTGCCCGCAAGGTCAGGCCTTTGCAACAGCAAGGAGGCGGCCCCGGCCACGTCTTCAAGGTGTGTCCAGCAAAATGGCTGTTTGCCTGAACCCAGCGGCCCGCCCACAAACATGCGGAAAGAGGGCAGCATGCGCTCCAGAAATCCGCCGGGGGTTCCATCCGCCTTTTTGCCCAGCACCGGGGCAAAGCGCAGCACGCAACGGCGGATGCCCATCGCTTCAACGGGCACGGTGCTCTGTTCCCACTGGCGGCAGGTTTCGGCCAGAAATCCCGTACCGGAGGGCGCAGCTTCATCGCAGGCTGGTGCGTTGCTTTGCCACAGGCCATAATAGCCGCTGGCCGAAGCCTGCAGGAGCGTTGCGGGCGCTTGCTGGGACTGTTCCTTGCGGAGACGCAGGGCAACGCACAAGGCTTGCCCGGTTTCTACCCGGCTGTTCACAATGGCCTGCTTGCGCTCCGGCGTCCAGCGGCCTCCGCCTATATTTTCGCCCTGGAGATTGATGATGGCGTCGGTGCCGTCCAGCAACCCAGCCAGGGCAGCTCCATCCCAGCCGTTCCAGACCAC
Organism: Desulfovibrio sp.; assembly: GCF_019422935.1. Lineage (NCBI taxonomy): Bacteria > Pseudomonadati > Thermodesulfobacteriota > Desulfovibrionia > Desulfovibrionales > Desulfovibrionaceae > Desulfovibrio > Desulfovibrio sp. The sequence goes on along the minus strand of NZ_JAHZCJ010000002.1, from coordinate 297,805 downwards.
GCGCCGCGGCCCGTTGCCGTCCTTGCCCGCCCTGCGTGAGACCACACTTACGGTGAGGCCCTGGCGCATGAGCGCCGTTGCCATGTATCGCCCCACAAAGCCTGTGCCGCCCAGAATGAGAACATGCATGGTGAACCCCCTCTGTTGTGCGAAGCAGTGCGTCTGATGCAGTCTATACCTTTTGCCGGGGAACAGGCAATTTTATCGTGTTGTCGGTCTTGCGGCTGACCGCGCAGGATGCGGAAAAACCTCCTGCGCCATGCGGATAAACTCCCGGGCTGCGGGCGACATGCGGCGCGCGTCCGGCACTGCCAGAGCTACCTGCCGCCGGGCCGCAGGACGGAGGGGCTTTTTGACGTAGCACGGTGCTCTTTCTGGCGGCAGGGCGGATTCCGCCACAATGCTCACGGCCTCGCCCCGAGCCACGGCGGCAATGGTGCTCACAAGCTGCAACGAGCGCCAGCGTATATTGGGTTGCAGTCGCAACGCACGGAACAGGCCACCGATAATGTCTTCAGACCCGGCTCTGGTCATGGCAAAGGGGCTGGCGCAGAGTTCCTCCAGGGTGACGGCGTTTTTCTTCGTCAGCGGGTGCGTCAGAGGCAGCAGGGCCACCAGCTGGTCTTCCATGAGGGGAAATGTGTCAAACCGCTCATCCGGCAGGGTCACAAAACCAATGTCCACACGGTGGTCTGTGAGCCATTGGGCCACCTCGCCGTCCGGGCCTTCATCCACGTGGATTTCAATGCCGGGGTATACCGCGCTGTATTTTTCAAGCACCGGGGGCAGCAGGCGCAACGAGGCCGTGGGGCCAAAGGAACCGATGCGCAACGTGCCGCGCTTCATGCCGCGTGCGTCCGAGGCCTCCTGTCGCATGGATTCCGCCAGCCCAAGCATGGCCTGCGCCTGACGCAGCAGGCGAGCGCCCACATCTGTAAGCTCCAGATTTTTGCCGCGCCGCAGCAGGGCTACGCCAAATTCCTGCTCAAGCGCTTCAATGGCGTGGGATACTCCCGATTGCGAAATGCCCAGTTGCAGGGCTGCGGCAGTGAAGCCACGGCGCGCGGCCACGGTGGAGAAAATTTCAAGCTGGGTCAGCGTCATTGTGATTTACCATGAGTTATCGCTCATTTCTCTATGAATGAACATGCTCGTAAGTGTATGCGTGTTGGCTCACGGGTGCAATGGCGTGGCTTGCAAAAGGCCTTTTGCCGCAGAATTCCAGCAAAGTCAGGGATTGAAATGAGTAATGCAAAAGAACGCGTGGGGGACGCCGCCGTATACGTGCGGCTGGCCCTTGTGGCTGTGGCCTGGGGTGGAACCTTCATTGCGGGCAGAAGCCTGGCTGGCGTTGCGCCCATGTTTTCAGCCAGCCTGCGGTTTTTGCTGGCCTCGGCGGCGTTGAGTCTGTTCCTTGTGGTTTCCGGCAAGGGCTTTCGCCGCGTGACGGTGGGGCAGGCGTTGGTAGTGACCCTGCTGGGATTTTGCGGGATATTTTCGTATAGCTTTTTCTTTTTCAGCGGTTTGCAGCACATCAGCGCTTCGCGCGCGGCGCTGATTGTGGCGCTGAACCCGGCGGTCATGGCCCTTATCGCCTACCTTTTTTACCGTGAACGCGTGAGTGCGCTGAAAATGCTTGGCATTGCCCTGTGTTTCGGCGGCGTGGCTCTAGTGGTCGGCGGCGGAGATCCCCAGCGGGCAGGGGCTGGCGGCAGCGGCTGGCTGGGCGAGGCGCTTATAGGCGGCTGCGTGCTGAGCTGGAGCGCCTACAGCGTGTTTTGCAAATCAGTGGTGCGGCAGCTTGGCCCGTTGCACACGGTTACGTATTCCATCTATGCCGGAACCCTCATGTTGGCGGCCTATACCGCCTGTACGGGCGCGTTGGATTTTGCCGCCGTGGCGCGGTTCAGCAGCGGCGAAATGCTCAGTCTGCTCTATCTGGGCATAGTTGGCTCCGCCGTGGCATATATCTGGTATTATGACGGCATCCAGAAAATTGGCGTGGCCCGCGCTGGCGTGTTCATCGCGCTCAATCCTCTGGCGGCGGTGCTGTTTGGCGCGGCGCTGCTGGGTGAACAGATGACCTTGGCGACCCTGCTGGGCGGCACGCTTATAATCATGGGCATTGTTGTGGAAAACTTCCGAAACGGGGCCGGATGCGCTCAGGCTGCCGAGCCGCCCTTGGAAGTATCCGCCGAACCGTCCGCCAAACTATCTGGGCAGGCGCGGGGCTGACAGCCGCAATCTTCTGCTTCTAGTTTTTCCGCATCTTTTGCAAAATCCAGATACTCCCGGCCCCAGGCGTACAGCGCCTCCAACGCCGGGAGTAGTGTTTTGCCGCGCTCTGTAAGGGAGTATTCAACTCTGGGCGGAATTTCGTTGTATTGCATTCGATGCACAAGGCCAAAATCTTCCAGCTCGCGCAGGCATTTGGTCAACATCATGTTGGTGACGCCCCGCACAGTGCGTTTCAGTTCATTGTAACGAAGGGTCTCTTTTTCGGCCAAATGCCAAAGAACGGGCAGTTTCCACTTGCCGCCGATGCACTTGAAAACGTGCAGGATGGGGCATTCTGCCTTGTCATCGTATAGGCAGCTGGCGGCGCGTGAAGAAGATTTTGTCATGGTATGCTCGCAAAAAGTAGGGAAGAAAAAAATGCGTACTTGCGATAATAATATTAAACCAGGTATACATGGTGGTCAAGAAGTCCCTTGCCGTCAACCTAATCCCACAGGAGGATATAATGAAAATTTACGCCATAAACGGTGGCCCGAGAAAAAAGTTCAATACCGCCAAGCTGCTTCAGGCGGCTCTGGACGGCGCGGCAGCAGCACCCTGTAGCGAAACAGTCGAAACTGAGATGATCCACCTCTACGATCTCAACTATAAGGGTTGCGTGAGCTGTTTTTCGTGCAAGCGGGTGGGCGGCAAGAGCTACGGGCACTGCGCAGTCAAGGACGATCTGGCCCCGGTGCTGGAAAAGCTCTCGCAGGCGGACGGGCTCATCTTTGGCAGCCCCATCTATTTTGGCAATGTCACTGGTATGATGCGCAGCTTTCTGGAGCGCCTGCTATTTCCCTTTTTCGTGTATGACAAAGATTACAGTTCGCTTGCTCCCAAGCGCATGCCCACGGCCTTTATCTACCCCATGAACGTGAGCAGCGAAGAAATGGAGCAGTACGGCTACCTCCAGAACCTCAAGGGCATGGAAACCTTTGTGGGCCGCCTCTTTGGCGAGCCGCAAGTGCAGCATGTCCACAATACCTATCAGTTTGACGACTACAGTAAGTACAAGTGCGAACGGTTCTCCGAGCCGGCAAAAGCCGCTTACCGCGACGCGCATTTTCCGCAAGATCTGGAAAATGCCCGCCGCATAGGCGCTGCAATGGTTGCCGCCGCCAGATAGCTTCCGTACTGCCCACGGCAAAACACAAAGCCCCCGTTTTTCAACGGGGGCTTTGTCATTGGTGATAGTTGCGCGAGACGGGCTTATGCGCCCAGATAGGCCGCCTTGATTTCCGGCGTGTCGGCCAGATGGGCGGCGGAACCTTCCGCCACGATGCTGCCAGTGTCGAGCACGTAGCCGCGATCCGCCACCTGGAGCGCCAGGCGGGCGTTCTGCTCCACAACCACAACGGTCAGGCCTTCGCTGTTGAGTTGCTTGAAGGTACGGAACATGTCGTACATGAGCAGGGGCGAAAGCCCCATGGAGGGTTCGTCCAGCAGGAGCACCGAGCAGTTGGTCATAAGCGCGCGGCCTACCGCCAGCATTTGCTGTTCGCCGCCAGAGAGCGTGTCGCTGCGCTGGTGCATGCGTTCTTTAAGGCGCGGAAAAAGCTCAAAAACTTTGTCCACATCCCGCTGGATGTTGTTGTCCTTGCGCGTCCAGGTAGCCAGCTTGAGATTTTCGTTCACCGTGAGGTTGCCGAAAATATGGCGGCCTTCGGGCACAAGATCCATCTTGAGGCGGGCCACCACATGGTGCGGCTCTGTTTTCAATATGGATTCGCCGTTAAAGCGGATGTCGCCGCTGATGACAGTGGGCGATTCCGGCGGCGTGAGACGCATGACGGCCTTGAGCGTGGTGGACTTGCCAGCGCCGTTGGCCCCGATGAGGGTGACTATTTCGCCCTTGTTCACGTGAAATGAAATGCCGTGAAGGGCTTCAATCTTGCCATAGCCGGCGTAGAGATTTTCAACTTCCAGTAGCATCACACGTTCTCGTCGCCCAAGTAGGCCTTGATGACATCGGGGTTGGACTGAATTTCCTGCGGCGTGCCCTTGGCAATGGTCTTGCCGAATTCCACAACGGTAATGTGCTGGCACAGCGACATGACAACCTTCATCTGATGCTCGATCATCCAGATGGCGATTTTGAATTCGTCAAAGATCCAGCGGATGTGCTTGATGAGGCCGTCAACGTCCGAGGAGTTCAGGCCAGCGGCGGGTTCGTCAAGCAGCAGCAGCTTGGGGTCGGTGGAAAGGGCGCGGGCCAGTTCCACCCGGCGTTGCAGGCCGTAGGGCAGGTTTTTGGGAAATTCATTGGCCACATCGGCCAGTTCCATGATTTCAAGAATCTTCGAGGCCTTTTGCCGCACGCGTTTTTCTTCGCGGCTGTAGCGCTCGTTGCAGAGCCAGGCGTCAAGCAGCCCGTATCCCAGCCTGTGGTATTGCGACACGCAGATGTTGTCGAGCACCGTCATGTCGTTCCACAGGCGGATGTTTTGAAAGGTGCGTGCCATGCCCATGGCCGTAACCTGATGCGGCTCAAGGCGGGTATCGTATGTATGGCCGTTAAAGACAATCTGCCCTTCGCTGGCGTGATAAAAGCCGGAGGCCAGATTGAACACCGTTGTCTTGCCCGCGCCGTTGGGGCCGATGAGGCCCACAAGGGAGTGGTCTTCCACGGCGATGGAAAAATCCGTTAACGCAATCAGCCCGCCGAAGCGTTGCGTGACTTCTTTCATTTCAAGCAGTGCCAAGGTCAGCCCCCACTCGTTCTGGTTGTATCTGTATCAATGGCGCTTTCAGGACGCGCCGCCCTGGGGCCAGCAATTGCTTTAGTCGCGCTTGCCGAAGCTTACCAGCCGTTTCAGTTTGGGGAACACATCGGTCAGTTCCCTGTTGCCCAAGAGGCCCTCGGGCCTGAACTGCATAAGCAGAATAAGGATCAGCGGGATGATGACCCACTTCCATTCCTGGCTGATGTTGAACGAATTGGGCACAAAGGGCAGCATGTGGGCCAAATCGCTCATGGCAGGCAGGGCAAAGCGCAAAAGCTCGATCAGCAGAGTAAACATCACGGCGGCCAGCACCGAGCCGGAAAGTGAACCCATGCCGCCCAGATACACCATGACCATGGCTTCGGTGGACTTCATGATGCCAAAGCTGTTGGCGTAGATGGAGCTGAACATGTGCGCGTAAAGCGCGCCCGCCACACCGGCAATGCCCGCAGATACCATAAAGGCCACAAGTTTCACCTTCTTGGTGTTGACGCTCATGATCTCAGCGGCAACTTCGTTCTGGCATACGGCAGGTATGCCCTTCCCCAGAGTGCTGTTTACCAGACGGTAGAGCATCATGGTGGTGATCATCACGCCAAGCAGCATCCAGATCATCATCCAGGGGATGTCGGCCACGTTTTCCATGGCGCGCACTACGCCGCGCATGCCTGTAAGGCCGCGCGGGCCGCCCACAAAGTCGATATTGATGATGAGCGAAATGATGATGTAGTTGGCGGCAATGGTGATGATTGCCAGATAGTCGTCACGGGTTTTGAACGAAGGCAGGGCAACCAGCAGGCCAAAAAGGGCCGCCACGCCGCCCGCTGCGGCAAGCACCAGGGGAAAGAGCAGGGGCGCAAGCTCGGGCGGCAGCAGAGGAGCGCCCAGCATTTTGTTCTTGGTGAACAGAATGATGGAGATAAGCCCGCCCACATAGGCCCCCACGCACATAAAGCCCGCGTGACCACAGGAAAACTCGCCCATGTAGCCGTTCACAAGGTTCAGACTGGTGGCAAAAATAACGTTGAGGCCCATGAACTTGATAACCGAGAGCCAGTAGCCGTCAATCCACGAAAAGTATTCGGCAAAAACAAGTACCAGCCCGCCAAGCAGAAACAGAAGACAGTCTATTTTCTTCTGCCTGACAGCCCGTTTGACGGCATAGCCAAAGCAGAGCACGCCCAGAATCGCAAGAACCGTTTGTACAATAAGAGGCAGCATTCAGACGCTCCGGCTAGATTTTGGTCGTTTGCGGCATGCCGAAAATGCCCGTGGGCCGCACCCACAGGATGAGCAGCAGGATGGTGAAGGAAAACAGATCCATGTAGGTGGACGGCAAAAAGGCCACCACCATGATTTCTACAAATGCCAGCATAAAGCCGCCCACAAATGCGCCGCGTATGTCGCCAATGCCGCCCACAACCGCCGCGATAAAGGCCTTCCAGCCGATCATGGCGCCCATGTATGGCTCAAGGTTGGGGTAGCACATGGCAAACAGCATGCCGCCAAGCCCGGCAATGCCCGAGCCAAGCACAAAGGTGACCACAATGACGCTGTCGAGCGGTATGCCCATGAGCGGCAGGGCAAAGCGATCCCAGGAAACCGCACGCATGGCCATGCCCACCTTGGTGCGCGTGACGATGGTCTGCAAGAACAGAAACACCAGCACCGCAGCCACAATAACCCATACTTTGAGGTTGGTGATGACCAGCGGCCCGATGGAATATACTGTTTTGTCGATAAGCTCGGGCAGCTTGCGCTTGGTTGCCCCAAGCAATGCAAGGTTGCCGTTTTCAAGAATAAGGCCGCACATCAGTGCGGTAATGACCACATAAAGTCTGTGGGCGCCCTTGCGGCGCAGGGGCCGGTAGGCAATGCGCTCAAGTGTGACGCCCACAAGGGCTGTGAGGCCCATTGTCAGAACAATGGTCAGCCACAGCGTCAGTGGCTTTGAAAGGCCAAGCCCATCGGAAGAAACCAGATACGTGGCCACAAAAAAGGAAATGTAGGCCCCAACCATAAAAATATCGCCGTGGGCGAAGTTGATGAGGCGCAGCACCCCGTAAACCAAGGTGTAGCCCAGGGCGATGAGGGCGTAAAAGCTGCCCCATTGCAAGGCGTTGAGGGTCTGTTGCAGCAGAAAGTCCATAGGCTACCCAAAAATGCTGACGGTTACAGTGTGCGAATCCTGTGGCGCAGTTTTTCCAAATAATACCAAACCAGAATCTTGAGCGGCAGTGCGCGTATGCGGCCCCTGAACCGCCCCTTCAGGCGAAAGAACTGTTGTCCCAAGGGGATTTGCAGGTGGCTTACGCCAGCGGCGCAAGGCAAACGTTGCTGCTCCATGCTTGTATGCCCAAAAAACGCAAAAAACCATTCCTGATTCGCAATGGGACGTTGCGGATGCAAAAAATAGTGATCCGTTGGAGGCGCAATTTCTCATTTGCGATGGAGTGTTTTGCCGCCGCGCGGCCCCCTGTGGGTTGGGCCGCGCGGCAGAGCCAATTACCTGCTAATGTCTGCTATTTGGGGCAGACAGATTCCACAAAGGCGAACGCGCCGGTTTCCGTCACGCGCACGATAACAGCGCACTTGATGGGGTCGCGGTTTTCGTCAAACTTCATGCTGCCGGTGATGCCGTCAAAGTTGGCCATGCCAGCCATGTTGTCACGAATGATTTTGCGTTCTTTCTTGAGGTCGGGATCAATCTTGCCGGCCTTCTGGATGGCCTGAAGCACGATATTGATGGAGTCCCAGGTCAGAGCGGCAACATCGTCAGGCACATAGCCGTACTTGGCCTTGTACTTGTCGATGAATTCCTTGGTTTTGCCGGTCGCGCCCTCGGCGGTGTAGTGGGTGGAGAAGAACTGATCCACACAGTCCTTGCCGCAGAGGTTGAAGAGTTCGGCTGAACCCCAGGCATCGGAACCCATGAAGGGGCCCTTGTAACCGAGATCGCGGGCCTGAGGCACAATAAGGGCCGCAAAGCTGTAGTTTTCAGGCACAAAGATGAAATCGGGCTTGGCGGCGATGATCTTGGTCAGCTGGGCAGAGAAATCCTGATCCTTGGGGCCGTGCGATTCCATGGCCACCACAGAACCTTTGCCGTGGGTCTTTTCAAAGGCTTCCTTGAAGTTGTCGGCAAGCCCCTTGGAGTAGTCGTTGGAAACTTCAAAAAGAACAGCGGCTTTTTTGGCGTTGAACTTCTTGGTGGTGAAGTCCACGGCCACAGGAGCCTGGAAGGGGTCAAGGAAGGCCCCGCGGAAGACCCAGGGGCGGTCCTTGGTGGCGTCGGGGTTGGTGGACCAGGGGGTGATCATGGGCACCTGTTCATCATTGGCAACGGCGCCCGCAGGCACGGCCTGACGCGAAGACTGGGGACCCACGATGGCCATGACCTTGTCGCGCTCAATGAGCTTCAGGGTCACGTTGACGGCAGACTCGGGTTTGGATTCATTGTCTTCATAAATGAATTCAAGCGGGTACATCTTGTCGCCCACTTTCAGCCCGCCCTTGGCGTTGATCTCTTCCTTCAGCATTTCAGCCGCATACTTGGAACCTTCGCCCACCTTGGGGATTTCACCGGTAAGCGGGATGGGGAACCCGATTTTGATCGGAGCTTCTGCGGCCATGGCCGCTTGCCCCACAAAGAGAGACAGGGCGCAAACTGACGCTACTTTCAGCAAATTCATGAAGGCCTCCCGAGTTTTATGTGCAGTTACAGGGGTGTACCAAAAATACGGTAAGGCTGAACAAAGCAAAAATTATTCCGTTTTGCTAAGTTATTGGAAATGAACATAGTTTGTAAAATTTAGCGGCACAAAAAATACGTTTTGGTAGCTTTTTGCGCGTAAACACCACAAAAGAGTGAACAAATAAAACGATAACCAGAGCATGAACCTTGTCGCACATGTGGTATCGCAAGTCAAATATGATACCATTGTGGAGCGATCTGTTAGATTTCCCGGTGAGATGTTACAGTAATATGTCGAATTAAAAAACATTTTTTTGAATTGCCCGTCTGGCTGTACTTCCGCCCTGCGAGGTTTATGGCAGTGAACACAAGTTTTGTGTCGAGAAAAGTATATTGCCTGAATATGTAACTGGCTGTTTATTTTGTAAAAATTGTTTCAAAAGCAAAAAATACTTTTCTGTCGATTTTGTGGAAGGATTTTGACCCCATTGCTCGCATTATGCCCGAAAATTAAAAAAATATAAAATAATTTCAGCATAGTATGTTATTCTACGGACTGGTAGTCCTTGGGATCGCGCCGTTGGCAGAAACTGGGAAACCCCTGTTTTAAGCCCTGCCGCTAGTTTTCTTCCCGCGCCATTTTCGCATGGATTCAGGCCAGACTGTGCAGCACGGCAGGCCTGAAAAACCTGCGGTATATAAGCACGATTCAGCTGTAAAAGCCACAGAAAAAGATTAACGGCGTTGCCTGGGTCAATAACCAGCAGCCTGCCCATCGCTGCGCGGGTCGGTTGCTCCAAAGAGTACGCCGGTCTCCTGATTACAAAGAATGGCTCCGGCATGGCCCATCAGGTCGCTGAAGTCTGCAATGCGCTCAACCGAATGCCCCTGTTGGGTCAGAGCTTGTGCCAATTGCGGGCTGAATCGGCCTTCAAGCCGGAGGTTGTTTACCGGCAGGCCCCAGCTTCGGCCATAAAGCCAGCGCGGTGCGGCCACAGCATCGTGCGGACTCAGCCCAAAATCTACCATTCGGGTGACTATGGCCGCCTGCGTTTGAGGTTGCCCCTCGCCGCCCATGGTGCCGTAAACGAGCCAAGGCTTGCCGTCCTTGCGCAGCATGGGCGGGTTGAGCGTATGCATGGTGCGCTTGCGCGGTTCAAGCCTGTTAATATGGGCGGGATCAAGCGAAAAAAAGCTGCCCCGGTTTTGCAGCAAGATGCCCGTATCGCCAGCCACAAGGCCAGCGCCAAAGTCGTGAAAAATGCTCTGGATGGCAGAAACGGCGTTGCCCTGAGCGTCAACCACGCCGAACCAGCAGGTGTCGCCCTTGGGTTCCAGCGGGGCGACGGAGCTGAGCGCGCGGGCGGGGTTAATGCGGTTGGCAAGCTTGCGCCCATGCTCCGGAGACAGCAGATAATCTACAGGAATGTCGGCAAAATCCGGGTCAGCCACATAAGCATCGCGATCGGCAAAGGCCAGCTTGGTGGCCTCGACTATGGCATGCAGGTGTGCGGCGCTGCCTTCCCCCATGCTCTGGATGTCCAGATGCTCAAGGATGTTGAGTATGGAGAGCGAAGCCAGCCCCTGGGTGTTTGGCGGCAGGTTGCAGCATTCAAGGCCACGGTAGCGCACGCGCAGGGGCGTGACGGTTTCTGCCTGATGCTCGGCGAAATCCCGCGCTGTGAGCAGGCCGCCGTTGCTTGCAAGCCAGCGGGTCAGGCGCTCGGCCAGTTCGCCTTCATAAAATACGCGCGCGCCTTCGCGGGCAATGAGGTCAAGGGTGACGGCAAGGTCGGGCAGACGCAGCACAGCCCCTGTTTGCGGTGGCGTGCCTGCGGGCAAAAACGTGCGGGCAAAGCCGTCAAACCGTTGCAGTTGCCGATAGCCCGTGGGGTCAGGCTTGCAGTCCTCACGCAGCCAGTGGGCCAGGGAGGGCGTTACGGCAAAACCTTCTGCCGCGAGGCTGATTGCCTCTTGCAGCAGGTCGCCCAAGGCAAGAGGGCTGCCCCATGAGCGGCTGAGCGTGTGGGCGGAATCCCAACCAGAAATTACGCCGGGCACAGTGCAGGCAGCCAGCGGCCCGCGCAGGGGAATGGTCGCAAGGCCCTTTTGCGCAAAAAAATCCCGCGTGACATTTTCGCCAGAGCGCCCACAGGCGTTGATGCCGTGCAGTGCGCCGGTTGCGGCCTCATGCGCCAGCCAGAAGTTGTCGCCCCCGATGCTGCACATCTGCGGATACACAACAGCCAGCACTGCGGCCACGGCCACGGCGGCATCCAGAGCGGTGCCGCCCTTGCGCAGAATATCCACGCCTGCCTGGGTGGCAAGGTAGTGCGGCGATGTAACCATACCCTGTGTGGTCATGGGGTCAAAACGCTGGGATTCCGTTTCCGCATAGGGGCTGGACGCAAAATTCATGATGCTTCCTGTGTGGGGGCTAGGTGTCGCGTGGGTGCCGCCAGCAGGTGCAAATCTGTGAAGACCCAATGGCATGCAGTGGATAATCCGAGGCCATGCAGCAGACTAGCGGCGAGGGCGCGGCACGTCAAACCAGTGCTGCATCCCTGCCAGCATATGATAATCCGGTGCTGGATTCTGTTCAAAATCGGGCGGGGTATGCCGTACAAGCCTCATTGAGGGGGGGCAAAAAAGGGCGTAAGCAGGTCTGACGCCGCGCAGGTGCGGCTACAGATCAGCAGGCAGCCGCGCATTGCGCGGCGCGAAGGACACGATATGGGTACAACAATAATGCTGTTTGCCGTGGGGCTTGCAGGAAGTTTTGTTTTTGACCGTTTTCATCTGCCCGGCGGGGCCATGACCGGGGCCATGATCGCCGTGGTAATTTTTAAAAGCTGCGGCTCCATTACCTCGCCCGACATGGCGCACTGGGTGCGCTTTATTGTCTACGGGTGCGTGGGCGTGCTTGTGGGCAACATGTATAATCCCGGCATGCTTGACGCCGTGCGCGACACCTGGCCCATGATGCTGCTTTCAACGGGTATCATTTTGATGGCGGGGCTTTTGTGCACCTGGATTGCCGTGCGCTGGGGCGGGCTTTCTGTGGGAGGGGCGTATCTCGCGACCAGCCCCGGCGGGTTCAACGCTGTGGTGGCGCTTTCCGGCGGCACAGGGGCAGAAGCCCCCATGGTGATGGTCTATCATCTGGTGCGCATCTATGCCATTGTGCTGCTCTCGCCCATTGTTGCCAAGATGCTGTCTTATTTAGTGAAGTAATCGGTCAATGACCGGCATCTGCCCCTGCGCATGGGGAGGCGCTGACCGCCACAGACATTGAGCCTCCGTCGGATTCGGCGGGGGCTTTTTAGCGGGCAAGCAACAGAATCAGACCGCCCAGCCCCGGCAGCGCCACCATGCAGCCTTTGAGCAGCAATTGCGGAGCCATGCGGGTAAATTTTGCGCCCACATACGCGCCGATGACCTGACCAGCCAGAACCTGCAGGAACAGCACAAGATCCAGATGCCCGGCGGCGAGAAAACCCAGGCTGCCAAATGCCGCGATGGGCAGAATGACCAGCATGGTTGTGCCTACGGTCTGATAGAGCGGCACATTGAAGATAATCAGCAGGGTCATCTGGATAAAGGGCGTTGCCCCCACGCCGCAGGCCCCGGAAATCAGACCGTTGAACACGCCCACCATGCCTGTCAGCAGCCAGAACTTCACGCCGCGGGTGCTGGTGAAACGAAAGCTGAACAGCGGATTGGCCGGGTGAAAGACCCGCAGATAAATGAGGAAGGCGGAGAGCATAAGCACCACGCCTGTCAGCGGCTTGAGCGTGGCGGAGGCAAGCCCGGACGAAATGTGCGCGCCGCAGAAGGCACCGGCGGCGCCAAACGCGCCCAGCAGCAAGCCCAGCCTGCGGTTTACGTTGCCCTCGCGAAAGTGGCTGACGGAGCCGGAGAGGGACGTAAACGCCATGGCCGCGAGCGAGGTGCCAAGGGCGACCTGCATGGGGATGTCAAAGCCCACGCTGAGCATGGTGATCATAACCCCAGCGCCACCAGCGCCCACAAAGCCCAGCAATATCCCCAACAAAAGCATGGCGGCAAAAACAAGCATAGATCCCCTGCTGCTCGGGCCGCCCCACGGGCGGCGTAAAGTTGAGCAATTACATGCAGCGGCAGAAATCGCCGCGCAGTTCTGGCAGGCTAGCTCTACGGGATGCCGCGCGCAAGGGTATTTTCCCAGCCCATCGGGTCAGGCGTGCGCCGCCCTTTGCGCGCGCAGCAGCGTATCCCAGGCCCGAACGTAAAAGATCAGGTAGCGCCAGCACACATAGGCCACAACCAGGGTGGCGACAATCATTTCCAGCACTGCCAGTACCTTGAGTTGCAGGGCATACTCCAGCGTTGCCGGGTACGCGGCCAGCAGTTCGGAAACCTTGTACAGCGCTGTTGCACCCACCGCCATGGGGAAGGTGTAGGCCGCAAAGCCGGGGCTGAAGGGCAAACGCAGCAGTTTGAAAAAGGCAACATAGATGATGCTGGTCATCAGCACCGCTACCCCGAGCAAAAGGCTGCACAAGAGCAGGGAGGGGGTTGGCTCAAGGCTCAGATAGGCTACCAGCGAGAGGCTGGCCGGAGCGGCAAGCACCGCGATGGTGGGCTTGGATGCGTCCTCGATTTCTCTGGAAAATATGAGGCGATACAACATGACAGGCAGCAGGGCCGCGTAATTGACCATGCCAAAAACCATCAGACCATAGGCAAGCTGGTAGTAGGCCGGGCCGGGAACCGTCATGGCCGCCACGCTGATGCCAACAAAGGGTACAAACCAGCTAGGCAGCATGTGGTGCAGGCTGAACTGCCTTGCCCGGAAGGCGACAAAGGCCAGCAAAAGGCAGAGGTGCAGGGCCACGGCAAACAGCCAGAGCCACTGGGCCGCTTGTACGTCCAGAATGCTCAGGCTCTTGGATTGCAGCATCAGGGCCATTGAGGTGGTGGGTAAAATACTGCCAAGCACGGGGTGGCGCAGTTCTTCGAGCAACAGCCTCGGGTTCAGGGCAAATTTGCCCGCCAGCAGCAGAATCAGCGTCATGGATGTCAGCGCGCCAAGCACCTGCGCAAAATTGTGGAGGGGCAGGCTTTTTTCAAGTCCGATGCCCAGGCTGGCAATGCCAAGGGCAAGCCCCGCAAGGGGAGTGGGAACAGCGCGAAAGAAATTGCGAACACTCTGCAACATGGAACTATCCTCGGTTGTGGTCTGCTTGCGTGTTTGCCACGGATCGTGCATTAAGAAAACCGAAATGAATTTAACGTAACGTATAAAAAAATTAAACGCTGATATGACACTCAAGCAATTGCAGGTTTTTTTGGCTGTGGCGCGTTTTCAGAACCTCACACAGGCCGCAGAGGCTCTGTTTCTGACCAAGGGCGCTGTTTCCCAAGCCTTGCAGGAGCTGGAGCGGCATCTCGGCGTGCGTCTGTTTGACCGGGTGCACCCGCATTTGCGGCTGAATCATGAGGGCGCGCGTCTGTGGCCGCTGGCGGACGAAATGCTGCAAAGGGCCGAGGCCATCGAGCGGACGTTTCAGGCTGGCGGGGCCTGCTTTTTGAGCATTGGGGCCAGCAAGACCATTGGCAACTATCTGCTGCCGCAACTGATGCACGATTTTGAACGGGATCACGGGTGGCTGCCCAAGGCGCAGATAGCCAACACCAACCGCCTGCTTGAACTGGTGGAAGGCTATGTTCTGGATGTGGTGCTGCTGGAGGGCGAGCAGCATCGAACCGACATGGTGGCAGAGGAATGGCTGAAGGATGAAATGGCGGTGGTGGCGTGCAAGGGGCATGCTCTGGCGGACGGCAAGGCCCATGCGCCGGAAGAGCTGGCAGGCCAGCGCTGGATTCTGAGGGAGCCGGATTCCGGCACAAGGGCGTTTTTTGCGCACACCCTCGGCTCGCTTATAGCGCCCTATACCGTGGCCCTGAGCCTCAGCTCCACAGAGGCGGTGCTGGGCATGGTGGAGCAGGGGCTGGGCATCACCTTTGCTTCACGGCTCATGGCCGAGCTGCCGGGCTTCAGCAGCCGTTTTTCAATAATCCGGCTGACACAGACGTTTTCACGCACGTTTTCCCTTTGCTGGCACGAGTCAAAATACCACTCTGCGGGCATGGATACGTTTATCCGCTTTTGCCGGGCGTGGTCGCCGCTCAGCAGATAGCGCTGCGCAAAGAACCCCCTATGCGGCCTAACGCTGGCGCGTCAGGTGGTAAACGCGGGGAACCATGTACATGAGGCTCAACTGCCCTCGCGTAGGCTCATAGCGCGTAGCAACCACCACAGAACCCAGATTCCAGAGATGGGCGTCGTCGCCTTCCCCGGCAGAGGCCTTGCCAAAACGGTCAGTGACCATCTTGAGGATCATGCCTTCCACCGTATTGTTCGGCGCGGTGTAATCCAGCTCAAGAAAGCCCAGAGGGCCGTGTTTTCCGGGGCCGTAACAGATCGCCATCTGGCGCGCGCCGGGGGCAACCTTGGCGGCATCGTACAGGTCGCAGATATAGGCGTCATCCTCGCGAATAACGGTTGCTCCGTACTGGCGCAGGGCCTCGCGCATGGAATTTCTGTCGGTATTGTCGAGCCGTTGACCAAACAGAACGGCCTCGGGGCGCGAAGGCTCGGCGCGGGCCATGTCTTCCAGTTCCTTCATGGCGTTGGCATCGCCGTTCATGGCCGCCGCATAAAGCAGCAGCACCGCCCGCGAGGGATTTTTGGTCACTCCCTGCCCGATGCGGTAAAAATGCCCAAGGCGGAACAGAGCCTCGGTTTGCTGCTGCGCAGCAGCGCGGCTGTACCATGCCGCCGCCGCAGTGAAATCCTGCTGCACCCCGCGCCCCAGCTCATAGAGCATGCCCAGATTATACTGAGCCTCGGGCTGGCCCTGACGCGCCGCCAGATCAAACCAGCGCGCTGCTTCCGCGGGGTTGGGTTCTATGCCGCGTCCCTGTTCCAGCATGCGCCCGTAGTTGCTCATGCCCGAGGGGTGCCCGGTCTTGGCTGACTCCGCAAACCAGTGCAGGGCGCGACCAAGGTCAGGTTCCACTCCCTGCCCGAGGTCATAAAGCACGCCAAGGTTGTTCATGGCCTGCCCATCGCCAGCTTCGGCCTGTTTGCTCCAGATGCTCTCCGCTGTGGCGTAATCGCCTTTGGCGTATGCTGCTGCGGCTTCCTCCGCCTGCGTGGGCGGCGAGGTCCTTTGCGGAACAGGCGCAGGCGCCTTGGTGGGGGCGCTTTCCACTGACGGAGCGGCTTTTTCCTGCTCGGCGGCTTCTTCTTTCTTGCCTTTTTTTGATTTTTTGTCCCTGCGGTTTTTTGAGCCCTTTTCCTTCACCGGGGCTTCTGGCTTTTTGGGCGTTTCGAGGGCAGGGCTTGCGGGCTGGGCAGGAGCGGCGGGGGCAGATGCATCCTTTGCCGCAGGAGCCTGCGGTTGCTGGGCCTGAGCAGGGGCGGGCGCTCCCGGTGCGTTCAGGGGGGTGACCTGCTGCGGCGTGGGCACAGATGGCGCTGCGACGTTTGGGGTCTGCACCGTGGGTGTTTGCACGGTAGGCACCTGAACCGTGGGCGTCTGTATTGGCGCTGCTGGCATTGGCTGCGAAAGCGTGGGCGAAGTACCGCCCCCGAAGGGTTGCCCACCCATGCCGTTGGGGCTGGGCGCGTTGGGCGCGCCAGTGCCCTGAACAAAAACGGAGTCTGACGCGGCAAAGGCCGCGCCGCCCGACAGCGCCAGGGACACGCACAGGCTGTACACGAATACGGCCCGGATGGCTGAAATAAGATGGGCGCGGCTGTAAACCGCGCCCCATCGAAGAAACATGCTGGTGTTCCTTACGGTTTACGTTTGGGGCAGTTAAAATTCATAAAGTCCACTTCCGGGCGGCTCGTCAGGCGCTCATCGGGCACCAGGGCATAGCCGCGCCAGTCGCGCAAGGTGGCATTGATTCTATCCATATTCACGTAAGCCAGCAAGGCGGGCCAGCGGTCGGCCATATCACGTAGCATGCGCGCGTAGGTGACTTCGCCGCCGTGGAAGCCGTCAAAGAACTCGCAGTCGCCGGAAGCAAAGGTGCGCGGATCGGTAAATTCCATAACGTCAATGCCGCGGGCGAGCAGCGCGTCGCGCAGTTTGAAGAGGTGCGGATAATCGGCCTCCCGTTCGCGCATGGCGTCGAGCACACGGACAGAAAGGGGCGAAATGAAAACAAAGGTGGCAATGCCCCTGGCCTTGAGCCGACAATAAATTTCAGCAAAGGCGTCCAGATGGGCGCTGCTGATGCCGCCGGGGTCGCGGCTGTCAGCCAGCGGCTTGGCGTGGAAAAAGGCCTTGGTGCCGTAGCGTACCTGCTTGAGGGTATCCTCGAACTGGTAGTCAAAGGGCCGCTTTTGCCCGGTGCTTTCACCTGTATAATACCACGAGCCGTCAGAGCCAAAGCCGTCGTTGTACTGCTGGGCCATGATGCCGTAACGGGCATTGCGGAATCCACCCATGGACTGCGGCAGCATGGGGGCAATAAAGTCCTTGAATGAAATCTTGCCTTCAAGCAGCCATGTCCACGGCTTTTTGAGGCTGTCGAATCCGTAGTTGTATGATCCGCTGGTGGGCGGTTCTTCCTTGAAGGGGTCGGGGTTCCACTGCGGCATGAACCACCAGAAGTCCAGCCCTATGATGATGGCATCCGGCTTGTGGATGCGCAGCATGGCGTCGATGGTGGAGCGCAGCACGGGCAGGTTGCCCGCCGTGCCGCCCACATTGAGGAAGGGCTTGCGGAAGTAAGCGCCGCGGAACTGCATGACCCGCGAGGAACCCACGGCGGCAATCTCTGGCTTCACCTTGGCATAGAGCTGCAGTTTGTAGTCCACAAAATCCTGGGAAACGCCGGATCCGAACACGGCAAAATTCCCCTTGGACTGTTCGGTGACGGCCCGTTCCACGGCCACGTCGCCGCTGCTGTGCAGCCACCACGCGGTATAGGGAACGGCCAGCAGGCATCCCGCCAGGACAAGGCCCAGCAGCACGAGAAAATAACGCTTCAAAAAGGCGGTTTCTGTGTTGTTCATGGCGTTCACGCGTGGTTAAAATTGGAAGTACAGGAAGGTCGCCTTGCGCGAAACCAGAATCAGAGTCAGGAAGGCCATAACGGCCAGCCCCGTTGCCCAGGCGGCCGTGGGCCGCCAGCTCAGGCGCGGGCGGCTGCCATCACGTCTGCCGTGCAAAATCTCGTGGCTGTTGGGCAGCGCCCAGACCACCAGAAAGCTCACCAGCAGCAGCGCAAAGGGAACCCATCCCTGAATGTAGTTGTTGGGCAGCCAGCGGGCCACCAGGGCGGCAAAACCCGTAAGCCCGTCGGTTGTTGCGCTCAGGCCCGCCGCTTCACGCGTAAACGGCCCTGTGAACATGGCTTTGAACATGCGGCCCGCGCCTTCGATTGTCAGCGCGCGGAACACAACCCAGCACAGATTGATGCAGAAAAATGTGAAAAGGATGGAGCAGATGCGCAGCGGCGCAAGGGCCAGCACGCGCTCCATTGTTTTGCCCTTGATGCAGGCTCGGAAAAAGTGGTTGATGCCCAGCATGGAACCGTGCAGCGCGCCCCAGACAATAAAGGTCCAGCCAGCGCCGTGCCACGCGCCGCCGATCAGCATGGTCAGAAACAGGTTGCGATACTGCATGAGCCGCCCTTTGCGGTTGCCACCAAGGGGGATGTACAGAAAATCGCGCAGCCACGAACTGAGCGTGATGTGCCAGCGCCGCCAAAAGTCCACAATGCCTGTGGATTTGTAGGGCGAATCAAAGTTTTCCGGCAGCCTGAGGCCCAGCATGAGGGCAAGGCCAATGGCCATGTCCGTGTAGCCCGAAAAGTCGAAATACAGCTGGAAGGTATAGCACAGCGAACCCAGCCAGGCCTCGGCCCCGCTGAGCGGAAAGGCCTTTTCCGCCGCATTGAAGACAGAGTCGGCGTACATGGCAATACTGTCAGCCAGCAGGACCTTTTTGACCATGCCGATGGTGAAAAGCGTGAAACCCTGAGCCAGATTCTCCGCAGTGGCTGGCGCAAGGGTGTCAAACTGCGGGCCTATCTGCTCATAGCGCACGATTGGCCCGGAAATCACATAGGGAAAACATGCGGAGAACAGCGCATGCCGCGTAAAGCCCTGAGGCGTCACCTGTCCGCGGTATACGCTGACAAGCCAGGCAATCTGGATGAAGGTATAAAAAGAAATACCCAAGGGCAGACCGGGCGGGGTGAAATGCCACTGCGCATGCAGCAGCGCCCCAAAATTCTGGGCCAGAAAGGCGGAATACTTGAACCACAGCAGGGGCAGCAGGTTGAGCACCAGGGCAAGAATCAGCAGGCCCTTGCGGCTCAGGTGAAACCGGCAGCCAGCCTGCTTGCGCGAACCGCACAGGCAGGCCTTTTCGCCATCGCCTTCCGCATTTTCAGCGGGAGCGGCATCCTGTTTCTGCTCTGGCTCCGGCGCTGCCAGGGCCAGGGCAAAGGCATAGTTCATGCCCAGAATCACAGCCAGCAGAATCAGGAAGGGCAAACCCCACAAGCCGTAAAATACTACGGAAAAAGCCAGCAGCACCAGGGCAAGACCCGTGGGGCCATAGCCTTGGACAAGCCGCCAGCATACCAGCAGCAGGGGTAGAAAGGCGAAAAGGAATGTGTACGAGTTGAAAAGCATGTGCGACTCCCGTTGGACGGCGTGGACATGCCCGCCGCGCTGGCGTCAGCCTGGATTCTTCCGAGTTTGCGGTGTGGGATGCTCCGCACTCTGCGGCTGAGCGCAAAAATGTGGGCATCCTGCTTTGATCCCCAGTGCCGCCTTGCGTTCCGCACAGCAGGGTAAGGCGGTTGCTCAAGCCCGGCATGCATTTCTGCCGTGCCGGGCTGTGCATTTTTTGTAGGCCAAATGGCAAAGAAAAAGCGCGCACGACAAGAAACGCGTCACACGCGCCCCCACCGGCATGCCAAGGCTGCCGAGGCTCCGAGCTTGCCTAGGGGTTCAGCTCTGCGCGAAGCTTGCGCGAGAGGCGAAACACCATAACCTTGCGCGGCGGCAGGGTGATGGTTTCATCTGTCTTGGGGTTGCGGCCCTTGCGGGAGGCCTTGTCATAACACTCAAACTTACCGAAGCCGCTGATAAGCAGGGCCCGGTCTTTTTTGATGGCGACCTTCATGATCTCCAGCAGTTTTTCTACCACGTTTTTGACATCTACACGGTTTTTGTCCGTTTCTTCGTAGATGGCCTCCACGATGTCCGCTTTGGTCAGTGTTTTTTTCATAGTGCTCTCCGGCGCAGTGCGCTGGTATGGCTGAGTGGAACCCAGTGTTCCTAATGCCCCGCAGCAATGTTTGTCAGCTTCACACAAACGGAACTTTTGTGTAAAATACACGCAACTTACAGACAGAGCAAGATTTTTTTAAAAAAATCGCCTGCATGTTATTTTCCGTTCAATGCGCTCCACATACCGTTTCACAGTCAGCGAGCCCCTATGCCCCTCAAAAAAAAGTTTTTGTCCATGGCCCTTATGGGCATTTCTTCGCCCCTTTATAGGCAGTCTCATTCTGAGGAAGTCTATAGTGAACCTGCGTACGCCGTGGTACATGACCAGGGGGGGATATGGGTATGACTCTGAACAGTGCGCAACGCCCATCGCAGGTTGGTGACAAAGAACGTGCGGTGCCGCTGGATTTTGCATGGCTGAGGCGCAACACAACGCAAAGGCAGGCCGTTGTGCCGGTTTTTTTGCCATTCAGGGGCTGCCCTGTGCGCTGTGTTTTTTGCGCGCAGGATGTGCAGACCGGCATCGGCGACTGCCAAAATCCGGAAAGCACGAAAAGTTCGCGCGCCGCAAGTGTGGAGGGCCTGCTGCTCGCCGCACGGGAGAATCTGCGCCTGCGCCGCGAGAGCGGGCAACCTGCGGCAGAGCTGGCGTTTTATGGTGGCACCTTCACGGCATTGCCGGAAGAGGATCTGTCCGCCTGCCTCGATCTGGCCTGCGAAGCGCAGGAAAAAGGCTGGATA
The DNA here is from genome assembly GCF_019422935.1 of Desulfovibrio sp. NCBI lineage: Bacteria > Pseudomonadati > Thermodesulfobacteriota > Desulfovibrionia > Desulfovibrionales > Desulfovibrionaceae > Desulfovibrio > Desulfovibrio sp. The sequence goes on along the minus strand of NZ_JAHZCJ010000002.1, from coordinate 277,059 downwards.
CGTTCCTTCCGCTGTTCAACCCGCCCGGACAGGGTGGACGCCCCAATACTGGAGAGGTTGCGCGCCGCAGGCTGCGGTGTGGTGGAGCTGGGCGTGCAGAGCTTTGCCGACAGCGCCCTTGCCGCCTCCCGCCGGGGCTATTCCGGCGGCACTGCCTGGGCGGCCTGCGCCCTTGTGCGGGCTGCTGGCCTCAAGCTGGTGGTGCAGCTTTTGCCCGGCATGCCGGGGCATAGCCCTCAGTTTTTTATGGACGATGTGCCAACAGCTCTTGCTGCGGGTGCGCAGATGCTGCGGTTTTATCCCTGCCTTGTACTTGAAGGCACCGGTCTTGCCGCCATGTGGCGCGAAGGGAGCTACAAACCCTGGCTGCTGGAGGATACACTTGAAAGCCTTGCCCTCGGCTGGCTCGTAGCCGCGCGGGTCAACGTATCCGTGATTCGCATGGGTCTTGCCCCGGAGCCGGGGCTGGAGAAGGCTGTGCTTGCCGGGCCGGTGGACAGAGAGCTTGGCGGCAGGGTCAAGGGGCGTGCCTTGCTGCTGGCGGTAAGGGAACTGCTCGGCGAGAATGCGGCAACACCAGCCACGCATTTTGATTTGCTGCTGCCCCGGTCAGCCCAGGGTTTCTTTTGGGGCGCCAAGGGGGAACTGCGCGCAAGATGGGCGGCGCTGGGGCTGCGCACAGTATCTTTTGACGATAACATTTCGCCGCAGCTTGTTTTCATATAGGTCTGGTTTGAAGCGAAATGTCTTGCAGGGAGACGCCTTTTGTAAAAAAGTTTTCCCCACGCTCAGTTACTAAAATTCAAGCGCGGCCAGAGTGACGCCGCGCAGGGCAAAACGCACAGAACCCGCTTTACGGCGGGTTCTGTGCGTTTGTTTTCAGCCATGAAAAAGGAGGCGGCCGCCGGGGGGGAACCGGCGGCCGAGAAGGGAGGGAGGGTGTTGATGGTTATAAGGTTCTGTTCAAAGGAGGAGGTTCTTGGAGGCTCCGTAATGCCCCCCTTGGGGGTAGGGGGCAGGACGGAAATTTGTTCTCTATGATCCTGTATATGTCAACCGCCTTGGGCGGACGAGTTGGGAGCGGCAATTTCGATTAATTTGTGGTTACTGGGCCGCGCCGTGCTGATGTTTCGCCGCAGCGGGGGCGTCCTTCTTGGGCATGGGGGCAGCGGCAGGCTTGCCCACTTCCTTTTCAAGGCGCTGGGTCATGGTTTCATGCATCTGGCCGAGCTGCTTTCTGAGTTGCAGCAATTCGGTGGCAGTGGCGCGCACAGCCGCAATATCGGGGTTGGAGGCATTTTGCAGGGCGCGCAGCTCCTGTCTCTTGATGAACATCTGGTCCTTTACGGGTTCCATCTGTTTTACGAATTCGGCCACAATGGCATCGTACTTCTGCCGCTGTTCGGGGGTATACGCCCCACGTCCCATCATGCCGTGTCCTTGCATTCCAGGGCAGGGCATTTCACCCATGCAGCCGCCCATTTCCCGCATGCCTTCGGGCATATCGCCTGCGGGGCCAGGCTGGCTGTAGGCAGTTATGGCGCCACCCATCAGGGCTGCTGCAAGTATGGCTGCGATGGCGATATTTTTGGATTTCATGGAAGGCTACCTCGTAGTCTTTTTTCTCGTATATTGTTTCGTTGTTCCTTCAACGTTTGCTTGCAATATAGCAATGCGTGTGCCAAATAATTTTTATTTAATATATTTAGTATGTTAATGTGATATTGGCCGGGGTCGTTGCACCGCCGAGCAGAGAAGCGTATGTTTTTTATACATTCGGGCATTGTCTCTGTATAAAATTTGTACATCTGCATAATTTTCTTACAGGGGCTGCCTGGCAAAATTGAATAAAAAACGCGCCCGCCTTGGGGCGGACGCGTGTTGCTGCGAGCAGATTGTCGCGGTTATTTGCTGGCGGAAGTGGACAGACCGGGATATTCCATGCTGCACCCGCGGGTTTGCGGGCTGCCAAGCGGAACGCCTACCTCAGTATCCATGCGCTGGTCTGCTCGTTGCAGAAGAGCGCGCAGTTCATCTCGCAATTGCTGTAATTCATGCCCCAGGCGGGGTAGGGTTTCCGGCGAGGTGGTCTGGTTGTAGCTCAGGTGGGCAAGCTCGTTTTTTTTCAGCATGATGCTTTTACGCAGTTCGTTCACCTTGGGGGAGTATTCGTCAATGACGGCCTGGGCTTTGGCCCGTTGCGCGGGCGAAAGCTGTTGCAGCCATGTTCGCATATCTGCGGCGTGGTTGGCTGCCGGGCTTCCCGGCGAAGGTGTATATTCCGCATAGTCGGTCTGATCCGCCGCCGTTGGCTGGGGGAGGCACAGACTGGCCAGAACACAAAGGGAAAGAAGGGGTTTCATCATAAAAGACCTTCTGAAGAATAAACTCGTCCCGCTCTCATACCAATCACTGAGCGGGGTGGCAAGATTCCCGGCTTTGTGGGCTCAAGGAATGATTATTTTATTGCAAAAAGCGTGCAAATTTTTTTACTCGTGGTGCGCCTCTGGCTGTGCCGCGCACAATACAGAGTGTGCCGTATGAATATGGAAAACAGCACGGCTGAAAAAATCGGGCAGGAAGCTGCACACCAGGGCACCGCTGCCGCAAGCCCCACAAGTCCCACAGACAAAGCGCGGACAGCACAGACCTCCGCTGTTGGCGCGCATACGCCGCTCGGCCTGCTGTTGGGTGGGGCCGCCGTGGTGCTGGCCCTCATGGTGACGCTGCTGACCCTCATTTCCATTGACCGCAGCGAGGCCGCCATGGCCCGCCTGCTGGCGGAAAAGGGCTCATCGCTGATCATCGCCTTTGAGAGCATCCTGCGTTCGGGCATGCGCAGCGAGGCTGGCGTGCGCCTTCAGGTGCTGCTGGAAGAAATGGGCGAAAGCCCCGGCATTGTTTTTGTGGCCGTGACCATGCCTGACGGTACCATTGTGGCGCACAGCAATCCTGCGCGGCTTGGAGAGATTTTGCATGTGGGCGGGCGCGAAGCTGACGATGTCACCATGCGTGACCTTGCCCCCGACATGCTGCCCCACTGGGGCATCATGCGCATGGAGGGGCGGCGCGTGTTTGCCGTGTACAGGCAATTTTCGCCGGGCATACGCGATTTGCCGAGGGGTTTTCCCCTGCCGGTGATTTTTCTCGGTCTTGATCTTTCGCCCTTTGAAATAACGCGCAGTCAGAACCGGGACTACGTGGCCATGCTGGCCGCCGTGACCCTGCTGGTGGGGCTGGCCTGTCTGGTGGCCCTGTACTATGCCGAGCGGGCGCGGGAGTCGCGTCAGCGGCAGCGTATGGCAGAGGGCAAGGTGCGCAGGCTTGAAGAAGAAGTGCGCCGCAAGGAAAAGCTGGCCGCCGTGGGCAATCTGGCCGCAGGCGTTGCGCACGAAATCCGCAATCCTCTCAGCTCCATCAAGGGCTATGCCACCTACTTCGGCCAGCGCTTTCCCGAAGGAAGCGAAGACCGCGAGGCAGCCAATGTCATGGTGCACGAGGTTGACCGGCTCAATCGCGTAATTATGGATCTTATAGGACTTTCACGTCCCAGCGATGTGAGCCCGCACCCGACTGATCTCAAGCTTGTGGTGGATCACGTGACGCGCCTCATCCATCAGGATGCGGACAAACGCGATGTCAAGATTGTCTGCCGTTCTCCCCGGCGGATGCCGCTGGCCCTGGCCGACCCAGAACGCATGGGGCAGGCCCTGTTGAACCTCTGCCTCAATGCTCTGGACGCCATGCCCGAAGGCGGGCAGCTCACGCTTGCCATTGTGGAGCGCAAGGGGCGCGTGTGCCTTATGGTGCGCGATAACGGCACCGGCATTGAGGCCAGCCAGCTGCCGCATATTTTTGACCCCTACTATACCACCAAGGGGCAGGGCACGGGGCTGGGGCTTGCCATGGTGCACAAGATTGTGGAAGCACACGACGGCGAAATCAGCGTTACCTCGCGCCCCGCGCAAACTGCGCGCCGTGGGGAAACCACGTTCCGCATCTGGCTGCCCCGCGCGGCAGAAGGCGCAGTAGCGCAGGACAACCGCAAAAAATAACCTGCGCAGCTGCGGAGCGGCCCGGGATTCCAGATTTTGCCAAGCATAAAGAGAGGATACGGTGAGCAACTGCATACTGGTTGTAGACGATGACGATGCCCACCGCGGCATGCTGCGCACCATGTTGCGTTCTTGGGGCTATGCTGTGGAAGAAGCCACGGACGGCGACGAGGCCGTTCCCCTGGTGCGCGAAAAATCCTTTGACGCCGTGCTGACTGACGTGCGCATGGCGCGCATGGACGGCATCCACGCGCTCAAGAATATTCTTGAATATAATCCCGCTCTGCCCGTGGTGCTCATGACGGCCTACTCCTCAGTGGAAACAGCCGTGGAGGCCCTGCGCCTCGGCGCATACGACTATCTGGTCAAGCCGCTGGACTTTGAGGCTCTCAGGCATACGCTTGAAAAAGCCATCGAGCATTCGCGCCTCAGCGTGGAAAACCGCGAGCTGCGCCGTCAGCTCAGCGATGCCGCCTCACGCCCCGGCATCCTTGGCCGCAGCGCCTCCATCCGCGCCATGCAGGAAATTATCGCCACTGTTGCCCCAACCGAGGCCACAGTGCTTATTTCCGGCGAATCCGGCACCGGTAAGGAACTGGTGGCCCGCGCCCTGCACTGCGCCAGCGCCAGAGCGGATAAACCGCTGGTAACGGTGAACTGCGCGGCTCTGGCCGAAAACCTGCTGGAATCCGAGCTGTTCGGGCACGAAAAGGGCTCGTTCACCGGCGCGGATCGCCGCCGCGAGGGGCGCTTTGCCCAAGCCAACGGCGGCACGCTTTTTCTGGACGAAATCGGCGAGATGCCCCTTACCCTTCAGTCAAAGCTGTTGCGCGCCTTGCAGCAGGGCGAGGTGCAACGCGTGGGGGCCGATGCCGCCATAACTGTGGATGTGCGCATACTGGCGGCTACCAACCGCGACCTGCGCGAAGAAGTGGCCCAAAAGCGTTTTCGCGAGGATCTCTACTTTCGCCTCAACGTCATCTGTATTGAAGTGCCGCCCCTGCGCGACCGCGCCGAGGATATCCCCGTGCTCGCCGCGCATTTTCTGGAACGTTTCGCCAGCCGCAACCGCAAAAGCGTACGCGGATTTTCGCCGCAGGCGCTGGCCTGTATGCTGCGCTATGGCTGGCCCGGCAATGTGCGCGAACTGGAAAACGCCGTGGAGCGCGCCGTGATACTCTGCAACGGCGACCTTATCACCGAACGCGAACTGCCCTCTGTGGTCACTGGCCCTGCCCTGCCCGACGAGCGCCAGCCCGAGGTGGACGCCTCCCTGGCAGGCCTGCCCCTTGATGCCGTGGAACGCCGCGCCATTGAGGAAACCCTGCGCCAGACAGGCGACAACAAGAGCGAGGCGGCCCGGCAGTTGGGAATTACGAGGGCTACCCTGCATAACAAGCTCCGCAAGTACGGCCTTGAGTGATCGGGTTCTTTTGCGCGCTGGCTGCGTCAGTAGCACTTTTTTGTTCCGGTCGAGTACCATTAGAGTACACTCCCTTCACAAAAAAGTGCTACTTCCTTGCCAGCGCACAAAATTCCTCCGATCACTAGACGAATGTGGGTTCTGAATTCTTTTGCGCGTGAGCAAGGAAGAAGTGTATAACACTCCTCCGAGCATCAGTTGTGGATGGCGGGCGGGCTTTGCACCCTGGCGGCGTGCCCCTCTGTGATCGTCTTTGTGGATTGGCCTGAAAAATCAGTGGAAATGGCGAGTTGCACTGACGAATGCCGCGCGGTAAGGCATTGGAGAGAGGTTTTTCAATGAGAACAGCAGAAGTCGGCATTGCCTTGTATCATGGTGCTGAAGGGACAAGGCGGCTACTGAAAATTATTGTAGTTCTGCTTGTTATTGCATGTGCGGAAACATATATTTATTGGAAGTTTTCAGCGCCAACGAGCAAAAGTGCGGGCGAGTCTGTGGCCTTGTCGCCAGAAGCGGCTCGCGAGTATGTTTTAAAAACGGAAAAATTGATTATTATTGATGTGCGCAGTCAAAAAGAATTTTCAGATGGGCATCTTCCAAACGCCGTTAACATGCCGCTATATGCTTTTCAGCATTTGGTAAAAAATATTCCGCAGGATTCTGCTGTGCTGTTGCACTGCCAGTATGGCTACAGGGCGCTTCAGGCATACAAGCTGTTCAGGCGGTTACGGCCAGACATTACGAATGTCCGTTACGCAGCGGGGCAGGTGCATTTTTCATTTTTGCAGCACGAAGGTCAGTCGGGCCAGTAAGGGCAAGCACGCCTGTCACCACGGCAGTACGCCGCAGGGATAATGCCGGCGGCCTGCTCCTGCCGCCCGATGGCCTGAGGGCTAAAAACTCTCAAGGCCCGTTTCTGTTTCTTTTTCCATATTTTCTTCATTGAAAAAAAGTACCAGCAGAGCATTTCTGTTTCGTGTTTCCGTCTTGCGCAGTATTTGCCGGATGTGGGTTTTAAGCGTGTTTTCAGAAATATGCAGCCGATCGCAAATGGCAGACGTATCGCACCCCTCCAGAATCAGACACAAAACATCCCGCTCTCGCAAAGAAATACCGTATTTCAGGGCAAAATCAGCTATGCTGTCTGCCCGGCAGCGTTCGTTTTTGTGTGACTCCTGCGGGGTGAAGGCTTTGTGCTCTGTTTTGTCTTCGCTGTCCGCAGTGGGTGTTTTTGATACCCCGGTAAGCGTGAGGGCGTACTGGATGCGGGAGCTCACATAGCTGAAGGCCGTAGTGAGAAAAAGGCACCAGAATGCAACTGGCACTGTACCAGGAAAGTGCTCCACAAAACGGTATACGCACAAGAAAGCCATAAGCATTACGAGGTAAGGAATGGCAGAAATCAGGCCGCGGCGGGGAGAGTGTCTGCCGATCTGAGCGAAAACTAGCAGAAAGTACAATTGCGCAATACCACGGCACGCAAGGTCAATCACATAAATGATCCAGTAAATGACTGTTCCCTCTGTGATGACTACAAGAGTTGGGGATAAAATTACCCCGCCAATGCAGATGAGCAACAGGCGCATATCTGTTCCGTACTTGTCAATCAGCACGCCAACAAGGGGATAGGCCAGCCACGTATACAGGTGTACCTGAGCGGGGATGGGAAAAGCCTGACTGTGAATTCTGTAAAAGGTAATGTCCACAAAGGCATTTAACAGAAAAAATATAAAGGCGATGGCAGTCAGATATCTGAGTGAAATTACTGTCAGCCTGTCTGACTTGCGTACAATTTCCAATCCTTCTGTTGTCGGTTGCGCTTTGAACAGGCAAATTGCCGCCATGCAGCCGCTCACGAACTGAAGGCACAGCATGAGCCATTGCAGTGATTCATCTGAAAGGGGAAAGATGTATAAAAAAAGCCAGAAAAAATCCCCAATAGCAAAGGCAACGCCCAGATGAAAGCCGGGTGATGAACTGCGCGCAAAAAAATTTTTGAGCAACGGAGGCAGAACCGTCCCGCCCCAGAAGCAGGCTCCATAGGAGTATATGGCATTGTTCTGGAATATGCCGCCCGTCCACAGCAGCGCGCCCATCAGGGTCAAGGCCACTGCGCACGGAGCGCCAAACCGTTTGGGAAGCCATGTGGAAAAAAGCAGTCCGCCCAGAATTATGCCGCCGCAAAATCCGGCAACAGCGTTTTGCAGGGAAAAAGATACAATGCCAAGTCCCCGGCCTTCCAGAAAAACTACAAACTGGGCTGCCAGCAGGCTGGCAATGCCCATGCCGGAAATGACTGGCAATCCCTTTTTGCCTGATTCCATTGGTTCTCCGAAATGTCAGCGTGGCTTGTCATAAGATAGTCAGTTGCAATTGCACTACCCCTTAAAAGAACACCACATTTATTGTGGGTCAATAGCAAATTTGTATATGTAGGATTCGATGCTGGCCGCATTATTTCATCCTGCGTTCGCGGAGGTTGCCTGAAAAGTTTTTCAGCGCGAGGCCCCAGTAACCTCTGGCGAAGTGCGGCAGCAGAACCATAGGGATTGACAGGAAAACAGCGAAGAGGAAGGTACCCGAACAAGCGTTCTGGTACCTTCCTCTTCAAGCCATGCAACATATATAGCCCGCTCAAGCTGATAGGCTTTTGTCACCGGCTGTGCATGCCTGCGGATCAGCTAAACCTGCAAGAATTACGGGAATGCTGGCACGTATGCAGCATCACATTTATTCAAGTTCTGCAGATCCATCGCCGCGCAGGGTAATTTTTTTTACGCCGCTCAGGTCGAGGTTTTGCCAGTTCACCTGACCGCCGTCGCTGTCAACGGCTATAAGTTCCCAGCCCTTGGGGCTGCCGTTGATGTTGATCTTCAGGCCTTCGCCACTGGCAAGCGTGTCGTTGCCCAAAAGATCCTGAGCATTGCCGCCTGCATTGGAGTCAACAAGGCCAAGTCGCTGGATGGTGAATCCTGTGCCGTTGGCGACAACTATTTCCTGTGCAAGGGCTGCTCCGGCGCTGAAACCAAAGAGCATCAGCGCTGCGGCAAAAGAAAGGATAAAGCGTTTCATGTAAATATCTCCATGTGATCCAGGGTGTGATGGGACGCCGTGTGCTGAAGTCGGCAGTGGTTATTCGGGTACTGCTTCGATGGCGTCCATAATGGTTTTGGCAGGATTTTTCGCGCAGTAGGTGCCCAGATGGGTACCCAGCTTTTCCATCCACTGATCGCTGATGGAGGTATTGCCGCTTTTGCCGCTCATGTAACCGTCAATCCACATCACCATCATGCTTATGTTCTGCTTGTCAGCCAGAAAGTCCTTGCAGGTGATTTTTGCCACATCCTGTTCTGCTGCATGTGCTGCAAAGGGGGCAGCGCCCAGCATAAAAACAGTCAATGCAGCCAACATATACTTTTTCATTACTTCCTCCGTCTCCGATTGATATTTAACCATGCCCAAGTATCCGAAGATATCCGTGTGGTGCTGGGGAATGTCAGCGCCTGAACGCAAAGCCTATTCCAGTGCAGGCCGCCGCGAACTCCTGATGGCCTCAACAACCCGATCAGGCCTACACTTTGGGCAGAGTTCTGCACATCACCTTAATGTTCGATTTTGCCGGTTGCTGCTCACCCCTGGGGGTGAGTAATGGCGTGATGAATAAAAATTTGATTAAATTTAATATAGTTAATGCGTTCTAGTTGTAGAGTGAATAATGCAATAATCTGTGTCTTGCGCTTACGCCTCTGTCCGGCAGAGCTTTTTGCCGGGCAGCTTATTCGGTCGACGGAGTGGCTGAAAGGGCGTATCATCCGTAAGGGTGACAAAATTTTTTGCACAAAGGCCTCTTCGGGTGATACCGTTTTGCGTCCAATTGGAGGAAAAAGCTGCTGGAATTCTGCGGCAATGCCGCACGCATTGAAAATCTAGTTATGGAGAACAGTCGATGAAAGATTCCAGTACTCACGTCAGTGGCATGATCTGGGCGGGCTATGTTCTGCTGCTTCTTTTTTCTTTTTCACTCTATTGGAGTCTGTTGTTGTGGGCTGGCCTTGGCGCATTGGCCCTTGGCTATTATCAGCGCCGACAGGCGCGCAAGGGTGCCATACAGGCAGAATACGCCCATGCCCAATGGCAGGTGAATACCGTCTGGCTTGCCTTGGTGCTTGCTCTTGTGGGGATTGGCGGCATTGTCGGGGTAGCCGGCTGGATGGGAAATGATCCCGTAGTAATGGCAAAGCTTGATGAACTCTCCACCGGGGATCAGCCTCCACTGGAAATGCTGCGCCAGTTCTGGGCGATCCCGGGCAGCAAGGCTCTGGTTGGCTTTATGTGCGGCTCCACACTGCTGTACCTTGTCTGGACTCTCAAGCGCACGCTGCAGGGGATTTTGTCCATTTGGAAGGGGACTGTGCCTGCCACACTTGGCCCTTTGCACTGGGCGGCGCTAGTGTTGGCCGTACTGATTCAGGTGGGCATTCCGCTGGTGCTTTTGTAAGCGGTAACGCGTATGCGCGGCACCGTGGTTTGCCTTGCTGTTATTTATGGTTTTCTGGGGACGGCTGGCCCTGCGGCTTGTTTGTGCGCGGCCTCGGTTCCTGCCAGGGACAGTGCCTCGTTCGCAGCCATGGATCCAATGCGAAAAGCCCCTGGCTGGAGAACGGAGCAAACCGTCCACTCTCCAGAATGCTCCGCCAAATCGTGCAACAGCCTGGAGCAGGTCTATGAGCATGCGCAGCGCGGTGATGCCGAGTCCCAGCTCTGGCTTGCCCGGCAGTATGAGAGTGGCTCGTGCGGCCTGTGCAAGGATGACCCTCTGGCTGTGGTCTGGTTTAAAAAAGCGGCGGAAGCAGGCCGGGCAGAAGCGCAGTTTGCGCTGGGGATACGTTGTTTTTTTGGCCTTGGCGTTCCGCAGAATCTTGAACAGGCGGCGTCCCTGTTGCACAAGGCCGCGCAACAGGGGCATGCCGAAGCTCAATACAGACTTGCAGGCTGTCTTGAGGATGGCTTGGGGGTAAGCGCAGACAAGGCCGCAGCCGTGTATTGGTACAGTATGTCTGCCGCACTTGGTTACCCCCAGGCGCAAAACATGCTCGGCATTCTTTGCAGTAAGGGCGTAGGCGTGCCCCGTGATGCGCATGCCGCCGCCAGCTGGTTTATGCGGGCGGCGGCACAGGGGTATGCAACCGCCCAGTATAACCTTGCGCGCAGCTACGAGACCGGGGATGGCCTGGACAAGAACAGGGAAAAAGCCCTTTACTGGTATGGCAAGGCCGCCAGACAGGGTGATGCTGACGCGCAGGCCCGTCTTGATGCCTTTTGACTGCCTCGGAAGATTTTTTCTGGCGCTGTGACCTTGTAACTTGATTTTCAGTACAATATTTATGCCGAAAAACAGTATCCGTTACCTCCGCTGCGCAGTCTGTATTTTGCCAATGCTGCTGCTCTTTACCTGCCCCGATGGAGCCCGTGCGGAAGAAACGTGGGCTGTGTACTGGTATCTTTGCGGCAGCAACCTTGAGTCAGAAGACGGCGCGGCCTCTGCCGATCTGGCAGAGCTGCTCAAGGCTCGCCTGCCGGATAATGTGAAGGTGGTCATTCAGACCGGGGGGGCCAGCAAATGGCACAGGCCCGACATCAGCCCCAAAAACATCAGCCGCTACCTTTACCACAAAGGAAAACTTGAGCTGGTGGCAAAGCTGCCGCAGGCAAGCATGGGGGATGAAAAAACGCTGACCTCCTTTCTTGCCTTTTGCAAAGAAAATTACAGCGCGGATCATCAGGTTTTCATTTTTTGGGATCACGGCGGCGGCAGCATCGGCGGCGTAGCCAATGACGAGAATTATGCATTTGACGCCCTGTCCCTCAGGGAAATCAATAATTCCTTCAAGCAGGTACATACGGCCTCAGTTGACCGCCCGCCATTTGAAATCATCGGCTTTGACGCCTGCCTGATGGCTACGCTGGACACAGCCAGCGCTGTAAGCGGTTTTGGCCGGTACATGGTGGCATCGCAAGAGGTGGAACCAGCCAACGGCTGGCAGTACACGGAATGGGTGAACGCTCTTGGGACAAACACATCCATAGGCCCGGAAGCGTTGGGCAAGGCTATCTGTGATACCTATCTTGAGGGCTGCAAGGAAGCGCAAACAGCGGGAAACGCCACGCTTTCGCTCATTGATCTTGCCAGGATTCCGTTTGTTAATCTTGCTTACAACGCGCTCGGCCTTGAAGCTGTTTCCCTCGCCATGGATGACGACAGCTTTTACGCCGCCTACGGCAGGCAGGCCAAGGCCTCTGAAAACTATGTGAACTCGCGTTCGGAAGGTTACACCAATATGGTGGACCTTGGTTCTCTTGTGCGGCGGCTGAAAACGGCCTTGCCCGAATTTGCTCCGTATTTTCTGGATGCTCTGGGCGAAGCGGTGGTCTATACGGTTCATGGCCCCTACCGGTCGCCCTCCGGGCTGTCCTGCTACTATCCGTTTGACGGCGGCAAGGCTGGTTTTTCCAGCATGATGCGGGCGGGCAACATCACCACCTTTCTGGTCCTGAGCGGGCTTCAGTTGGGTTTTCTGGATACGGACAGCGCCGTAAAACACCTTGAACGCATCTCTGCTGATATCTCTGCCGCCCTTGAACGGGAAGAAAACATCCCTGAAGGAACATCTGCTCCTGCTGCACCAACGCCTCTGCCCGCGCCCCAGACGCAGGGGAGCGCACAATCCTTGTGGGCGCCCTTGCAATCGGGCTTGTCAGCCATCCTTGGCGGGCAGAGTGCTGAGGGTCAATCCCCAGGCAGCGTTGCGGCTTTGCTGGGGCAGGCGGCCAGCGCCGTGGTGGCATCGGTGGCTCCCCTGAAGCCGCTGGATATCACCGCGCTTGAGGATTTTGAGGTAACAGTCGGCGATGGCGGCGAGGCGCTGCTCAATCTTGGCACAGAGCGTGTCAAATTTCTGGATAGCGTGCAGTTTTACCTTGCCTACTACAGCATCGAAGACAACCTGATCATGCTGCTGGGCAAGGATGCAGATATGGAAGCTGACTGGACCGCAGGTGTGTTCAAGGATAATTTTCAGGGAAGGTGGGCAGCTCTGGACGACCACCTGGTGTTCCTTGAGATCACGCATCAGGATGACGGGGTAAACCACTATGTTGTGCCTATCAAACTGAACGGAGTGCGCTGCAACCTTATTGTCGTCTATGATTTTGCGGAAAAGGAATACAAAATCCTTGGCGCGCGCCGTGTGCAAGAAGGCGAAATGACCGACAAGGCGCTTATCAGGCTTAAGGCTGGCGACAAGGTGACCACAATTCTTCTCGCCATGCAGATGGATGACGAAGATGGAGAGTTTCAGGAGGTGGAGGTAGATACCTTTACCCTTGGCAAAAAAGTTGTTTTTGCAGATACGGACATGGGCGATGGGCAGTTCATGTTCATGTTTGAAATGACAGATGTGCAGAACAATGCCGCCACATCGCAAATCGTCACCATTGAAGTAAAGGATGGTGTAGCCGTTTACAGCAACTGACATGGTCAGCGGCAGTATTGCGATCTTTCCATGCTGATACGTTTGCCTCAGCGCCAAGCTGCAATGGGGTTCTTAAGGGAGCGGCTTGAGCCGCCGGATGCCTTTTTTATCCGTCCCACCATCTACGCCGCGCATCCTTGCCACAGGCCGCCGGGATCGGTATTGAACAGGCATGAGTGAATCCAAGAGCAACAACGGCGATTTCCCGGCTATGGACGTGAGCGCGGATCGGCTTGACCGGATTGTGGATTTTTTTAACGAAGTCGGCATGCTGCGGCATACGCCCCGCACGGGTTACGCCTTTTTGGGCACCGGGCAGGAGAACGTGGCCGAACATTCCTACCGGGTGAGCGTCATGGGCTACGTGCTGGCCCGCATGTGCGATATGGATCCAGCGCGTGTGACGTATCTTTGCCTGTTCCATGATTTGCACGAGGCGCGCACGGGCGATCTGAACTACGTGAACCACCGCTATGCGCAGTGTCAGGCCCGCAAGGCGCTGGAAGACTGCGTGGACGGAACAGGGCTTGAGGGAGACGTGCTGCCCCTTTGGGACGAGCTGGAGGAAGAAGCCAGCCGTGAGGCCATTCTGGCGCACGATGCCGACCAGCTTGATCTTATCTGCAATCTCAAGGCCGAGCTGGACAAGGGCAATGCCTTTGCCGCCCAGTGGCTGGAAAGTGCGGTCAAACGTCTGCGCAGCCCTGCGGCGCAGCAGGTGGCTGAGGCTGTGCTGCGCGCGGATCACAACCGCTGGTGGTATGGACAGGTTGAGCGGGAATGGTGGGTGCGGCGCGGTCGTTAAAAACAGATTTTCAAAAGTATGAAAGGCCCGAAACCGGGCGGCGCATTGCCGCGTCATCCGGTCTCGGGCCTTTTTTGATACGCGCTGAGGAGCAGAGATGCCTTTTAACTGGCGGTCTGCCTTTTCTCCGCACTGCATCCGGCAGTTAAAAAGCTAGTTGGCGACCACCGTCCCAAGCGGGGCATCGTCAAGCAGGTAGCGGCGCAGGCTTGAAGGCGAACGCCCGTCAAGAATGAGCGCACGCTGGCAGCCCGCATCCAGAGCGTTGAGGCAGGCTTCCACCTTGGGGATCATGCCCCCGGTGATGACGCCGGTCTCGCGCAGCTTCTGGATTTCCTTGCGGTTGAGGCTGGGAATGAGCCTGCCGTCAGCATCCAGCACGCCGGGCACATCAGAGATCAGCACAAAATATTCCGCGCCGATGGCCCCTGCCAGCGCGCCTGCGGCGGTGTCTGCATTGATGTTCAGGGCTTCGCCGTCCGGGCCGGAGGCCACAGGGGCCACCACGGGCACAAAGCCGCCTTCCAGCAGGCAGCGGGGCAGGGCGGGATCGACCGCTTCCACCGTGCCCACCAGGCCGAGCGCGGGATTTTTCACCCTTGCGCGCAGCAGGCCGCCGTCGCGGCCTGAAATGCCCGCAGCGCGTACTCCCTGACGTGCAAATTCGTTGACCACGGCCTTGTTCACCTGCCCGCAGAGCACCATCTCTGCAGCTTCCATGGTGGCGGCATCGGTAACGCGCAGGCCATCCACAAAGTGGCTCTCAATATTCAGGCGCTTGAGCAGGGCAGAAATCTGCGGGCCGCCGCCGTGCACCACCACAAAGCCCATGCCCTGTTCGGAAAGCTGGGCAAGGTCGGTGGCAAAGGCAGAGCTGAGATCGGGCTTGTCCATGGCGTGACCGCCGTATTTGATAACGACTGTAGCGTTTTTCATCTGTTTGATCCTTTGGCCGTCTGGCCGGAAAGGCTGCTCCGCCACATGCGCGCTCAGGCGCAGGCGCGGGCCTTTCATCTGTTTTGCGTACTTAGTTAACAGTTGGAAGCACTAGCACCCTGTGCGCCGCCCCGCAAGAGTCCTGTGTGACAGGCGTGTGGCGATGCGTATATTTTTTGATTTTTTCGTGCGCAAATTACGCTCTACTCCGGGCAGAGCAACCCTCCCCGGCATTGTCTTGGGTCAGCAAAATGGCTATGGATAGTACAATGGAAAACGGGGGAATTATGACCGTAAAAAGCGCTGCAAAAGACGCATCCCGCAACGAGGATTGGAACAGCGAAGCCTTGGCTGCGGCCAATGTGGGGCTGTGGGTCATTGATATCGATAGAAACACCGGTCATATATCCATGCTTGCCAATCCGGTGACCCTGCGCCTGCTCGGCGCAAGCGAAGAAATGACCCCCGCAGAATGCTTCAACTTTTGGGTGGACAGGGTTGATGCCCGTTCCCGTCCCCATCTTTGGGCCATCCATGACGAATTTATTGCAGACGCAGCCATGCACGAGGTGCGCTACCAGTATAACCACCCCACGTGGGGTCTGGTGCCTGTGCGCTGCGGCGGGCGGCGCATCAGCGCCGATCATGATGATGTGGTGCGGATTGTCGGTTATCATCAGGATATGACGGAGCTGCACGAGGCGCACCAAAGCCTGCGTGAGGGGCTTGTGCGTCTTTCGCTGGCCTGCCGGTTGGGCTGGCTTGGAGTTTTTGAGATAGCGCGCCTCGAAAGTTCCGGGCTGGACATCACAGGTAACGATGTTTTTTATGAGCAGTTTGGCATCAATACGGCCTCGAATGCGTCTGACAGACTTGAGCGCATGGGGTCGCGCATTGTGAGCGAGGATCAGCCCAAGTGGCGCAAACTCTGCGACCCCGCAGGGTGGACGGCTGGTGGGCAGGAGCATCTGGATTTGCGGGTTGCCCACCCGCGCAAGGGTTTGCGTTGGTATGCCCTGGCCTATGAGGTCGTGAGCGGGCCGGGAGTGCTGCGTATTGCCGGTTATGTCAGCGATGTGACAGAGGCGCGCCAGCACGAGCGCATCCTGCGCGAAGCCAAGGAGGCCGCCGAAGCCGCCAACGCCGCCAAGAGTATTTTTCTGGCCAACATGAGCCATGAGATACGCACCCCCATGAACGGCATCATGGGCATGGCGCATCTGGTGCTCAACACCCCTTTGAATCCCCAGCAGCGCGATTATGTGGAAAAAATCCATGCAACCTGCGAATCACTGCTGGATATCATCAACGACCTGCTGGATTTTTCAAAAATTGAGGCCAACCACCTGGAGCTTGAAAATCTGCCTTTTGAGCCACGCAAGGAACTTGAGTCGGTCATGTCCCTGCTGCGGCCCAAGGTTGGGCACAAGCTCAAGGACTTCACCCTTGAGAGCCGCATGGACCCGCGCGTGCCGGAAGTGCTTTCCGGCGATGCCCTGCGTTTGCGCCAGATTCTGCTGAATCTGGGCGGCAACGCCCTGAAATTTTCCGAGCGCGGCACGGTGCGCCTGGCCGTTGAGCTGCTGGAACAAAGTGACGTAAAGGCGCGGCTGGCCTTTATTGTGAGCGATGAAGGCATTGGCATGTCGCCCGATGATCTGGCCCGCGCGTTTACGCCTTTTTCGCAGGCGGATACGTCCATCACCCGCAGATTTGGCGGCACGGGGCTTGGCCTCTCCTTATGTCGCCGCCTGATATCCCTCATGGGTGGGAGCATTTCTGTGCAGAGCGAGCCGGGTCAGGGGAGTGTTTTTCGCGTGGAGCTGCCCTTTGCCATTTGCAGCCAAGACTGCGCGCAGGAGCAGGCGGAAGAAAACCGCGGGGATGAAGCCGCCTCGCTTCAGGGTCTGCGGGTACTTTTGGCCGAAGACGGCGATATCAACCGCGAGATCATGGAAGTTCTGCTGGAAGACATGGGCATAACCTGCATTTCTGCCGTCAACGGGCAGGAGGCCGTGGAACTCTGGAACCAGCGGAGCGCGGAGATTGATATTGTCCTCATGGATGTGCAGATGCCGGTTATGGACGGCTATTCCGCCACGCGCGCTATCAGGGCCAGCAATCTGCCGTGTGCCCAAACCGTGCCCATTATCGCCATGACGGCCTATGCCATGCGGGGCGATGCAGAACGCAGCATGCAGGAAGGCATGGACGCGCACCTGACCAAGCCCGTTAACCTTGCCGATCTGCGGCGCACGCTCAAACAGTTCAGCCGAGGCCCGGCAGAATAGAAATGTCTGGTACTCTGCGGGCGGCGGCAGGCTTGCCGAAAGAGGCAAAGCCTCCTTCACCTGCGCAGCGGCCCTTGACACTCAGCCGCCCATGCGCGACCTTCCCCCCAACGCCAGTTTCAAGGAAAGCAACATGACTCAAGTGGTAACCCGATTTGCACCCAGCCCGACAGGGCATCTGCACATAGGCGGCGCACGCACCGCCATTTTTTGCTGGCTCCTGGCCCGCCACTCCGGCGGACGTTTTCACCTGCGCATTGAAGACACTGATTTGCTGCGCTCCAAGCAGGAATATACAGATTCCATCCTGGCCTCCATGCGCTGGCTTGGGCTGGACTGGGATGGCGAGCTGACCTACCAGACTCAGCGGGCCGACGTGTACAACCGCTATGTGGACAAGCTGCTGGAAACAGGCCACGCCTACTGGTGTTCCTGCACGCCGGAAGAAGTGGAAGCCATGCGCGAAGAAGCCCGCCAGAACGGCCTCAAACCGCGTTATAACGGGCGCTGCCGCGAACGGAACCTCGGCCCCGGCGAGGGCCACTGCGTGCGCCTCAAGGCGCCTGTGGCGGGTAAGGTGGTTTTTGACGATCTGGTGAAGGGCAAGATAGCCGTGGATGTTACCGAACTGGACGACATGGTTATCCGCCGCGCTGACGGCATGCCCACCTACAATATGGCCGTGGTGGTGGACGACTACGAAATGGGCATCACCCATGTTGTTCGTGGCGACGACCACGTTTCCAACACGCCGCGCCAGATTCTTATTTATGAGGCTTTGGGCCTGCCCGTGCCGCGTTTTGGGCATGTGCCCATGATCCTTGGTCCGGATCGGCAAAAGCTCTCAAAGCGCCACGGCGCGCGGGCGGTTATTGAGTATCAACAGGATGGCCTGCTGCCTCAGGCTCTGGTGAACTATCTGGTGAGGCTTGGCTGGTCGCACGGCAATCAGGAACTGTTCACCAAGGAAGAGCTGATCGAATATTTTGACGGCACCAACCTGAACCCTGCCGCTGCGGCTTTTGACCCGGCCAAGCTGGAGTGGTGCAACGCCCATTTTATGCGCGAGCTGCCCCTGCCAGAACTGGCGGCGCTGGTTGCCCCCTTTGTGGAAGAAGCCGGGCTTGGCGCATTGCCTCTGGAAAAGCTTGAGCCACTGTGCGTCATGTTCCGCGAGCGGGCCAACAACCTCAAGGCGCTGGGCGAGGCCTTTCGCCCGTTGGTGGTGCCTGCCGCAGAACTCAGCTATGTGGAAAAGGACACGGCCAAGCATTTTAGCGATGCGGGCAAGGCGCATTTGCAGGCCCTCTCTGCTGTTTTTGCCGCTTGCGAGCCTTTTACCGCTGAAGCCCTCGAGGCCGCGCTCAACGCCTATGTGGCCGACAACGGGCTGAAGTTCAAGGAAGTGGCCCCGCCCCTGCGCACGGCCCTCATGGGCTTTATGGGTGGCTCGCACCTCAATGAAATCATGGCCTTTCTGGGCAAGCAGGAAACCCTTGCCCGACTGCAACGGGCTATGGGGTAAAAGACGCATCGCGCAACGGCGCGTCTCAGATTGAAATCTCGCGCAGAGGACAGCTTCTTGCCATGATTCTGTGGGCCGACTTTAAGGACGGAGGTATCCATTTTTTATGCCGGGTACCTTCGTCCAGTAGCTTGGGTTCATGAACCGTCCTGGGCTACGTCATGCCGTGTTGATTCGCTCCGACTGCAGGATTTTGTATGTCATGAGCAGTATGTTAGAGTAGAGATTGCTGTTGTCCTGCGCTTTATTTTGCTTTTGAAGTAGGCAGCTTGCATCGTGATTTTTTCGGGAATAATGCGTTCAGGGGCATATTAAGATTACATACTCTCCTAAGTGTCTTCGGGTGATAATTTTTATGTACAAATAACTTTGCTCAATTTTTATTGAGCCGTTGGAAGCTCATGATAAACAGTAAAAAATATTCAATAGCTGCTATTGGTGGGCATCAGGCCTTTGCTGATCTTGCATTGCCTCTATATTATTCGCTCAGAAAGCTGGGATATGAGCCTAAAATACTTGAGAACGCGCTGTGTGATAATTCGACGAATATTATTTTTGGATTATGTGATTGCAGTGAAATTTCTCTTAGTAAGATTCCTAAAGATTCAATAATTTATAATCTTGAGCAAATGGTATGCGGTAGCAAAGGGGTAACTCCTTTCTATCTTGACGCTTGCTCAAAGTTTAAAGTTTGGGATTATAGTAAGGAAAATGTAAGGCGATTCAAAGAAAATTTTAATATTGATAATGTTGAATATGTCCCCATGGGGTATTGCCCGGAGATGTCACGCCTTGATCATACATATCAGAAAGATATTGATGTGTTGATGTATGGGGCCATAAATGAACGTAGGGCAGAGCTTATTGGCCAACTTCGAGCTGCCGGCGTTAATGCAGTTGCTTTTCAGGGGCTTTTTGGGATTGAACGGGATATAATGATCGCCCGTTCAAAAATTGTTTTAAATGCACATTATTATGTGCCGGGTATTCAGGAAGTTGTTCGCCTGGGGTACTTGTGGGCGAATAAAAAATGTGTCGTGTGTGAGCGTAATCCCGATACAGATATCCATGAAGGGTATGAAGACGCATGTTTTTATGCCCCGTATGACCAGATTGTCGAGCAAGTTATCAAGCTGCTGCATGCGCCAAAAGCTATTGATGCCATGGGAAATGCTGCCTTTATGCAGTTCTCGAAAAACAGGTTCGAAGATACGCTAAAGAATATAATTGGAGAGTGCGAGGCCCGTTCTGTTGCAAAAGAGGCTTTGCCTTTGCCACTCTTTCTTAATGTTGGATCTGGGAAAAATTTTTTGCAGAAAGCGCTGAACGTAGATATTGATCCAAAGTGGAATCCGGATTTTGTTTTTGATGTTTCCCAAAAAATCGATTTTTCCTCTCAATATCCCACAAGCAGATTCGGCATGGTCTCATTCCGGGAAGGCATGTTTGAAAAGATACGTCTTTTCGATGTTCTCGAACATGTTGCAGACGTTCCCGCAACGATGAAGAACCTGCTTATGCTGTTGCGCGATGGCGGGGAGCTACATCTAAACGTGCCATATGATCTTTCCCTTGGGGCATGGCAAGATCCAACGCATCGGCACGCTTTCAATGAAAATAGCTGGTTGTATTTTACAGAATGGCACTGGTACATAGGGTGGCGAGATTGGCGTTTTGATGTCGAGAACATTGACTACATTTTTTCCCCGTTTGGCGAAAAGATGCGCAAGCAGGGTACGGCCTTAGCTGCAATTCTACGCATGCCTCGCGCAGTGGATTCCATGGAAGTGCGACTTCGCAAACGTGCCACTACCTTTGAAGAAAAAACCATGTTTGATAAACAGACCCGGGCCGTTTATGTGGGGGCTCAGAACGATTGGAGCCTGAAAAATTTTATTGATAAAATTGATTAACCATCTAGTAAACAACGCTTCAATGGAAAAAAGCCGCCAGAAATATTTTTCTATTTCTGACGGCTTTTCTATGGCGGTCTGAAAATTAATCAATTTTTCCGGTGAAGCCCAAGCCTTCCAGAGCCGTGTTATCGTCTTTGAGATCCCCTCGATAGTTGCCGGGATACCATGTGTTAATGTTGTTGCGAATATCTTCCTTGCTGAATGTCTCGCCAAATACTTCCACATCCTTATCTCTTACAAGCCTGAGATTTTTATCGCGAAAACTTTGCAGTAAGAGAGGGGTGAACTTTTCGGTCTTCTTGTGCAGCAGTTCGCGTTCCATGGGGATACACATGCCGCAATTGGGGCATAATTTTTCTACCTGGGAACGGAACTCTGAGGGATGTCTTTTCCACCAGCCCGGTTCAATGGGCCATGCATTTGCACCATCATTAAGCAGCAGATCCTGGGCTGCCGCCACTTCGCAAAAGTAGGTGCCTTTGTGGGTGATTGTGGCGCACCATGTGCGCTGTACCCAGCAGTTATCAATCAACTTCCACATCAGCTCACTATCGCTGACAACTTCTCGTATGGCCACAGTCAGCGGTTGGTGCTTGCATTGTTCCTGTTGCTCCGGAGTATGCGGATTGTACGCAATAAATCCATAGGTACTCATGATATCGCTGTCTGTGCGTGGGTCTTCCAGCTCCGTGCGAGGCAACCCCGATGTCCACAAACCAAGTTTTTCACGCGGAAAATGTTTGCGAAGGAGCAAGTTTATATGGCGAAACTGTGGGTGGAGCAGGGGTTCTCCGCCGATAATACCGATTTTTTTGGGCCAATGGCGTAATGAGTCTAGGGCGGCAACAAACTGCTCGAGGGGCATGTGCGCGCGCTGTTCTTTTTTTAGGTGCCTGTTATACCTGGAGCAGTAAAGGCATGACTGATTGCAGTAATTCGTGACGTCAATTTGTACGCACCATGACTCGAATATATGTTGCATCCCTTCCTCCGTAGACTGCTATGCCGTTAAATTAATGTAGTTCCATGACTATTCTTATGTTATATGCAGTAGTCAAAGTAAATGACTGTTTTTCTAAAAAAGCTGAGGGTCATTCATGTGTCGTTTGAAGTCCTCTGTGAGCTCTTTTGCTGTTATGGTGTGCTGATGAACTGTAAGCTGTTTGTTCAAATTGTTTTGGCTTTGCCGGGCCTTTCTGTTTTTTAAACGCCTCTCCATAGCAAATTGGGGGTCCGCCATGGCCCAATGCGCTCCAAGCACGTGCTGCGGAGCAACTGCACGTGGATCGCGGCCGTATCTTATGGAGTGGCATCCCGGCTCCCAATTGATGGAAAGATTGCCGCGCACCAAAATAGGCTTTTTATACAGAGCGTTGATGCCGACTGAAATATTGGGATCCCCATGTCTTCGTTGCGGAACTGCTGGTAGGTCTGGATCAAGGTCTTTATCTGTGATGTGTCGGTAAACCTGATACAGCATGACGTTGTATATATCGTGTTTTTTATCTGCGGCAAGAAAGTTACGGAAGTCATAAATAAAAAAATTGTGTTCTTTCAAAAATGCAAATTCATCAGAATCCACAGACAGAACCCAATCTGCGTCTATCTTACTATATAAGTCATTAATGAGATCTCTCTTGATTTCGTCGTCCATCATATTGGGAAAATGGAACGGTATAATTCTGACGTTAGGGTACTGCTCACAAATTTTTTTTGTATTGTCAGTAGTATCTGTGTCATAGAGAATGTTGATTCTATCGGCGTAGTTGTAGTGTTGAAGAAAAAATGGAGCTAAAAATTCTTCATTATACCACATTGTTATGAGTTCAATTCGCATGCGATCCTCTTTTTCAGTGGTGGAATGTCCGTCATTCCTGATAGGCTGAAATGTCGTCAATTCAGATCACTTATGTCGGTAAAATTCTGTCATGCTTTATCTTAAATTAAAAGTAATCATTTTAGTATGTCGTTCAATAACAAACGAGTATTGCACTAATTTTTTATAATAGTATAATATGATTAATCTCCTATGCACTAATTTCGTCGTGAGGCTGAAGATCCTTGCAGCAGAAATAAGAAATCACAACAGGCTCATTGAGTTTGATACATGGGACTCACAGCCCGCAGCAGGTTGATGAACAAACTGTCCAGTCCCTGCACAAAGGATGCGATGCGGTCAGACATGATGACCATGAGCAACCCCAGAAAGAAAAAGCCCACCATCACCTTGATGGGGAACCCAAATTCCATGATGGGTATCTGCGGCGAGGTGCGGGCCATAAGGCCCAGCGATACTTCGACCATGAACAGGGCCACCATGACCGGGGCAGCGATCTGCAAAGCCAGCACAAACATCTGCGAGGCCAGATACAGAATCTGGCGCAGCACCACTGGCCCGATAAACAGCCCTCCCGGCGGCACCAGGTCAAATGAGGCCGCGAATCCCTTGATCATATACAGATGCCCGTCAAGGCTCAGAAAAACGAGCAGGGACACCATCCACAGAAAAAATGCTGTGACGCCAGTCTGGTTGCCGGTGAGCGGATCGGCAAAGTTGATCATGGTAAAGCCCATCTGAAAGCCCAGTAGTTCACCACCCGCCTGAATGCCCATAAACAGAAAATTGACGGCCATGCCAAGAACCAGGCCCAGTACCGCCTCGCCCAGCATCATGAGTGCCACGTCAAAGGGGTGTGCAGGCAATGCGGCGGCTGGGAGCGTGAGGTGCGGCCATACGCCCAGGCAAAAAACAATGGTTATGGCCGCCTTGACCTGCGTGGGGATGTTGTTGGTGGAAAAAACGGGCAGCATGAACATGACTATGCTTACGCGCATCATGGTGAGCAGCAGGCTGAGCACGCTGGCCGGATCGTAGTTATAAACATCCATATAGTGAGTTTTGCAAAAAGGTTGCCAAATATTTCGTCACGCTTGTGACGCCCAAGGGTGGGAGCGCCAATTGCACGTGGCGGCAAGTCTGAAATGGCTGCCACGCGATACCAGCATAGAACGGTTCCCGGTATGGTTTGCTTGATGCGTTCTGCCCTGGGTACTACTGTGACGCATCTACTATCATTGCTGCAAGGGGACATTATGGCCATTCCCACATCCCGCACGCAAAGTGCGGCCACTGTCTGCATAGAAACCGCACTCTGCACCGGCTGTGGCCAGTGCGTGGCCGTGTGCAAGGATTTTGGCCTGCGGCTTGAAGGCGGCAAGGCCTGCCTTGCCCTCCACCCCCTTTTTGGCTGCGTAGGCTGCGGTCATTGCATGGCTGTTTGCCCAGCGAGGGCCATAACCGTGCATGGCCGAGGGCTGGGGCCGGAAGATCTGTTTGCCCTGCCGGCCCAGAGCAGCGCCGCGAGTTTTGCTGCCTACTACGCCCTGCTGCGGCGGCGCAGAAGCGTGCGCGAATTTATGCCCGCCGAGGTGGAGCCGGAACTGGTCGAGCGTATCCTTGACGCGGCCCGCAGCGCGCCCACCGGGGTGCCACCTTCGGATGTCAATGTGCTTGTGCTGGACAGCAGGGAGAAAAACCGTGCCTTCGCCAGTGATTTTTGCGCACACCTCAAAACTCTTGGCTGGCTCACTGCCCCCTGGTTTCTCGCGTTCATGCGCCCATTCTGGGGCAAGGCCAATGACGGGCTGTTCCGCAATTTTGTGAAGCCTGCGCTGGTGGCGTTCACGTCTTCAATGGATGCGGGAAAAAATATCGTTACCTATGATGCGCCTCTAGCAATGTATTTTTACGGTTCGCCCTGGGCAGACCCCGCTGATCCTCTGGTGGCCGCATCGCTTGCCATGCTGGCGGGCGAGGCTCTGGGCCTTGGTACCTGCATGATTGGCTCCATGCACCCTTTGTTGCAGTGGGGCGGCAGCGCGGCGCGCTTTCGCAAACGGCATGGCATCCGCTGCAAAAGCCGTGAGGGCTTGGTGGTGCTGTTTGGTTATGCGAGCGTCCACTACAGCAAGGGCATTGAGCGCAGCTTCGCCTCGGTGCATCGGGCATAGCCGCCCATATATAAAAAAGCGCCGCAGGGATGGTTCCTGCGGCGCTGGCAAATCTGGCCGTGGGCTGAGGGAGCAAGGTTGATCCAGTTACTTGTTCAGCTTTTCAGAAATAACTTCGCGTATGATCTTGTTCAGGCCGGGGAGGTCAGGCTTGGAAACCTGCCTGTCTGCCCCCACCTTTACGCCCTTTTCATACAGCGCATCGGTGATGAGCGAGGAGAACAGGATGATGGGCAGGGTGCTGAGGCCGGGGGTTTCACGGATTTTTGCCGTGAGCATGTGCCCGTCCATTTCCGGCATTTCAATGTCGGAAATAACCAGATGCACCACATCCGTAAGTTCCTTGCCCTTGGCCTGGGCTTCCTCACGGGTGTGCATCAAAAAATCCCAAGCGGCGCGTCCGCTGCCCACAGCCGTGACCTGAAAACCCGATTTTTCCAGCGACGACTGCATGACGTTGCGCAGCGAGCTTGAATCGTCAGCCACCAGCAGGTGGAACTGTCCGGCGCCTTCCACGGGGGTGGTGTCCACCTCAACCTGCGACATGTCCAGCGTGCTGTCGAGGCTGGCGAGGATTTTTTCCATGTCCAGAATAAAAAGCACGCGATCCTGAATGCGCAGAACTCCCGTGATGCTTTCGCGCGAGTAGGTCTGCACGTACTGGTTCGGCGGTTCAATGCGATCCCATGTCATGCGGTGGATGCTGGTGACGGAGGAGACCATAAACGCCGCCTGCACGCCGCTGAATTCGGTGACAATGACCTTGGTGTTTTCTTCCGTGGCCATTTCTTTGCCCAGCCATGAGGCAAGGTTCAATATGGGCAGCACCCTGCCGCGCAGATTGAACGTGCCAAGCACCGAGGGATCGCACTTGCTGGGCACGCTGGTGATATTGGGCAGGCGGATGATTTCAAGCACCTTGGCAACGTTGATGCCGTAATGCCCGCTGTAAACCTTGCCGTCCGGCTGCTTTTCATCAATGATAAATTCAATAATTTCGAGTTCGTTATTGCTAACGTTCAGCAAGCTGTTTTGCGACATGGCTTTCCATCCTGTGCTGCGGAAGGCGTGGCTTTCCACCGATATCGTGTGCTCCGTTTACGGGAACCGCTGTTGAGATGTATCGGCAGGATATGCATTCCCTTAAGGCCTTTGTTCAAAAACCTATTTGCGGCTCTTCGCGGGCCTGGCTGCCTTGGGCGGTTCACGCCGGGGGCAGAAGCCCAGCATTTCGCATGTGTCGCACTGGGGTTTGCGTGCATCGCATACTTCGCGCCCAAACCAGACCATGCGGTGGTTCACATCGCCCCACTCCTCGCGCGGAAAAAGTTTCATGAGGTCGCGCTCAATGGGTATGGGATCGGTTTCGTCCGTCAGCCCTAGGCGGTAAGCGATGCGTTTTACATGCGTATCGACCGCAAGCCCCTCATTGATGCCGTATGCGCCAAACAGCACCACATTGGCTGTTTTGCGGGCAACGCCGGGGATGGTGACGAGGTCTTCGATGCTTTTGGGAATCTGCCCGTCAAAAACATCACGCACTCGCCGCGCTGCCCCCAGCAGGTTTTTGGCCTTGCTGTGAAAAAATCCTGTGGGCCGGATGACGCTTTCCAGCTCTTCCAGCGGGGCCTCTGCCAGTGCGGCAGGGGTGGGCCAGCGGCGGAACAGCTCCGGCGTAACGGTATTCACCCTGGCATCTGTGCACTGCGCCGCCAGCACTGTGGCTACCAGCAGTTCCCATGCATTTTGGGCGTCCAGATGAGTGCGCGGGTGTGGATAGCGTTTTTGCAGGGCGGCAAGAACGTTCCGGGCCGTTGCCTGTGGGGATGATTTTACGCTCATGTCTTTTTATGCCACAGGGCGCGCACGCCCGCAAGCAAGGGCGCTGCGGGGCGAGGCGCGATTCGGCGTAACGGAATGCCCCACCGCCGTCTGGCTGCAGTATTGCGCCCTGTGTGCAGGGTTTGTTTTTTTTTCGGCTACGTGTAGCATGCCTTCATGGAACACAAGGAAAACAGCAAGGTTTTTCTGGTCTATATGACCACGCCCACCCCGGAGGAGGCGCTGACGCTCGCGCGCGAGCTGGTGCGTCTGCGGCTGGCCGCCGGGGTCAACATCGTGCCCGGCGCGCAGTCGGTTTACCGCTGGAAGGGCGAGGTGCACGAAGCCGGGGAATGCCTGCTGGTGGCCCAGGTGAGCGAAGCCGCATTGCCGGATTTGATGGCAAAGGCGCGCGCACTGCACAGTTATGAAGTTCCCTGCGTGGTCGCCATGCCCATTGCAGACGGCCATCAGCCTTTTTTGCGCTGGATTACAGAAAACAGTCTGCCGCCCACGGCCTGACCAACCTTCATCCGTCACGTCATCAAGAGGAAACTATGTCCATCTATGTTTCAGGATCACTGGCTTTTGACCGCATCATGACCTTCCCCGGCAGTTTTCAGGATCACATCCTGATGGACAAACTGCACATGATCAACGTGAGCTTCATGGTGGACGGCATGGATGAACGGCGCGGCGGCTGTGCGGGCAATATTGCCTATTCTCTGGCCCTGCTTGGCGAAAAGCCCACCATTGTTGCCGCCGCAGGGCGCGACTTTGGCCCTTACGCCATTGTGCTGGAAAATATGGGGCTGCCGCTGGATGGTATCCGCCGGGCGGAAGAAATCTTTACCGCCCTGTGCTACATCACCACCGACCTCAACAGCAACCAGATTACCGGTTTTTACCCCGGCGCCATGAGCCTCCCTGCCGATTACAGCTTCCCCGCCATTGATGCGGACAAGGACATTGCCATCATCTCCCCCGGCAATGTGGAAGACATGCGCCGCCTGCCGGGATTTTACCGCGAAAAGGGCGTTCCCTATATTTTCGACCCCGGCCAGCAGTTGCCCGTGCTCACCGGCAACGATCTGCTGGCGGCCATTGAAGGCTCCTTTGCCTGCATTACCAACGACTATGAACTGAACATGATCTGCAAGGCCACGGGCAAGAGCGAGGATGAACTTGTGGGCCGCACTCTGTGGCTTGTGACCACGCTCGGTGCCGACGGCGCGCTGGTGCGCGGCGCAGACGGCACAGAAACGCGCATTCCCGCTGTACCTCCCCGTCAGATCCTCGACCCCACAGGCGCGGGTGACGCGCACCGCGCGGGCCTGCTCAAGGGCCTGCTGCACGGCCTTTCCATGCCCGAAGCCGCCAAGCTCGGCTCGGTGAGCGCCAGCTTCTGCCTTGAAAAAATGGGCACGCAGGAGCACGAGTACTCGCCCGAAGTTTTTCGGCAGCGGTATGAATCCGTGTTTGGCCCCCTGCCCGAAGATATATTGGCTTAACCGGCGGGCCGCCCCTGCGGCAGATAATCCCAACGGGCTGTAAACCGGGAGCAAACCATGCAGAACAAGCTTCCTGATGGCATACGCGTTCTGTTTGTGGCTGGTTTCGGCCCGGTGGTGGCCAACCCGGACGCAAGCGGCAAGCTGTACAGAAAGGTGCTGGGCCTGCCCCTGCGCCATGAAGAAGGTTACGAAGGCTATTGGCATTCCCAGTGTCTGGAGGGAGTAAAACACTTCGCCCTCTGGCCGCTGGAAAAGGCCGCGCTCTCCTGCTTTGGCGAGGAGGTCTGGCCGGAGCGCCTGCCAGTGCCGCAGGCCTGGCTTGAGCTTGATGTGGAAGATATTGTTTCGGCCACGCGCATTCTTGAGCAGAACGGCTATGAGCTGCTCCTCCGGCTGAAGGAAGAACCATGGGGGCAGACCGTCACCAGATTCCTCAGCCCGGAGGGTATCCTCATGGCTGTTACGCACACGCCCTTTTTGCGCGAGGCGGCTTCGGCGGAGGAAACGGCCTGATCAGGGAGGCGGCATGTACTACATTGCGCTGGTGGTATTTGCGGGCTGCATTGTGGCCCTGCAACCTCCCATCAACGCGGCCTTGAGCCGCACGGTGGGGCTGCTGGAAAGCGGGCTTATTTCTTTTGCCATCGGCGCGATTTTTCTGGCTGTCCCGGTTCTGCTGATGGGGCGGGGCAGTGTATTCCGCGTAATTGAAACCCCTGTATGGCAGTGGGCTGGCGGGGTGCTGGGCGCGTTCATGGTCGTGAGCACAACCCTGGCCGCGCCGCGTATAGGCGTGCTGGCTACGCTGGTCGCCATGATTTTTGGCAACCTTGTTATGGCGGCCATCATCGACCACAACGGCTGGTTCGGCCTCAATGCCATCCCTTTTGACTGGCGCAGAATGCTTGGATTGGTGTTGGTGCTGGCGGGCATTGCCCTTGTGGTGCGCCGCTGATAATGCCTGCGGCGCGCGGCAGAAACCCCGCGTTGCAGCAAAAATAAGGGAAAGAAATGCACGTTGATGCAGTGCGGGAGTTTTTGGCCCGCCACGGTCTTGAAGGGGCATACCGGAAATTTGAAGTTTCAAGCGCCACCGTGGATCTGGCGGCTCAGGCCATTGGCTGCGAGCCGGGGCGCATTGCCAAGAGCCTGTCCATCAGCGTCAACGATGCTCCGCTGGTGCTCGTGGTCATGGGCACGGCCCGTTTGGACAACCGCAAGTTCAAGGACGCCTTTCACGCCAAGGCCCGTTTTATCAAGCCGGAAGATCTGGAGGCTCAGGTGGGGCACCCCATGGGCGGCGTCTGCCCCTTTGCCCTGCCCGAAGGTGTTGCCGTGTATCTGGGCGAAAGCCTCAGGCGCTATGATCCCGTGTACCCGGCTGCGGGCGCGCCCAACAATGCCGCCAGGCTCACTCTGGCGGAGCTGGAGCGGGTCACGGGCGGCGTGTGGGTGGACGTGTGCAAGAACGAAGAATCCTGATTTTTGCGCTGATGCGCCCGTGGGGTAAACCGTTGCGGCAGGTGCCGTGCGTGATCCCGCGGGCGCTGTATTTTTGACGCACCCTGCGGGCGGGCGGTTATATGCGGCCTGTTGCGCCAGAGCGCCCGCGATGGGCTGGTTTTATGGCGCTACTGCCCAAAACCGCCGCGTCGTCTGTGGCATCCGCCCACGCCGCAGCGTGTGCCGTGCCCGTCGCACAGTTCATAATCCCCGCCTTCAATGCGCAGCAGTTTGCCGTTCACCAGCGAATCTGCCAGTTTTTTGCGCGCTTCCGCATAGATGCTCTGCACGGTGGTGCGGGCAATGCGCATTTTTTCAGCGCAGGCCTCCTGATTCATGCCCTCAAGATCAATGAGGCGCACTGCCTCATATTCGTCCACGGTCATGATGACTTCCTGCCGCGCCTGCGGGGCGCTCTGCTCAAAGCCAGGCAGCGGCCCAAAATTGCGGTTTTCCGGCAGGCAGCAGACTTTGCGCCATTTTTTTGGTCTTGGCATGCAATCCTCTTTGGGCCGTCCGGCGATGGCGCGCTCAAAATGCACACACTGACCGGGCGGCCTTGCTCATTCATATGCGGACACTTTAGCCGTTATTGCCCGCCGCGTCACTGCCTGCTGCGGGGCCTGCGCCGCAGCTTTCTGCCTGACCTGCGGAGCCGTTGCCCTGCTGCATGCTGCGGCCCATGCCGCGACCCATACCACGCCCTTCGCCACGGCCCATGCCTTGGCCTGTTTCCTGCCCGCTCATGGCGCAGTTGCCGCCCCTGTTGCCGTGTCGTCGTCCGTGGCGGCAGCAGCGGCCTTGCCCCATGCTCCGTCCCATGCTCTGGCCCATATTCTGGCTTGCGTCCATTCCTTGATCTGCGGTCTGGCCTGCATCGTGCGTAGCGCCCATGCCGCGCCCAGCCGCGTTGGCAGCCTTGCCGCACTTGCCCATACCGCGCCCTGTGCGCGAACCCTTGCCCTCCGGCCCAGTGTGATCGAAACGAGGCATATTGTCCTCCTTGAGTTGTTGTTATTGACATATGTCATAAACAGGAGTATGTGTGTTTATGACATATGTCAATAACAAAAAATCAGGCAAGGCCAATTTGTCTGAAAAAAATGCTTCTGAAAGCAGTTCATCTTGAGAGGGCAAAGAATCATGAGTGATTGCAATCATCAGTGCGGATCCTGCGGCGAGCAGTGCAACGAGCGCAGCGATGGGCAGGAGGCGCAGGATTTTCGCGTTAAACCGCACCCCAAAAGTCGCGTTGGCAAGGTTATAGGCGTTGTCAGCGGAAAGGGCGGCGTGGGCAAGTCCCTGGTCACATCCCTGCTGGCCGTTGCCCTGACTAAACAGGACAAACACTGCGCCATTCTGGATGCGGACATCACCGGCCCTTCCATCCCGCGTGTGTTCGGCCTGACGGGCAAAGCCCATGTTGAGGGCGATGGCCTTGTGCCCGAGCGCAGCAAGGGCGGGGTGGACATCATGTCCATGAACCTGCTGCTGCCCGGCGATTCCGATGCCGTGCTCTGGCGCGGGCCCATCATTGCCGGCGCGGTCAAGCAGTTCTGGTCAGATGTTGTCTGGCGAGATGTGGACTATATGTTTGTGGACATGCCTCCAGGAACAGGCGATGTGCCGCTGACCGTGTTCCAGTCCCTGCCGGTGGACGGCATTGTGGTTGTGACCTCGCCGCAGGAGCTGGTGAGCATGATCGTGCAGAAAGCCATTGATATGGCGCGCCAGATGGATATTCCCATCCTTGGGTTGGTGGAGAACTATTCATATTTCAAATGCCCGGATAACAACAAGGAATACAAGATATTCGGCGAGAGCCATATTGATGCGGTGGCCCAGCGGCACGGCCTGAAGGTGCTTGCCCGCCTGCCCATTGATCCTGCCCTTGCGCAGGCCTGTGACAAGGGCGCCATCGAGGATGTTGACCAGCACTTCATGGACGGCGCCCTGGCCGTGATTTCACGGATGTAGGAGCCTGTGCCTTTTGGCATCTGTTGCGCATGGCCGCAGGGCATGGAAACCTTTGTACGGTTGCTCCAGCCTTGCGGCCATGCGCGTTTGCTGAATACGTAAAAAAAGGTGTATCTTTACCTTTGCTGCCATGTGTGCCTATGCTTGCCCAAACCAAGGAGCAACCATGCGTACATACCAACAATTCATCAACGGCAAATTGGTTTCCCCGACAGGCTTTGCAATGATTGAGGTGGAGAATCCCTCCACTGGCAAAATAATGGCCCAGACGCCCAACGGCGGGCGCGAGGACGGGCTGGCGGCGCTTGCAGCCGCGCACAGGGCACAGGATGCCTGGGCGGCGCTTCCGGCGGTGGCCCGCGCCGGGTATCTTAAAAAAATGGCGGATCTTATCCGCAAGCACAGGCTGGAGCTTGGGCGCATCCTCGCCGAAGAGCAGGCCAAAACCCATCCTCTGGCGCAGGTGGAGATCGACCTCACCGCAGAGTACTTTGACTACTATGCCGGATGGGCGCGCATCTATGAAGGCGAGATCATCCAGAGTGACCGCCCGCGCGAAAATATCCTGCTGTACCGCAAGCCAATTGGCGTTGTGGTGGGCATCTGCCCCTGGAACTTCCCCTTCTTTGTCATGGCGCGCAAGGTCGCCCCCTCTCTGCTGGTGGGCTGCACCACGGTTATCAAGCCCAGTAGTATTGCCCCGGCCACGGTCATGCATTTTGCCAACCTGCTCACGGAGCTGGACCTGCCCGCTGGCGTGGTAAACTTTGTCACGGGCGGCGGCAGTACTCTGGGCGAGGCTCTTTCCTCCAGCTCCATGACCGACATGGTCAGCCTGACAGGCAGCGTGGAGGCCGGGCAGCGCATCATCTCCGCAGGCGCGCAGAATATCACCAAGGTTTCGCTGGAACTGGGCGGCAAGGCCCCGGCCATTGTATGCGCCGATGCGGACATGGATCTGGCGGTCAAGGCCGTCACGGCCTCGCGCACGGTGTTCAGCGGGCAGGTGTGCAACTGCGCGGAGCGCCTCTACGTGCACGAAAGCGTGGCCGACATGTTCGCCGAAAAACTGGCGACTGCCTTTGCCGCCGTGCGGCTGGGCAATCCCTTTGACGATCCGGCCCCGGACATGTGCAGCCAGATCAGCGCCGAGCATCTTGAAAAGATCAGCGGCATGGTCAAGCGCGCGGAAGCGGACGGCGCGGAAGCCGTTGTCGGCGGCGCGCCAGCAGATCGCGATTCCGGCTACTTCTACACACCCACCTTGCTGCGCAACTGCAGACAGGACATGGAAATCGTGCGTGACGAAGTGTTTGGCCCTGTGCTGCCCATGATGACCTTCCACGATCTGGATGAAGCCCTAACCCTTGCCAACGACTGCGACTACGGTCTGACGTCCTCCATCTACACCACCAGCGTATCCACGGCCATGGAAGCGGTGAACCGCCTGAAGTTTGGCGAAACCTACGTGAACCGTGAAAACTTCGAGGCCATGCAGGGCTTCCATGCAGGCTGGCGCAAGTCGGGCATTGGCGGCGCGGACGGCAAGCACGGCCTCATGGAATACCTCCAGACTCATGTGGCCTATATTCAGTATTAACACATAATTGCAGGCATGCTAAAACAGACGAGGCCCCTCAGTGAGGGGCCTCGTCTGTTTTATATCAGGGGGCGGCTTTGTTTACTTGGTAAACAGAATCAGCGCCACCATCTTGAGATCCGTGGAGCCGGTATTGAGCAGGGCGTGGCTTTCGCCATCGTTGCACACGGTCACATCGCCAGCCTTGACGGGGGCCTCGACGCCGTTGTCGTTGTACATGCCTTCGCCTTCAAGGATGTAGTATATCTCGATTTCGCCATTGTGCTTGTGGTTGCCCACGGCACAGCCGGGCTTGAGGGTGCCGATGTTGAACAGGCGGCCTTTGCCAGCCAGCCCGTTTTCATCGACGATCTTGGTAAAGTGGACGGCGCCCGGCCCGCCAAAAAGTTCCTTTTCAAAGCATTCCAGAGCATCAGCGCGGTTGATCATGGTGTTCTCCTGTGGTTCGGGCGCGGATGCGCCGGTTAAAACTGGGCTGCAAGAGCGCGTTTCCCTGTTTTGCAAGGCCGCCCGCATGCCCGCGTGATAACCGGGCATTGCTGCGGCGATCATTCGCGCGGTAGGCGCTTAGTTGTTGTTCTCGTCGTCGTCCCCGTCATCGGGGGTAACGGCGGGCGCATTTTTGCCATCTGGCTTGCCTTTGGCCCCGGCAGGCAGAACCTTGCGCGGACGGCGCGGCGCACGCCTTCTGCCTGCACGCGGTTCTGTCGGCGGTTGGGGTGTCCTTGTGCGCGGCGGCAGTTCCTTGATGTTCACATCAAGCTGCGGGAAGGCGATTTCAATGCGTTGTTCACGGAATTCGCGTTCGATTTCCACGCGGATGTCCGAAGCCGTGGAAACAGACACGTCATAATCCCGCACCCAGAACTTCAGGCTGAAATCAAGCGTACTGGCCCCAAAATCCGCAAAGGCCACGCTCGGCGGGGGATATTTGAGCACGTTGCTGTTGGCGTTGGCAGTTGCCAGCAGGATTTTCATCACCGCATTGGCATCGGAGCCATAGGCCACGCCGACCTTGATTTCCCTGCGCACGGTGCGGCTGTTGCGCGTCCAGTTGATAAGACGGCTGGCCACAAATTCCGAGTTGGGGACAATAATCAGGGCATTGTCAAAGGTTTCCACCATGGTGGCGCGCACGCTGATTTTGCGCACACGCCCCTGGGTGCCGCCCACTTCCACCACATCGCCCGCTTGTAGGGTACGGCTGAAGATCAGTATCAGGCCCGACAGGAAGTTGTTGACGATGGTCTGCATGCCGAAACCGATACCAACAGAAAGACCACCGGCTACCATGGCAAGGTTGCTCAGCTCCATGCCCACGGCGCGCAGGGCGAACAGGCCGAAGCAGCACCACAGCGCATAGGTAAAGGCCGTCTGCATGGGCGGAATGAGCGTGGCATCGATAGCCAGCCCCTGCTTGGGCAGGCGTGCCAGAAAACGCGAACCCATGGCAACTGCCGTGCGCGTGAGGTAGAACATGGTGATGATAAGCAGCAGGTGTACAACGTTGAACTGCGTAGCGCCCACATTGACGCCGCGCAGAACATAATGCTGGAGCAGGTACATGCCGCCGGGCAATGTGCCGACCCACTGCGAAACACCCACAAAGGCCGCAACCAGCACCACAGGGGCGGAGAGCGCCACGGCAAGGTGAGCAAGGGCTGCGCGCACGCCTTCCTGAGGCAGCTTGTCATTGAGGCTGCTGACAAGAGCCATGCCGCCCATGCAGAGTTGCAGGGCCAGCGAGCAGGAAACAAAGAGCAGATACAGCACCATACTGTAGATGTGCAGCCCGGACAGGGTCAGCACAAGGCATATCCACAGCACAATGGGTTCGCATTCAAGCACACTGGTTTCCACATGCATGGGGCCAAGATCAAGCTTGGGCCTGCGGTGCTGCCGCACGATGGAAATGATGACGATGCACAGCCAGATAACCAGCACCAGAGGTTTGGTCAGCGGCAGGTAGAGCAGCACGTACGAACACAGCGTTGGCTGAATGAGTATCCAGAAGGGCGGCTTTTGGCGCGGTACCTCGGGGTATTTCAGCAGGCGCAGGTCCCATGCCAGATGTATTTGGGCCACAATGAGGCACAAGTTGCCCAGGGCCAGAAACAGGCGAAAGAACTCGCCGGATGCGGACATGGAACTGCCAAGGAGTGCCAGCCCCACACACAGCCAGGGCAGACTGACGCGGAAAACATGCCGCAGGGTGCTGTTTTCGTCCTTGTCCTGCGCGGCCCAGCGGCGGTACAGCAACACGGTGAGCACGCCGGTAAGCAGCAGGCCGAGGATAAAGCGCAGCACTGCCGTGCCCCAGCGCTCAAGCGTGACGGGAACTTCCACCGGCAGGCGCAGGATCATGCCCTGAACGGAATAGTGCATCTGCCGCCCAAAGTCGGCCCATGCATCGGGGCTGAGCCAGGGCACCGGGCTTTGCAGATAATAGTTTTTCCACAGCAGGGGGATCTGGGCGTTGATTTCTTCCTGCATCTTTTCCAGCCGCTTGAT
Organism: Desulfovibrio sp.; assembly: GCF_019422935.1. Taxonomy (NCBI): domain Bacteria; kingdom Pseudomonadati; phylum Thermodesulfobacteriota; class Desulfovibrionia; order Desulfovibrionales; family Desulfovibrionaceae; genus Desulfovibrio; species Desulfovibrio sp. The sequence goes on along the minus strand of NZ_JAHZCJ010000002.1, from coordinate 241,639 downwards.
AAGCGCCAGAGCAGGAGCAAGGGCCGAGTCGTACTGGGCCAGCACGGCTGTAAGGCGCAGACGGGTGAGCGCCAGCGTTTTGCCGTATTCCTGCATTTCCGGGCTAAGGCTGCCATCGTGCAGGTCTTCAGGCATGCTGTCGGCCAGATAGCCCACGCGTTCCAGCAGGGCCTGGGCTTCGCTGCGCGCAACCAGCACAGGGTCAAGCACCTTGCGCAGATCAAGCACCGTGGCCGTGATGCGCCGGCTGACAGCCTCAACGGGATTGGGCCAGTTTTTATACGTATTGAGCAGCACCAGCAGACGCCGCGCTTCTTCCATAAATGGCTGAACCTTCTGGCTCAGATTGGTTGACCGCTGGGCAAAGGTATCACCCATGGCCGTGGCCTTCTGGGTGATTTCATCAAGCATGGCCTTTTGCCCGCTCCAGACCATTTCCCACGGATCGCGCAGGGGCAGGGTGGCGATGGCGGGTTCTTCGTTGGTGTCAACCTTGGATTCAGCCTTGTCGTCCGCCTTTTGGTCCGCTTTTGCGTCCGCCTTGGCGTCGGCTTTGCCATCAGATTTGGCATCGGTTTTGGCGGCGGGCTTGTCGGCCTTGTCGGGCTTTTCTGCTTTGTCCGCCTTGTCGCCCTTGGGGGCGTCCTGTTTGGCGGCATCGGGCTTGGCAGTGTCAGGCTTGGAAGTATCCTGTTTGGCGGTGGGGGTCGGTTCCGCCGCAAATACGGCGGGAGAGGCCAGGGCACAGCACAGGGTCAATAAAAGGGCGGTTATCAGCAATTTGGGTGCGTGCATGGAATCCTCAGATTACAGTCGGTTGTCCCTGAAGGTGGATGCCCTTCCATACGTCAAGAAAGGCCGTTTGAAAAGGCCGTGGTCTTTACAAGGGGCCGGACGGGCGGCATAGTCCGGGCATGGAAAACAGCACAAATACCCCGCCAGCCGGGCTGGAAAACAGCTCTGTGCCCGCCCCGGCTTCACTGCCCGTGGCCTTGTTGCAGCAAGAGGATTACCATGATCCCGGCTTGGGCAGGGCTGTGGGCGAAGTCATGGACGCTGCCCGTCTGACGGAGCTTTGCCCCCTGCGCCCCGGTGCGCGTGTGCTGGTAAAGCCCAACCTCCTGCTGGCAAAACCTCTGGCTTGCGTTTCGCCGCAGGTTGTGGCCGCCGTATGCGCCTGGCTTATGGATCACGGCGCTCGGGTGCGCGTGGCGGATTCGCCGGGTTTTGGGCGTGCGGCTTCCGTGGCGAGGGCTGTGGGGCTTGAGGCGGCTTTGCGTCCTCTGGGCCTTGAAGTTGAAGAGATCGGCCCTGCGGAGGCGATGCCCCTGCCCCTTGAGGGCGAAGCGGCGCAAAAGGCAGGTTTGCAAGCGGGCGGATCGCGCTTTCATGTGGCGCGTCTGGCGCTAGAGAGCGATTTTATTGTGTCGGTTCCCAGGGTAAAGGCCCATGCGCAGATGCTGGTGACGCTCTCCGTCAAAAACTGTTTTGGTTGCGTGCAGGGCCTGCACAAGGCTTTTGCCCACGCTCGCGAGGGGCGCGACCCCCTGTTTTTTGCCGACTGCCTTGCCGCGCTGTGGGCGGCCTTGCCCCCTGTTGCCGCAGTGGCGGACGGCGTTACGGCCATGCACGTTACAGGGCCGAGCAACGGCAGCCCTTATGCACTGGGTGTGGTCGGGGCCAGCGCCTCTGCCGTGGCTCTGGACGAAGCGCTGTATGCCGTATTGGGCCTTGCGCCGCAGAATGTGCCTCTGGGTGCGGCCCTGTGCCGCCGCCAGGCCTGGGGCAGCGCCCCGGCAGAAGGGCATGACGGCATTCGGGCTGTCTTTCCCCTGCGAAGCCCCGGGGATTTTTCATCCGAAGGATTTCAGTTGCCAGCGGAGCTTTCGCACACGTCCTTTCATCCTGCCCGCTTTGTACACAGTTGTTTTCGCCGCATTGTTGCGGCGTTCAGAAAATAGCCGCCAAGGAGCCTCATATGCCCAGAATCCTGCCTGGAGAAACGGATATTTATGCCATCACGGATGCCGGTCTTTCACTGGGAAGGCCGCTTGAAGAAGTCGTTTCCGCCCTCATGGGCGCGGGCGTGCGCATTTTGCAGTATCGCGAAAAAAAGCTGAAATCCGGGGCCATGCTGGAAGAATGCCGCCTGTTGCGGCGGCTGACCAGGGAGGCCGGGGCCTGCTTTATCGTCAACGATCACGTGGACATCGCCATGTTGGTGCAGGCCGATGGCGTACATGTGGGGCAGGAGGATCTGCCTGTTCCCGATGTGCGCAGCCTCGTGGGGTCGGAAATGATCATCGGCCTTTCCACCCACCTGCCGGAGCAGGCCCGCGAAGCACGCCGCCTTGGCGCGGACTACATCGGCGTGGGGCCGATTTTTGCCACCAACACCAAGGAAGATGTAGTCGATCCCGTAGGGTACGAGTATCTGGATTGGGTTGCCCGCAATGGGGATTTGCCCTTTGTGGCCATTGGCGGCATCAAGCGGCATAACATTGCGGAAGTCGCGCGGCACGGCGCGCGCTGCTGCTCGCTCGTAAGCGAACTGGTCGGCGCGCCCGACATCCGCACCAGAGTGGAAGATGTGCGCAAGACCATGCGTGAAGGCATGGTGGGGTAGGGCCTGTTTCTAAATAATTCTTTTGGCCGATCACTGCGTCATCCAGCATTTTTTACTCCAGTCATGGACAAAAAGCGCTGCTGTCTTTATCCGTAGCTTCCTGCATCGCAACGGCTAAAGCGAGTCCACTCCTGTCGTAAAAAACACTGTTTTCCTTGTCCTCGGCGCAAAATATTTTATCTAGAAACAGCCCCTAGATGTAATATTCCAATAGGTTGTTCACCCTCCCTAAATCGGTAAAGCTGGAGTTATCAGACAACAAACCGAGTGAAGGGAAGGGTGAACAACGTGTTGACATTCTACACCTGGAGCGGGCCAGCCCCAAAAAAAGTGGCGGCACACGCTGTTGCGTATGCCGCCACCTATGATTCTGAACGCACGGTGCGCTATTGCAGCGCCTGACCCACTGCCCTGTGATAGCCGCGCATGCGGCGGCTTTCAAGGCGTGAGCGTTGCAACTGCGACCTGATTTCGCTGTGCGCCCTGGTGGCAAGTTCCGTCAGCTGATCCTGCACACGGGCCAGTTCAATCAGGTGAGTTCTGTACTGGTCGGCCTGGCTGTCTTCCAGCATGTGCCAGGCCATACTGGTCACTTCGCCTCGCCTTTCGGCAAGTTCGACCGCCCTGTCGTACGCGCCGTCTTCCAGTGCCGCCATTTCCAGGCGGGCAAGGTTCAGCGCTTCATCAAGAAGGCATACTCCCTGATTCATGCAAGCTCCTGAGGCCTATTGGGCCATGTGTTCGGCAACCTGCTTGTGCAGAATCTCGCTGGTGGCGCGCCAATCGTCGCACAGCGGGATGAATTCATATTCAAGCAGGTCAGCCAGAAGAATCCAGTCTTCGTTTTCCAGCACGTCGCCCATTTCAGAAAGCAGGCTGGAAAATTTTTCGGTCTTTTCGGCAAAATCGGGCAGAGCGCCATCCGTGAAGTTGGTGCGCAGTTCGCCCAGCATGCCCATGAAGTCGCGGGTCACGTCCAGCAGATCCTGAAAAAGTTCCAGGGCGTCCGTGTCGGAGGCGGCGCGGAACAACCGGGCCACTTCGCGCGAGCCGTGGGCCATCATCTGGGCGACCTTGCCCAATTCGGCGGACATATCCACAGCCATTTCAGCCATGGGCACGGAGCGCACCTCAATGGAAGAAATTTCGGAGCAGGCGATGTCTTCGGCCTGATGCGGATAGATCTCGGAAAACGCTTCGTTGTTTACCAGAACGTCCGTTACCACGCGGTTGACCATCTGGTCTTCCTGCATGACATCCTTGAGCAGTTCCTCAAGGTTGGCAAAGGCAGAAATACTTTTTTCGCTTTGTGAGCCGTCTATGATTATCATTCCAGTTCCCTCCTCTCCCCACAGGGAAGATTTTACCGTAATGTGTTCTGAGTATATTTAAGCAAATGACGTGCCATCGGTAAATTTATGGCGCCAGATAACGAAATGCGCGCCAAACTGGGCAGTAAGCTCCAGCAGGTCGTCCAGCCGGTCGCCGCGTTCCTGGCGCAACTCGCGCCAGAAGGCTCCCAGTGAACGCAGCTCTGGGCAGGCGTCAAAAACCGTTTGCAGGCGTTCGCAATTACGCAAGAATAATTGTCCGGCCTTGGGACTCCTGCCCAGCAGTTGCCCTTGTTGGGTAAGCATTTCAAAAAGTTGTGCGGCCTGCTCCAGCGATGCCGCCATGCGTTGCGTAAATTCGGCAGAAAATGCGCCCGTCGGGCTGTCCGCATGCGCGGTGCCGGGTGCAGATGCTGAAGGGGCGTTTTTTTCAGGCTGGCGGGTATCCGCGCTCTGTTGCTCCTCCGCTGCGGGCCGGGCGGCATCGTCTAGTTCGTCAAGTATCTGACGCCAGAAAATCCGCTGCTGCGCAAGCCATAAGCTGCGATCTTCGGCGGCGTGCTCCGTAAGGCAGCGCACGGTCATAAAGCCCTTGTCGTCCTGCTCCGTCAGCCATACGCGGGCCTCGCTCTCCACAAGGTCAAGCGGGGCGGCATCCCATCGTCCAGCGTCAAGCCATGACAGGGCGAGGGATTCCACGCTCCGGGGGCTGATGTGCGTCACGCATGCCAGATTATTGGGGCAGGGGCGGCCAAAGGGGCAGGGATGGCAGGGCAGGGCAGGTTCCAGACAGCAGCAGCCGGGCAGATAGGGGCCCGTGTCGCAGGGCTGGGCTGTGGCAAGGAATATGGCCAGGCTGGGCACTCCAAGACCGGCAGCAAGATGCATGGTGCCGGTATCGTTGGTAAACAGCAATTTTGACCGGCGCAGCAATGCCGCCAGTTGGGTGAGGCTGGTTTTGCCCACGGCATCCACCCAATGGCCTTGGGCAGCCTGGGCATAGGCCTCGGCTAGCGGGCGTTCGGCAGGTGAGCCAAGCAGCACCGGGCAGAGCTTGCGCTCGCGCCACAGACGATCGCCCACCTTTGCAAAAAAATGTGCGGGCCACTGCCGCCGTGTTTCGCTTGCGCCCAGTTGCATGGTCACAAAACCGCATGTCTCCGGCGGAGCCTCGGCAAGCAGGGCGTCCGCCGCATCCAGGGCTTCCTGCGGCGGATCGGCCAACCTTTGGCGAGTCTGCACGGCTGAGGCTGATTGAGTGTGCGGCGCGCCCACCATGCGGAACATATCTGCAATATTAAAGGGAGCACTCAGGCGGTTTGTAGCACCGCTGTTCAGAAATGTGGACCAGATACCCCTGTTTTGCCCAAATCCGTGCGCGTCAAGGCAGAAACCGCGAATTTCGGCCAGTCCGTCCGTATGTCCGCCAGCCAGCAGGCCAGTGAGCAGCCGCGCAGGCAGGGTTGTGGTCAGGTTGACAATGCAGTCGGGCCTGGCCTCGCTCCTGACGGCGCGGGCAAATTCCAGCAGAAGGGCCGTTGCGATGCGCCAATCCTTGTCCATGTCGGCCATGAGCCGCGCGCCGGGCAGGGGCCAGGTGCGTTCCACATGGCGCAGCAAGGGCTGGGCGCTGGAAAAATTGTCCAGACACACCAGATGCACGGTCTGGCCCTGACGATGCAGATCTTCAATGAGGGGCTGGCATTGCAGCAGGTCGCCAAATCGCGTCAGGTTGATGACCAGTGTGGTGCCTGAGCGGTCAGCCGCAGAGCAGGTGGTCTCCATTGCTTGGCCGCCTTATGCCAGCGCCGAGGTTTTGCCGCCGTTCAGAAGGTTCAGGGCCAGGGCCTTTTCCTGCTTGAAGCGGTTGGCCACGGCTGCCTGAATATTGCTGTCGGAAGATCCAAACTGCCCCACGCGTATGTTGTACACGTTGTTGATGAGGTTGCGCTCATAGGACGCATCGGTCGGTTTGCCGCTCATGGCGTGCGCCCGCTCGAATATGCGTGCCGCGCCCGCAGGGCCGTGCTGCACGGAGGTGCTCCAGATAACCTCGCGCATGGCTGTGGAGACCTTGTCGGGGTTTAGACCGATGCGCTGTGATATGGATTCCAGCGCGGGTTTGTAATGGCTCTGGCGCACAAAAGCCTCCTGAAGATCCTCAAAACGCTGGGGCTGTTCGCTGGCAATGGCGCGCCATGTGTCGGGCATGGCGCCTTTGCGGCTGCCGGTATTGCCGGGGCCGGAAGAGCGCAGGCGCTTGGAAAGATCCGGGGCTTCCGTATCCAGAAAATCCAGAAAATCCTTCAGGCTGCCCGCGCGGGACGATACCTGATACTTGCCGTAGGAGGTGCCGCCGTTGCGGTCATAGCCTACGGCGGCAATGCCGTCGCTGCCAGACTCAAAGCGGGCTGAAAGCTGACCGAGCTCCATGTCCTCTATTTTGTGCGAGGCCTTGGTGCGGGCTTGAGCCTGGGGCTGGGTGCGCGAATGGACAAAATCGCCCATGCTGAGCCCCTTGATGCGGTTGTCCATGGCGCTGGTCATGGAGCGCAGGTGTCGGGCAGTACCCATGCTGCGGGCAAGATCAAGGGTCGAGTTGCCGCCGGATACTGTCTGCATGAGGCTGTCAATGGCCTTGGTCTGCCGCATGTCGGCTTCTGCCTTGCTGAACACCTGTGTGCGGGCAAGATCGCTGGGCGAGCGCCCGGCCAGTACCATGCCCTGCTGTCCCATGTTTCCGGCCAGGGCCATGCCTGCGCGCTGTACTTCGGCAGTGCTGGTGTTTTCCGCATTGGTGGTCTGGCCGCTCATGATGTTGGCAAAGGACGCGGGATTTCCGGCCTGCGCAGGCGCAGTGCGGCGTGGAGCTCCCGCCTGGGCCTTTTGTGCATCAGATGGGGGGCGGATCAAGAAATTGGAAAGTGCCATGTGTTCCTCCTGCGGGGCTGAGGCTCCGCGTTGAGGAAAAAGCAAGTACAGTGCCAACTCTGGATATGCGCGGGTAAAACGACAGGTTATATTTTGCGGATCAGGTCTGCGCCGGAATGCTGACGCTGGCGGAGGAACCCGTCAGGGCCGCCTTCAATAACAAGGGCAACCGACAGCATCGGTTGCCCTTGGCAAAGACAATGGGGTAGGGAGGCAGGCCCGGCTTTTCGAGTGAAAGCGGCTACTGCTTGGCGGGTTGGGCTGGTACTTCTTCCGCGTTGGCGCTGCGAACGGAAGTCGCCAGTTCCTTGGCAAGGGTTTCGGCAAAGACCGGGGGCATGCCCGCGCCCGTCTTGAATTCCTGATGGGCGAGCAGGGCAATGCGCATCTGGCTGCTGCCAACGGCATTGCGTTTGCCGATGTTTTTGAGATTTTTACTGCGGGAACCCTGGGTGCTGGGAACATGACGCTGCACCAGCAGTACATCTGCCACCAGGGCGGTGCCGCCCTTGCCGCTCAGCTGCGAGGGGGCGTCATACCCGGCAGTCACCACCTGACGGGCGGTTTCCGGTGCGGTCGTGCCGGCAGCGAGAACGACTATCTGGAGGATGTAGCCCGCTTCGCTGGGGTTTGGCACTACCGTGTAGCCCTGGCGTTGCAGCCATGTTTCCACCTGGGTGCGCAGGCCGAAAACCTTGTTGGTATTGTCGCGCACGTTAACATAAACCGCCGGATGGATGTTCACATCGGCTTCCGGCTCTTCAATCTGGCCCTGGCGCAGCACTTCCACGCGTGCCGCGTCCGCCGATTGGCGTACGCACCCGCACAGGGAGGCAAAGGCCAGGCACAGTATCAGAATATAGCGGATAAAGGACATACGGCTCCTTTGAGATGCCGCCGCCAAAAAAGGCGCGGATCTGAGTTGTATTCGGGGGGAGATAATATTTGCGACCAGCCTCGCTGGGCGAGGGCCGGAATGCGGATAGCGTTGGCGCGAAATCAGGAGCGCAGCGACTCGAGAATTTTTCGGCTTAAGGTGTCCTCTAGGGCGGGCAGGATTTCCTCCTTGCCCATGTTGGCTCCTTCAGCGCGCACCGTGGTGCGGTGCATGTCCGCATCTGACGGTTCCCGTCCGTTGCGGCCCACGCCCACAAGAGCTTTCATTCCCCATATTTTGCTTTTGCCGGAACTGTCCAGCAGGGCCGCGCCCAGACCCAGAGCCGCTCCGGCGCCTGCTCCCCAGGCTGCCCCGCTTCTGCCGCCGGTTGCGCCGCCAAGCAGCACACCCAGCACGGCCCCGGTGGCGGTTGAACCCAGGGCATGCCCTGCGCTCACCGGCGCGTTGCGCGAACCCAGAGGGTAGATGTCCTCCACCTTCACGCGTATGAGCAGGTCTGCCTTTTGCGCCGAATCGGCGGGGGTCAGATCTTTTTCGCTCTGCAAATAACTCGTGAGCATGGATTCAAAGTCGGCGTTGAACGAGGCGTCGCCGCCGCTCACTGCTACGTGCACGGTCTGCCCTTTGCGCACCTGCACATTTTGCAGCGGCGCATCAGAAACGTCTGCACCGCTGCCTGGCTGCGCTCCGGAATCAGCGGCAGGTGGGACGCCCGGCTGATCCTGATGCGTTGCGCAACCCGCGCCAAAAGCAAACATGGTCAGCAGGCACAGAACTGCGGCAAAGTTACGAGGCAGAAAACAGATTGGCATATGCTTCCTTGCAATTTTGAACGACACTATCATAAATAGCGCAGATCGGCCTTGCTGTCCAGTTTGGCACGGTTGCCCCCAGGGTAAGCGGTGTTGGCGTATGGAACTGAGACAGGTCAGGACTTGACAAATGCTTCGTACTTGACGCTATTGGTTGTGTCGCGCATGGCCGCCAACGGGGCGTTATGGCGCTGCAATGGATTATGGCAACGAAAAATAATCGTTGCGCAGGCGTGTTGCGTTGCGATTGCACGTAAGAAAAATTGCGTGAAAACGTCGCACTGGCAACCAGATACGTGACGGTGCAGGTACGGGCGGCAGCCACGCGATGGCGTGAGCGTTAACAGGGCCGCGCGTCTTTTGCCGGCAAGCACGAGATAACCGAGGGGCAGCATGGGCAAACAGCTTATCATTGTGGAATCACCCGCCAAGGTGAAGACCATCAAGAAGTTTCTGGGGCCGCAGTACATGGTGCAGGCCAGTGTTGGCCATGTGCGCGACCTGCCGTCCAGCTCGCTTGGTGTGGACGAAGCCAACGACTTTGCGCCGCACTACGAGGTTATAGACAATAAAAAGAATGTGGTCAGCGAACTCCGCGCTGCCGCTTCCAAGGCCGATACCGTATATCTCGCGCCCGACCCCGACCGCGAGGGAGAGGCCATTGCCTGGCATGTGGCGGAACTTATCCGCGACAAAGCCAAGGACATCAAACGTATCCAGTTCAACGAAATCACGGCCAAGGCTGTGAAAGAAGCCCTGGCGCACCCACGCGAACTGAACGGGCATCTTTTTGACGCCCAGCAGGCCCGCCGTGTGCTGGATCGTCTGGTGGGCTACAAAATTTCGCCCCTGCTGTGGAAGTCCATCAAGCGCGGCATTTCTGCCGGACGCGTGCAGTCGGTGGCCCTGCGCCTCATTGTTGAGCGCGAGGAGGCCCGCGAGGTCTTCAAGCCCGAAGAATACTGGCTGTTCAAGGCCTTGCTGGCAGCGGACGTGCCGCCTCCGTTCAAGGCCGAGCTTGCCAAGGTGGGCGGCAAAAAGGCTGTGGTCAGCAATGCGGCCCAGGCCAAGGATATTGAAGACGCCATGGCGGGCAAGCCCTTTGTGGTGGAAAGCGTGGAAGAAAAAGAGCGCGAACGCGCCCCGCAGCCGCCTTTCATTACCTCAACCTTGCAGCAGGCTGCCAACCAGCGTCTTTCGTACACAGCCAAGCGCACCATGAATATTGCCCAGCGTCTGTACGAAGGCGTTGAACTGGGCGACAGGGGACTCACGGCACTCATCACCTATATGCGTACCGACTCCACACGCATTGCCGATGAAGCCCGCGATGCGGCCAAGGCCTTTATTGAAGGCAGCTTTGGCAAGGAATATCTGCCCAAACGGGCCAGGGTCTACAAGGCCAAGGGCGGCGCGCAGGACGCGCATGAAGCCATCCGTCCTGTTGACGTGAGCATCACGCCCGATGAGGTGAAAACCCACCTGCCGCCGGAGCAGTACAACCTCTATCGGCTCATCTGGTCACGCTTTGTGGCCTCGCAGATGGCCGGGGCGCGCTTTCACGACACCACGGCCAGTATTGCCTGCGCGCATACGCAGTGGAAGGCCAAGGGCGAGCGCCTGTTGTTCCCCGGTTTTCTGGCGGCCATGCCGCGCGGCAAGGATGAGGCGGACGCTGAGCTGCCGCCCCTGACCGCTGGGCAGACGCTTACACTCGAAAAGCTCGACAAGGAGCAGAAGTTCACCCAGCCCCCGGCCCGCTTCAGCGAAGCAAGCCTCGTGCGCGAGCTGGAAGAACTGGGCATCGGGCGTCCTTCCACCTATGCGGCCATTATTTCCACCCTTCAGGACAGGGAATACGTGAGCCTGAAGGAACGCCATTTTGTGCCCACCGACCTTGGGCGCGTGGTATGCACCCAGCTTGTGGAGCATTTCGGCAAGCTCATGGACGTGGGTTTCACCGCCCAGATGGAAGAAAACCTGGACAAGGTGGCTGAAGGTCAGGAACAGTGGGTCGAACTGCTGCGGCGGTTTTCGGAAGATTTCAATCCCACGCTGGCGGCTGCGTCCAAGAACATGAAGAGCCTCAAGGGGGGCATGCCCGCAAACCTGCCCTGCCCGGAGTGCGGCAAGGATCTGCTCATCAAGTTTGGCAAGGCCGGGGCTTTTCTGGCCTGTTCCGGCTATCCGGAATGCCGCTACACCAGCAATTTTGAGCGCACGGAAGACGGCACCGTGGAAGCCGTGGCCCAGGAAAAACCCCAGTATGAAAAGGTGGGGGACTGCCCGCAGTGCGGTAAAGACCTGGTGATCAAAAAATCCCGCACGGGCAGCAGCTTCATTGCCTGCACGGGCTATCCCGATTGCAAGTATGCGGCTCCGCTTTCCACCGGGGTGCCTTGCCCGCGTTGCGGCAAGGGTTCGCTGGTTGAAAAAAGCACCAAGCGCGGCAAGATATTCTATTCATGCGACCAGTACCCGCAGTGTGATTTTGCCCTGTGGGACAAACCCGTGCCCGGCCCCTGCCCACGGTGCAATTCGCCCTATCTGATCGAAAAGAAAAGCCGCGATGGCGCAAAAATCATCTGCCCGGTCAAGGGCTGCGGCTATGTGAAGGAGGATGGAGATGGGTAAGAAAAACGATGCCTCTCTGTTGCCTTCAGGCGGCGAAGGCCCCAAGGGCACGCCGGAATCTCTGGTGACAACCCCGTGGGAAGATACGCTTGAAGCGCGCGCTACGGCCCTGCTGACAGGGGGCGAACCTCTGGTGCTTGTGACTGTGGTGAGCCGCACAGGCTCTGCCCCGCGCGAAGCCGGAACCCGCGCCCTTCAGACCCGCAACGGATTTGAAGGAACCGTTGGCGGCGGCCTGCTTGAAGCCCGCGCCATGGAAGCGGCCCGCAACAGCCTTGCAAGCGGCCTTTCTGCACGTGTTTCATGCGATATGAGCGGCTTTACGCCCAACAGCGACATGATCTGCGGCGGCGGCATGGAAGTGCTGTGCGAGGTGCTCGCACCCCGCCAGGCTGAGATGTTCGCCCTTGCGGCAGAGGTCCTGCGGCTGGGCGGAAAGGGCGCATGGCTGGTTGAACTGCGCCGGGACGGCGTTTCGCTGCATGGCGAGGCGGAAACCCCGCAGCGGCGGCTCGTTGTTGGCGCTTTGCCGGAGCATACTGTTCAGCCCGAAGGCGTGACCGTGGGGTTGGACGCAGTAACCCCCCTGCTGGAGACCCGCAAAGGCCGCCCTGGGCTGGTAGACGTTGACGGACGCATCCTTTACGTGGAACCGCTGGATGCGCCGCCTGTGCTCTTGCTCTGCGGCGGCGGGCATGTGTCGCTGGAAGTTGCGCGGCTGGCCCATTCCTGCGGCTTTGTGGTGGATGTGGTGGACGACCGCGAAGAGTTTTCCAATGCCGGGCGTTTCCCCATGGCCCGCCATTGCCGGATTTTGCCGGGCTACGAGAACCTTGTGCAGACCTGCGATATCGGGCGCAGACATTTTGTGGCCATTATCACGCGCGGGCACAGCTTTGACCGCGAGGCCCTGGCCCAGGCACTGACAAGTCACGCCCAGTATGTGGGCATGATCGGCAGCAGAACCAAGCGCGAGCAGGTGTATGCCGCTTTGCGCAAGCAGGGTGTGCCGGATGCGGAACTGGCTGCCGTATGCTGCCCCATTGGCCTTTCCATAGAGGCGGAGACTCCGCAGCAGATTGCAGTTTCCATTGTGGCCGAATTGCTGGCCGCCCGTGCCGGAACCCTTGTGCGCCTGCGGTTTGACGACTAGAGCCGTTGCCGTATGAAATGAGCTAACTGCCCGGCAAGAAGTTTTTGAAAATTCTTGCCGCGAAATGCGAACAGGCAGGCTTTTGCCTGCTGGGGGCGAGCATTTCAGGTGTTAACTGGCACTGAAAGGTGAATGTGCGCCGCTCGCCGGGTGCGCAGATACTTCATCCCTTACCCTCCAAGGCGCTTTGCATGACCCTTACAATAGTCGCCCTGCTGTTTCTCCTGCTTGTAGGCATTTATATAAATGCCAGGATGCGCACTGCGCGCCATCTGCGCTGCATCGCGGAGGAGAAGGGCGATATTGCCAGGGCCTCCGGCATGACAGCCAGCATCGGCGTTTTTTATCCTGATGTGAGCGCCACCGTTGTTATGGGCGTGTCCGAGGAAATCGGGGCCTGTTATTACCGCGTGCTGCGCGACGGCAAGGTCATTAACCGCAGCCGTATCAATCTGGCCAACATCAAGCGTGTGGAACTGCTGATCAACGGCGATGTGCGCAAGGTGGGCATTTCTTCCGCCCAGGCCACCAGTTTCCTCAAGGCCACCGATGTGGCAGGCAGAATACTTACCCAGTATTCCCCGGCAGACCTGCGCGTCATGCTGCGGGCTGGCTTGCGGATTGTTTTTATGGGCGAAAGCGGCGCAGAAAAGCAGCTGGAGATAACAGTGCTGCGCATGACGGACGAGCGCCATAAGTTTAAGCGCATGGAGCTGTTCAAGGATACCGTATGGTGGGTGGTCTTTCTGGACAGCGCAAGCGCCAATGCCAGAAATATCAAGGAGTACTTTGAGAAGAGTGAACTCCCTGATTCTGATGGAGAATTTTTCTAAAAAAATATCTAGTAATTTCAGTATGTTATAAAAAAATACCACGATATTGTAACTATCTGAAATTACACAGAATAATTGCCTTTAACATTTAGTTGCCCAACCGCCCGATACATTGCTTTTTGGCGTGAACTGTGCTTTTTAAAGGGGTGGTTTACTGCAATTGTCGGTGAGTTTATCAGGCTGGGGCCGTATGACGCCCCCAACGCGTCATGAGGCGCTTGTTCGCGCCAAATCTTTCATACTGATCCCCCCCCAGGAACGACGTTTAGCGATGACCCGTCTCGGTGGAAAATTAAGCCGCCGCCGTTACGCCGTGCGTGTTTTTAGCGCCGTGCGCCACGCCATATGGAGTTATTCATGAGTATCAGACCTATTGCAAAAATTTCAGTTGTATTGGGGCTTTGTCTTGCCCTGGTCGCTTGCCAGAGCGACAAAAAAGGACAGCCCGACATGCGCTTGCCGGTGTCGGCTGTTGAAGTAACCGTCGCCGATGCCTCCTGGCCCAGCCAGTTCCAGGCGCAGGCCTCAGGTTCACGCGCAGTTGAAGTGCGCGCCCGCGTTCAGGGGATTATTGAAAAGCGCCTGTATAACGAAGGTGATTTCGTTAAGGCCGGGCAGCAGATGTTCCAGCTTGAACGCGATCAGTACGAAGCCCAGGTGCAGCAGGCGCAGGCCCAATACGTGAACGCGGAACGTGAATGGAAGCGTATTCGCCCCCTGTATGAAAAGAACGCCGTTTCGCAGAAAGACCGCGATTCTGCCCTGGCCGCCTACGACAGCGCCAAGGCCTCCCTGCGTCAGGCCAAGATCAATCTGGATTACTGCCAGGTGGTGGCGCCTGTTTCCGGCTACAGCAGCAAGGAAAACTACACCCCCGGCAACCTGGTGAGCAACAATTCGCTGCTTACCTATGTGAACCAGACCGACCCCATGTACATAGACTTTTCCATTGCCGCGCCTGACCGCATGCTGCGCCAGCAGCTTGCAGCCTCGGGCGTTCTGGTGTTCCCTAAGGACAACCGCTACAAGGCCAAGCTGCGTCTGTTGGACGGCACCATGTACGGCACGGAAGGCGACGTGACCTTTATAGACAGCCAGGTGCAACCCACCACGGGCGTTATCAAGGCCCGCGCGGTGTTTCCTAATGCCGACGGGCAGATCATGCCCGGGCAGTATGTGCGCCTGTTTGTGGAAGGCGATATTCTCAAGAACGCCATTCTTATTCCGCAAAAGTGCGTTATCGTGACCCAGAAGGGTACAGTGGTCATGGGGCTGGACAAGGACGACAAGGTCTACGCCATTCCCATCACTGTGACTGTGGCTGTGGGAGATAAATATCTGGTGGGTTCCGGCCTCAAGGGCGGGGAACGCATCATCAGTGAAGGTATCATCAAAGCCCGCCCCGGGACTCAAGTGCGCGTGCAGCAAGCCGGTGGGCAGCAGCCCCAGGATGCCGCGCCGAAGAAGTAGGTAGCATATGGCTGTTTCTACAAAGCCGAATTTCTTTTTGCGCAGGCCGGTTCTGTCGGCCGTTATCTCCATTGTCATAACCCTGGTGGGCGCGCTGGCCATGAAGGCCCTGCCCATCGCACAATACCCCGACCTTGTGCCGCCCACGGTCAACGTGAGCGTGTCATACCCCGGCGCTTCTGCGGAAACCATTGCCTCCACGGTTCTGGCTCCCCTTGAAGTGAATATCAACGGTGTGGAAAACATGCTCTACATGACTTCCATTGCCGCTTCGGGTTCCGGCTCGGGCAACATCAACGTGTACTTCAAGCTGGGCAGTGATGCCAACATGGCCCTGGTCAACGTTAACAACAAGGTTAACCTGGCCCAGGCCACCCTGCCGGAAGATGTGCGCAGGCAGGGCGTCACGGTCGTCAAGCGTTCGCCCGCCATGTTGCAGGTGTTCTGTTTCTATTCGCCCGACGGGCGCTATAGCGACGTGTTCATCCACAACTGGGCCCAGGTCAACGTTGTTGACGAACTCAAACGCCTCAACGGCGTGGGCGACTGCTCGCTTTTTGGCAGCATGGACTACTCCATGCGCATCTGGCTGCAGCCGGACAAGCTCGCCAAGTACGGCATTACCACAAAGCAGGTAACCTCGGCCATTCAGGAGCAGAACTCGCAGTACGCCCCTGGACGTCTGGGCGACATGCCCACGGCCGACTCCACCGAGCTTACCTGGCAGATCGACACTCAGGGCCGCCTTGTAACGCCTGAAGAATTTGGCGAAATCATCATCCGCACCGGAGACGACAGCGCCATGCTGCGGCTCAAGGATGTGGCGCGCATAGAACTGGGCGGCAAGGATTACAGTGTTCTTTCCAGCTACAACGGCATGGGCGCACGCATGGGCGCCGTATATCTGCTGCCGGGCGCCAACGCCATCGCCACGGGCGATCTGGTAAAGGCCAAGCTGGAGGACATTGCCTCGCGCATGCCCGATGGTCTGGCTTACACCCTGCTGGTGGACAACAACGACTTCGTTATCGAATCCATCAAGGAAGTGGTGAGCACCCTGGTCGAAGCCATGATCCTGGTGTTCATCGTTGTTTACGTCTTTCTGCAAAACTGGCGCGCCACGCTCATTCCCTGCATTGCCGTGCCGGTGTCCATTATCGGCACGTTCGCGGGTCTGTACGCCTTTGGCTACACCATCAACACGCTTACGCTGTTCGCTCTGGTGCTTGCCATCGGTATCGTGGTGGACGACGCCATCGTTGTGCTTGAAAACGTTGAACGTATCATGAGTTCGGAGCATCTGCCGCCCAGAGAGGCGACAGCAAAGGCCATGAACGAAGTTACGGCCCCGGTTATCGCCATTGTGCTTGTGCTGTGCGCCGTGTTTATTCCTGTTTCGTTCATGGGCGGCCTTGCGGGGCAGATGTACAAGCAGTTTGCCATAACGATCTCGGTGTCGGTGGTGCTTTCGGGCATTGTGGCGCTGACGCTCACTCCGGCGCTCTGCGCCCTGCTGCTCAAGCCGCATGCCCATGACCACACGCCTGCCAAGGGCTTTGTGTGGTTCAACTATGTGTTTGGTCGCATTACCCGCCGCTATGTAAACGCCGTGCGTTTTGTCAAAGCCTCTGCCTGGCGTGCGCTGGCGCTCTGCGTAGTCATGGTTCTGTGCATCGTGGGGCTGTTCCGCGTGGTGCCCGGCGGCCTTGTGCCGGATGAAGACCAGGGCTATTTGCTTGGTCTGGCCATTCTGGACGACGGCGCGGCCCAGCCCCGCACCCGTGCGGTCAACAAGGTGCTTACCGACTTCATGCTCAAGAACCCTGCGGTTTTGAGCGTGGGTACGCTCTCCGGTCTGGACATCACCTCCATGGCCGCCAAGAGCAACTACGGCACCTTCTTTGCCCTGCTTAAACCCTGGGGGGAACGCAAGGATCCCAAGGAGGCAGCCAGCGCCATCGTGAACACCGTGGGCGCTGTAACTGTGATGCAGCCCGAGGCCTTTATCCTGGGCTTTACGCCGCCGCCCATCAGCGGCATGAGTAATACCGGTGGTTTTGAAGGCTATGTGCAGATGCGCGGCAGCGGCAGCCTCAAGGATATGGAGGGCGCAGCCAACCAGTTGGTGCTTGAAGTGACCTCCAAAAATGCCGACGGCACGCCCAAGTACCCGGCAGTGGGCATGGTGCGCAACCTCTTCACTACTGGTTCGCCCCAGCTCTACGCCAACCTTGACCGCGAACGCTGCAAGGATATGGGCATCAGCATCGCCGATGTGTATTCGGCCATGAGCGCCACCTTCGGCAGTTCATACGTCAACGACTTCAACCTCATGGGCCGCACCTTCCAGGTACGCTTGCAGGCTGAGGCGGATACACGCGTGCTGCCTGAAAGCCTCAACGACATATACGTGCCCAATAAAAATGGCGAGATGGTGCCCCTGACTGCGGTAATGACCCTTGAACGCCGCACGGCGCCCCAGGTTGTGGAACGCTACAACGTGTTCCCGGCGGCCCACATCATGGGTGCGCCCACTCCTGGGTATTCTTCGGGCCAGGCTCTCAGCGAAATGGAAAAAGCCGCTTCTGTGGTTTTGTCCTCTGATTATCAGCTGGGCTGGGTAGGTACCGCCCTTCAGGAAAAAATGGCAAGTGCCGACACCACAATCATTTTTGTGCTGGCGCTGGTCATGGTCTTCCTGATTCTTGCCGCGCAGTACGAATCATGGTCCTTGCCGCTTTCAGTGCTCACAGCCGTGCCTTTTGGGGTGTTCGGAGCCTTGTTGGCGACCTGGGGTCGCGGGCTTTCCAACGACATCTACTTCCAGGTGGCACTTGTGACCCTGGTTGGTCTGGCGGCCAAAAACGCCATTCTTATCGTGGAATTCGCTGTTGAGGCCTGGCGCGCCGGGCGCAGCCTTGATGCGGCGGCCATCCACGCATCCAAGCTGCGTTTCCGGCCTATCGTGATGACCTCACTTGCCTTTATCCTCGGCTGCGTGCCGTTGGCCATCAGTACGGGCGCGGGCGCAAACAGCCGCCACGCCATCGGTACTGCGGTCATCGGCGGCATGCTGGCGGCAACGTGCATAGCTACACTGTTTGTGCCGTTCTTCTTCAAGGCCATCATGCAACTCTCACTGAAACTGCAGGGCAAAACTGATCCCAATGCGGGCAGGGACCACCTTGCGGAAGACCAGGAGGACGACATATGAGCGCTTCCGGCAAGGCCCCGGGCATAATGCTCAAGACACCTGCATTGGTGCTGATGCTGGTCATGCTGCTTTCGGCATGCTCTCTTGCTCCGCACTATGACAGGCCGGAGCAGGAAATGCCCAAGCAGTGGCGGGCAGTTGATATGGGGTCTGTGCCCCTGAATACCGATTGGTGGAACCGGTTCAACGACCCTGTGTTGTCAGAGCTGGTTGAAGAAGCCCTGAAGAACAATCAGGATCTGGCCGAATCCATGGCCAAGATTGAATCTGCCGCCGCACAGGTGGGTGTAGGCACTGCCGCGTTGATGCCCGTCATCAACGGTACCGGTTCCGCCGCCGCTCAGGGCGCGTCAGAAAAAGCCGCCAACACGGTGCCTTTTGACCAGAGTAAGTTGTCACGTTCTACCACAGCTTACCAGGGTGCGTTGAGCGCCTCCTGGGAACTGGATTTCTGGGGCAAGATCCGTAACCAGTACACCATGCTCAGCGATATCCTGATGAACACGGTCATTGGCTACGAAGCTCTCCGCCTCTCTGTGGCCGGGCAGACGGCCCAGGGCTACTTTGCCCTGCTGGCGCAGGACATGCAGCTTGATACAGCTCGCCGTACCCTGAAATCGCGTGAGCAATCGTTCCAGATTTATACCGCCCGCTACAAGCAGGGTGATATAACCGAGCTTGACTGGCAGCGCGCCCGTGCAGAGGTGGAAACCGCCCGCGCCCAGGTGCACACCAGCACTGTGGATGTGGACAAGGCAGAGGCCGGACTGGCCGTGCTGCTTGGTCGTTCACCCCGCGACATAATGGACCGGGCAATGAAGCGCGGACAGGGCATCCATATGTTGCCCGCGCCGCCTGTGCTGCCTGCTGGCCTGCCCTCTGATCTTCTGGAGCGTCGGCCTGACGTACGCGCCGCAGAATTCAGCATCATGGCCTACAATGCCAATATCGGTGTTGCCCGCGCACAGTTCTTCCCCTCCATTTCCCTTACAGGTATGCTGGGTTCCCTGAGCGCTTCAGTGGGCAACCTCTTTACCGGCCCCGCTGGTACATGGAGCTATGGCGCAAGCGGCACAGTGCCTTTGCTGGATTTTGGCCGCAACTGGTATAACCTCAAGGATGCCGAAGCCCAGAAAAAGGCAGCCATAGCCGTGTATCGTAAAACCGTGCAGTCTGCCTTTGAAGACATCCGCACATCGCTTACCTCGCAACGTGAGGCCGACCACATCGTGCGCAGTATGCAGGTGCAGGTTGAAAGCCTGCGGCGCGCCGCGCAGATTGCTGGCCTGCAATACGACAACGGCTACACGGACTACCTGACAGTGCTGGACGCCGAGCGTCAGCTTTTTGCAGCCGAACTGCGGCTGGCGACGGCGCTACGCGACAGGCTTGATAGCGTCGTCAGCGTGTGCATGGCCCTTGGCGGCGGCTGGCAAGACCCCGGCACAAGCCCCAGCTTCCCTGTGGTGAACACAGAAAAGCTGTTGCAGGAGCAGGCCGGCGGACGGGCAAGCGCGCCTGCGGCTAAATCCGAATAATACACGAACTGAAGCGGCATGCTGCCGCAGACTGATCAACAGTGGGGGAGGCGTCTGACGGCGCTTCCCCCACTGTGCGTTTGCGAGTGTATGCGGCCCGTATCTGGGAACTGAAGCCAGCCCTGCCCGCTCGCGGGGGCTTTACAGAAGGGGCAGGCCTGTCGTAAAGGGAAAATCATGGATAAAAAGTTGCCCCTATTTTTCCTTTCTCTTTGCGTTGCGTTGGGCCTGTGCTGCTCTGCGCCGGATCTGGCATGCGCTGAAGATAATCCGGCTTCGCCAGAGCAGACCGACAAAAGCGCCCCTCAGAGTGTCCCCAAAAAATCCAGTGCCCTGCGCTCTGGCGAAAAAAAGGGGAACTCCGCCAAGGCAAACCGGCGCGAGGGCAAACAGAAGGAAAAGAACTCCAAGGGTATTCACGCGCCGGCGTGGGCATTTAGCGGCGGGGGGCAGAGCCGCGATGCCTGGCGAGAAGGCACAAGCTCCAACGATCTGCAAAAGCGGGCTGTGGGGGATGATGCCCCCAAGGAAAAATCAGTTAACACGACAGCCAGCATAAATTCTGCACTTAAGGGGCCGCCGACAAAAGAAGAACACAAAAGCGGCATGGCAGTGAGCGTTGGGCAGGAAGACTCCGCGTGGCGTAAGAAGGGAGAGCATGAACTAGAGGCGGACGAAAATGTCCCCATGCAAAGCCGCCATGTGGTGCGGGCCTATGCGGATGTAGACGCGGGCGATGACCTGAGCATCAGGGTCGGGCCTGAGCTGATCCTCAAGGATGAGCAACGCGAACGAACCAATGCCAACAAGCAGCCGGAATCTGCCCTGGGACTGGGCATGCAGTTCAAGCTTGACTTCTAGTCCGTTCGCCAGAGTGAGCGCCTGGTTGTCTGGGACTGCAGGCTTGCGTCAGAAATAGCTGCCCATCAGGTGCAACGCTGTGGGAGCGTTACTGAACGTTCTGCGCCAGGATAAGATCCACTTCGTCCACGCTGAGGCCAGCGTTTTTGGCGATCTGCCGACTGGTCAGGCCTTTGCGGTGTCCATTCAAAATCAGTTCCCGCAAAAACTGGGGCGAGCGACTGATGCCCTCGGCCTGTTCCAGTAAACGGCGCAGTTCATGCGTGCGCGCTTCGAGCTTCTCATCCAGATTCCGCAATTCCGCCTGTCGTTGGGCAAACGTAGCGACGATTTCTTTTTCCAGCCGAGCGTTCATTTCTATGCGCGCCAGCAGGCTGTCCTGATTGCCCTGCAAAGCGTTGAGCAGGGTTTCTGAACGGCGCAGACGCAGATAGAACACCAGCACGCCACCAAGTATGGCCAGCTCGAAGAGAGAAAAGAGCATGATGAGAGCGTAAAGCAGGGTGTCGTTCATACTTTTATGTTCAAAAGGTTGCCCACAAGCGGGGATGACGTTTCACCCGATGGGGTTTCCGGTTCAGGGGGGGGCCGCCGCCTTCTGCGGCTGCCAAAATGGGGTGAACCCTGATGATCTGCATCCGGGGTCAGCGCCGTCTGGCTTCCAGGTTCTGTGCGCGCTACCTGTTGCTGCTCCTGCTTTGCCATGGCGGCGGCAAGAACGCGCGACATGGCAGCCGATGCCTGCGGGCCGACAGCAGCGGCATTGCTTACGGATGTGGCCAGGCTGGTCTGGGCATACAGCACGGCCATGGTGGCGTCAACGCTCATGGAGGCCTCCTGTTGCCAGTTCCGGGGGCCTGTACGACCATTCAGAGGGTCGCGTATGCAGCAAATATATCTCGCTCAGCGCCACGGGCGCTGGGGTCTGCGGGCATCACTGCCCGGCAGATGCTGCTGTGGCTATTCGTTCAGATAACTCTCAAACAAAATGTCATCAATGCGTCCCTGCGTCAGGTAATCGTTCAGCACCCCGCTGAGGTCTTTTTTTATGGTGGCCGTATTGGCCGGATTCAGCAAAAATTCGTCCGACTTGCTGCTCAGGTAATAATACAGGGCGTCGCGCAGAGGAATGAGCTTGTGGTCAATCTCCATGCCCACCCTGGGGCTTTGACTGACTGTTGAAAATTTGCAGATCAAAAAGCGCGCGCCAGTGGGTGTTTGCCGGGGTATGACAAAGGGTGCCAGTTCCTTGACGCTGTCAGGCTGGGCAGTGGGCGTTTTTGCAGAAGGCACCACGATGACCTCTGGCTTGATTGGCTCCGAAGGCGGCGGTGGTGGAGTGCGCAGTACAAACCACCAGATTGCAGCGCCTGCCACTAGCAGTACCAGCAGGCCAGCAGCGGCGGCAATGATCAGCAGCTTTTTTTTCTTCTTGGGAGGTTCGGCCCCTTCTTCGGTTACCTGAAGTGGGGCTTCCTCGGTTTTGGCCGGGGGAGGAGGTGCCTGTTCCACAAGGAACGGAGCATCGTCAAGATCAAGTTCGACCTTGCGCAGGCTTGAATCCTGGCTGACCGCAACCTGAAGTTCATCCTTGACGGGGGCGTCTTTCAAATCCTGCTTTTCAGCCACGCGCCTCTCCTGACAGTCACGGCCTCTTCATCTGTTCCATGCCGTGACCAGCACTACACTACCGCAACCACTGAGAACAAAAACCCGCCCCGAACCAGGTGAGCGCATGCAGCGCTGACCCCGGCCAGGAGCGGGCCGTCAAAGCCAGGGAAATCTTGGCGTTGTGGCCAAGGGCAGGTCGCCTGCAAAAGGTTGGCTGCCCTGCGTGGATATTTGTAGATATCCGCGCCACGCATGCTTGCCGGGCGAATGCACATCGCCACGGGCAAGTATTTCAACACGGGAAGCTCTAGGGGAAAATCTTGTCGATTTTCTGCTTCATCGTGTCTGCGGTGAAAGGCTTGACGATGTAGTTGGAAACCTTGGCCTGCACCGCTTCAATGATGTTTTCCTGCTGGGCTTCAGCAGTAACCATCAGAAAGGGGATGTTGGCAAACTGTTCGCTTGAGCGAACCTTGCGGAGCAGATCAATGCCTGTCATCTGGGGCATGTTCCAGTCCGAAACGATAAAGTCGATCTTTTCACGGTTCAGAACTTCCCATGCCGAGGTGCCGTCATCGGCTTCCACCACGTTCTGAAAACCAAGCTGGCGCAGAATGTTGCGCACAATACGGCGCATGGTGGAAAAATCGTCAACCACAAGAACACGCATATTCGGATTGTAAGGCATGAGAAGAACTCCTTGAAGCGCCGTCAATATCGGTTTGCAACAGACGTTGCAGCCGTGCGCCACTGTCTGTTGTAAGCTTATATTTCAGTGCCTTCGCCGTAGAGATTATGAAATTCCCTGCGAAGGCGGCTCAGGGCCTGTGAATGCAATTGTGAAACCCTGCCTTCTGTGATGCCCATGACTTCGGCAGTTTCACGCATATTCAACTCATCAGTATAATACAGCGAGAGTACCAACTTTTCTCTTGGCGTCAAGCGGTCGATCAGCGGCGCAACGCGCTCCACAAGCTCTTGCAGGGCGGTGCTGCGGAAGGGTTCTCCGCCTTCGGGGCCTTCGCCCGAGAGCGTGTCCTGAATGGCGTCCAGTGAAATCCAGAGCTGGTTTTGCAGGGCTTCAAGACCCTGCCGCACATCGCGCATGTCGAGGCCGGTGATTTTTTGCAGTTCGTCCTCGGTGGCCTGCCGACCTTGCTCGTGTTCAACCTTGCGCATGGCTTCATCAAGCACCCGTACACGCTGACGCAACGACCGGGGAAACCAGTCAAGCCGACGCAATTCATCGAGCATGGCTCCCTTGATGCGGCTTTCGGCATAGGTCTCAAAGCGAATGCCGAGCTGCGGCCTGAACTTGCCCAAGGCTTCCATGAGGCCAAGGGTGCCGGAGCTGATCAGCTCCCCAAGTTCTATGCTGCGTGGCAACTTGGCTTTGAGCCGCAAAGCGAGAAAGCGTATCTTGGGCGCATAGTGACGCACCACAGATTCCTGCTCTGCCGGTGAAAAGCTCTCCCAAGGGGTTGCCCCGGTTTCGAGCGCTTCCCAGGGGCAGGGAGTTTGCGCTTGCGCTGTGCCGGTCTTCATGTTGGTTTCCTTCGGATTTGCCTCTTCTACCCCGTGGCATCTGGATGCCTGTTATGCCTCGCTCCACCTGCCCGCCAAGGCTGGTTGCGCTGCGTTTTTGACACGTTGAGGTTATGGAGCGTTGTTTCTGTCGCCAAAGGCCTGTCAGGCCAGGGATCCCACCCGCAATTCTAGCGGAACAGCAGTTTTTTCCAGAAAAACTTGATGTTGCCGTCAAGGTTTTCGGGGGCTTCCCATGCGCTGATATTCTTGGCCAGCGACATGGTGGCCTTTGCCGCCGGGCTTTGTGGTTCGCTTATGCAATAGGGCAACTGCTGCACCACGGCCTTGCGCACGCCCGTATCGCGCGGGATAACGCCCACGAGTTCCAGGGAGACGCCGCTGAGAAAATGATCGCAGGCCTGATGCAGGCGTACAAACATGTCCTTGGCCGTCTTGAGATCCGGGGCCATGTTGACGCAGACCTTGAAGCGTTCAACGCCGTGATTGTTTTTCAGCACCTTGATAAGGGCATAGGCGTCAGTGAGCGAGGTCGGTTCCGGTGTAAGCACTACCAGGCGTTCCTGCGCGGCCATGTTGAAATAGAGCACGTTGTCGCTGATGCCCGCACCCGTATCCACGATGAGGTAGTCAAGCCCGTCTTCCATTTCATCAACGGCTTCAAGCAGCTCAAGCTTCTGGCCGGTGGAAAGCGTGAGCATTTCGCTCATGCCGGACGAAGCGGGCAAGATGGAAAAGCCGTAAGGCGTGGGAAAGAGGATGTCCGAAATGGTGGCCCCTTCGTGGAACAGATGAAAAATATTCTTCTGCGGGGTCAGACCAAGCACCACGTCTACGTTGGCCAAGCCGAGGTCGGCGTCAATAAGCACCACCTGCTTGCCCAGCTGCGCAAGGCAAATGGCGAGATTGACCGAGATATTGGTCTTGCCTACGCCGCCCTTGCCTGAGGTGACGGAAAAAACCAGAGGGAAAGTGCCGCTCATCTGTCTGCTCCACATGTTATGGCTCATGCCGCGCTAGGCGGCCTGGCCGGGAAGTTGCCTTTTGAAAATAAGACGCCAGACCAGCGGCTCGGTGGCCGGGGCAAGGCTTTCCTTGAGTTCCGCGCCGAAAGACAGTGCTGAAACCGGCAATCCGGCAGCGCAGGCCACATTCACAATATTGCCGAAGCTCACGGCTTCGTCCAGCTTGGTCCATACAAGGGAGCCAGGCCCTTCAAATTTGTATCTTTGCAAAAACGCCTGTGTTTGCAGTGCGTCAAAAAATGGCGAAAGCGTAAGGTGCGTGGCGGCTTCCACTGTGTCCAGGCCCATGTCGGCCCGCCAGTGGGCAAGATTGCCGTTGCGGTCAAGGCCGGGAACATCAATGAATACGGCGCGGGCCTCGCGAGTGGCGGCCAGGGCAAGCTCCATGGCGGCCTTGTCGGGCGCTTCCATATACGTAAAATTGGAAAGTTCCGCCCAGTGGCGCAAAATCAGCCTGCCGTTGCCGCGCAGGCAGTCGGCGTTGATAAAGGCAATGCGCGCTTCTGGTTCGTGTTTGCGCAAATGCAGTGCAAAGCGCAGGGCTGTTGTGGCTTTGCCAAAACCGAAAGGCCCGGCCATCAGGTGAATGCGCTGTCGCCACTGCTCCGCGCCCCAGGCCTTGACCGGCACCATGCCGCAGAGGCATTCAAGCACTGAGGCTCCGGGTTCCGCCAGCAAACGCTGATAAAGGTCAACCGCCACAGAGTCAGAAACACCTTCGCGTTGCAAATATTCCAGAGCAACACGCTGGCGGGGCGTGAGGCGTTCAAGCTGAATGGCCGGCTTCATCAAGGCAAAAATCTGATCCTTGAGATGCATCCATTCCTTGTGCCATTCACCCCAGCCAGCAGGCGCGCCTGCGGCTTGCGCTGCTTCGGTCTTGGGGCGCTCGATCCCGGCAGTTATTTCATGGCAGACTGCACCATTCTTGCGATAGGTGCGGTTGCCCAGGATAACGGCGTCAGGCCCCATCTCGGCCTTGATTCTGGCCAGAATTTCCTGTGATGTGGCCCCTGTGAACGTCTTTACCTGCATGGCCCATTCCTTTGCCTAACGGTTCAATATCGCCCAGCGGCGCATCAGTGCCGTTTGTTTGACGACAGACCAGTATCTGCAAATTCGGGGCCAACTTTTTGGGCAGTATTGGCCCATGCGGGTGCCATCACGAAAACACAGTTTTTGTCATGAACAATACTAGCTGGTGGGGAAGTAAAAGGCAACGAATCCTGATAGCTGGGGAGGAATATAAAAAATAAAGCGGCGCTCCGACACAAAGGTTGGAGCGCCGCGTAGCATCTGAGATGGCCGGATTATTCGGCGCTTACCATGCCCACCGACTGCAGCCGGATGTCGGGCGGAATCTCCGCCTGCGAGATGACCGGCACCGTGGGCAGAAAGCGCGTGACAATCTGGGCCAGATGCGGGCGGATGAGCGGCGTCACCAGCAGCACGGGCTGGGCATCGGTATTCACCGCATTGTCGGCAGCCGTGCTGATGTTGTTCACCAGCCGCTGGGCCACAGCCGGATTCATGGAGAGGAAGGTCACGCCGTTATCGGCATGGCGAATGCCTTCCTGCACCAGGCGTTCGGCATTGGGCGCAAGGGTCAGCACGGAAAGCGTTCCCTGGCTGTCCAGATAGGGACGCACAATGGCGCGGGAGAGTTTTTCGCGCACATATTCTGCCAGCGTTTCGGGATTTTTGACGTTTGAGCCAAAGTCGCCCAGAGTTTCCACAATGGTGAGCATGTCGCGTATGCTGACGCTTTCGCGCACCAGCAGTTGCAGCACTTTCTGCACCACGCCAAGGGGCAGCACGTTGGGTACCAGGTCTTCCACTGCCTTGGGCGAATGCTTGGCGACCGTGTCCAGCAAGCCCTGCACACCCTGGCGGTCAAGAAAGTCGGCCAGCTGACGCTTGAACACTTCCGTCAGATGCGTGGCGATAACCGTTGCCGGGTCAACCACCGTGTAGCCAGCAAGCATGGCTTCCTCGCGCTGACTGTCGGGAATCCACAGGGCAGGCAGGTTAAAGGCAGGCTCGCGCGTTTCAATACCGCTGATCTTGGTGGTCACGTTGCCGGGATCCATGGCCAGAAAGTGGTCAACCAGAATTTCTGCCGAAGCCACCTGATTACCCTTGATAAGCAGGGCATACTGACCGGGCTTGAGCTGAAGATTATCGCGCAGGTGCAGCGAGGGAATGACCACGCCCATGTCCAGAGCGAACTGCCGACGTATGGAGCGGATGCGGGCCAGCAGGTTGCCGCTCTGTTCTTCGTCCACCAGAGGGATGAGGCCGTAGCCCACTTCAAGCTCAAGAGTATCGAGCGGCAGCAGGGCCTGTACTTCTTCCGGCGTGTCTGCGGTGCCGGAACCGCTTTTCTTTTTCTTGTCTGCCTTGGCCTTGTCGGCGGCCTCCTGATCCTTGTTTTCCGTCAGGCGGCTCACCACAAAGATAAGGATGGATATGCAGAGGAAGGGAATGGTCGGCAGGCCGGGGACCAGCGCAAACAGCAGCAACACGGCCGAGACCATCTTGAGCGCACGGCTGTTGAAGGTAAGCTGGGCCAGAAATTCCTCGCCCATCTTGGCTTCGGAAGCGGCGCGCGAAACCAGCAGACCAGTGCCGGTGGAAACAATGATGGAAGGTATGGTCGAAACCAGACCGTCACCGATGGTCAGCAGAGAATAGGTGGTAAGGGCTGTGTTCCAGTCCATATCCTTCTGGACCATGCCAATGATGATGCCGCCCACAAGGTTCACCATGGTGATGAACATGCCTGCGTTCACGTCGCCCGAAACAAATTTGCAGGCACCGTCCATGGCGCCGTAAAAGTCTGCTTCCTTGCGCAGTCCCGCGCGGCGGGCATTGGCCTGCTCCTCGTCCAGCAGCCCGGCGTTGAGGTCGGCTTCAATGGCCATTTGTTTGCCGGGCATGGCGTCCAAGGTGAAGCGGGCTGCAACTTCTGCAATACGCGTGGTACCAGCGGTGATAACGGTCTTGTTCAGGATGAACAGGATCATGAAGATGACTGCGCCCACAACGTAACTGCCGCCCACAACAAACTGGCCGAATGCGCGGATGACTTCGCCTGCGGCGTTAGCCCCCATGTTGCCGTTGAGCAGAATAAGACGCGTGGACGCCACGTTAAGCGCCAGCCGCAGAAGGGTCGTGACCAGCAGCAGCGATGGAAAAATGGTAAATTCCAGCGGCGAGGTCATGAACATGGTGGTTATAAGCACCAGCAGCGAAATTGAAATGCTGACGCAGAGCATGAAATCGAGAAAAAATGTGGGCAGGGGCACCAGCATGACAAACAGGATGATGACCACACCGGCTGCAAGAAATATTTCGCCGTTTTTTGAAAATCGAGCGTAGTCAAGCTGGGGGATTACTGCGGCAGCCATTTTTATGACACCTCTCTGCGTTGGTTCCTGAAAGCGCGCTTACCCTGGTACGTATGGACAAGGTAAAAAAATTTCATGTTTTTAGTGTGTTACCACTTTGGGCTTGATCTTCCAGATGCTGGCCAGCACGGCAGCCACTGCTTTGTAAAGCGCTTCAGGAATCATGTCGCCCACCTCTGTGGACTTATACAAAGCTCGTGCCAGAGGCACGTTTTCACGAATGGGAATCCGGTTTTCGCGGGCAACTTCCTTGATTTTTTCGGCCAGTTTGTCTGCGCCCTTGGCAAGCACTACGGGCGCGGGAGCCTTTGAGGTGTCATAGCACAGTGCCACGGCTATGTGCGTGGGGTTTGTGACCACCACATCGGCCTTGGGCACATCGGCCAGCATGCGCTTGCTCATCATTTCCATCATTTTTTTGCGCTGTTGTCCCTTGACCACGGGGTCGCCTTCGGCCTGCTTCTGCTCGTCCTTCACTTCTGACTTGGTCATCTTCATGCCTTCGTTGTAGGCAAAGCGCGATTGCCATACGTCAAAAATGGCGATGGCAATGATGGGCAAAAGCGCATAGCTGGTCAGTTTGAAGGCCATTTGCAGCATGTAGGTCGCCACGCCCTCGGTGCTGGCGTAGTACATGGGCAGAAAATTTTGATGTTCCTTGAAGATGATCCAGCCGGGGATGATGCCGAGAACAAGAGAAAACAGCAGGCTCTTGATGGTGCGCAGGGCTGTTTGCGGCGATGCCAGCATCTGCTTGAGGCCCTGAACTATGTTAAAGCGCTGCAACTTGGGGCGCATCACCTTGGTTGTCCAGAGTTTGCCCACCTGCAGGCGCTGCGCCAGAAAGGCCAGAAAGCCCAGAGTCAGCATGATTGGCATGATCATGCGGGCAATTTCAAGCGTGACGTCAATGCTGAGGCTGTATACGTTTTCGGGATTGGGATCGAACTCCCACGAGTGGCTGAGAAAGTGGCGGAAAAGGCGTTTGATGTTGTCGGCCATGGGGCCGATCCAGGCATAAAGAATACACATGCCCCCCAGCAGGCTCACGGCCTTGCCAAGCTCCTGCGCTTTGGGAACATTGCCCTCCTCACGCTGTTTGCTGACGCGTTTTGGAGTGGCTTCTTCTGTTCTGCTTGGATCTTGCTGTGAACCGAACATGCTCTTACCGCCCTGGTTTGATTGGCGCCGCGAAGCGCTTTGCTCAGGTGGTAGCAAAAAATATGCCCGTCAGAGAACTGGCGGGCAGGTAAGCTGATATTCACATGGTTACGCAGTGTTCAGGGCGGCCTGCATGGCTTCGAGCCATGCAAAGCCATATTTTTTGTCGGGTTCAAGATGGCAGCCCTCGCCCCACTCATTCCAGGCGTTGATGAACAAAAAAGGTTCTGGCCTTTGGGCGCGGCGTACTTCCTCTATGGCTACTTCCGTCACTCGGCGAAAAGCGCCGGGATTGGCATTGAGAAAGGCAATGGAATTAGCGTGATAACGGGGGGAGTTGTCCCATGAGGGAAAGACCGTTGTGTAGCGAGTGTAGCTTACAGCGGGCCTGTGCAGCATGGCGGCGGCAGTGCCGGGGTAGTCGCAGCATTTTTGCGGGTTCCCGGCAATTTGGGTGCGCTGGACGCAGCTCCAGTCAGGCGCAAAGCGCACTGTGGCATCAAAGCCGTATTCCTGTGGCGGTACCCCCATTGTCAGGGCTTCCACCCCCACCATGTACAGTCCCGCAAGCCCCGCCTGCTGCGCCATGTCGCGCCATACCTCAGCCCAATGCGAACAATTGGGAATGTCCTCTGGGCGGTAAACAAGCAGCAGTGGGCGATTGCCTGCCAGAATATAACGCTCGTGGCGCAGATAGGGCAAAATGCTGCCCATGAAGCCGCGCATGGTAGATTCAGAATAGTCATTGTTCAGCAGTACCTGCTTGTTTTGCCCGTACCATGCCCGCGTCCATGCCTCGTTTGCCCAGCACAGGCAAAAAGGAAGAGTAATACTGGCATCATCGCGAATGCGCAGCAACGGGGTTTCAAGCAGAGAGTGGTCGTTAAACCAGTAGTAATAGTAGCAGAAGCCATAAATACCATATTGGGCGGCCATGGCATGCTGACGGCGCAAAAAATACCTGTCGCGCAGGTCGTACCAGCCTATTGACGGGTGTGGCTCATGCGGCTGGTAGTGGCCAGTAAATTGGGGCCGCGCTGCGCGCACGTTGGTCCATTCTGTAAAACCTTTACCCCACCAGCAATCATTTTCGGGGATCGGGTGGAACTGCGGCAGGTAAAAGGCGATAGGCTTGATTGGCTGTGTAACCACGGGCAACTCCAGCGGATTACGGCATCAGGCCACGCCAGGCAACAAGCCTTGCGCTCCCGAACCGTGTCTTGCCATGCGTATACTATGTTTTTTCGTGGTCCGCATCCTCCTGCCACCACCAGCGGGCGCGCTGGCAGAGCAGGTCAATATCGCCAGCGGCGGCGAGGTTGAGCATCTGGCGGTATTGGCGCACAGCTTCGTAGCTGTAGGGATTGGCCTCAAACAGCCCGGCGAACATGCGGGCGTCTTCCGTCAGCATTTTGCGGGCCGCGTTCTGGCGGCGGCGGAACGAAGGCGTAAGAAAGGGCAGCAGATCCTCATGCTCCGCCAGCAGGGCAAAGTACGCCAGGCTGGTGATGAAGTTCATGTTCTGGATGCTGGCCATGGCTTTGTCGTGCTTTTCAGCCGTGGTGCAGAATACACGGCAGCCAAGAGCTGTAAAAAAGCCCGAGGTCAGTTCCACATGGCTTTGCTGTGCCTGTCCCCCGGGTACAATGGCCACGGGCTGGTCTGCCTGCGGGTCAGGCTTGGGGCCAAAGAGGGGATGCGTGCCCACCACTGACCCGGCCCAGGCCTTTTCCATCTGTTGCAGGGGGATTTCCTTTACCGACGTTATGTCCGCCAGCACAGCCCCAGGGAACAGATGCGGGCAGACCGTGGCGATAACCTCGCTGAATACAGCGGCAGGAACGCAAATGATGGCCAGATCGGCCCCCGAGCAGGCGGGAGCCAGAACTTCAGGCGTCAGGGGCACGTCCACGCCTGCCACGTTCAGCCCTGCCGCCTTGGCGCGGGCCAACAGCATGGCGCCCATGCGGCCAGTGGAGCCAACTATGACTGTTTTTACGGGATTGCGTGGGCAGAAGCCGGTAAAGCCGTCAAATCCATCCTCCGCGGCGGATTCCCCGCCGTTCTGGACGGCAGGATTGCCGTTACTGCCTTGATTGCCGTTCATGCCAGTTGCTCCCAGATATTCCAGAATTGCGGAAAGGATTTGCGCACCACCAGCGGGTCGTCCAGCAGGTCGCGTACGTTTGTTTCAGGCTGGCGCAGCCCCAGCAGGGCCAGGGACATGGCGATGCGGTGGTCGTTGTGGGCCGAGAGGGAAATTCCCTCGGGCAGACGCGGACAGTCCGGTTTGCCGTTGCCGCGTCCGGCCAGGCCGTGAATGAGCATGCCGTCGGAAAGCTGGTCAATGACCACGCCAGCCTTGGCAAGCTCTTGCGCCGGGGCGCTGATGCGGTCCGATTCTTTATAACGCAGATGGGCCACATTGCTGATGCGCGTGGAGCCCTGCGCAAAGGCCGCCAACACGGCCACGGTGGGAACGAGGTCGGGGCAGTCGCCCATGTCCAGCTCCACACCGTGAAGGGCGGAGGGATACACAGTGACGGAATCCTCCGTCATGGTTATGCGCGCGCCCATGCGTTGCAAAATGCCCAGCATGGCGCGGTCGCCCTGCAGGGAATCAGTGCGCAGACCTTCAACCCTCACGGGCTTGAGGCCCAGTGCGCCAGCGGCTAGCAGATAGGACGCGCCAGACCAGTCGCCTTCAACTGTGTAGTTGCCCGCGAGGTACGCGCCGGGATGGACTGTCACGCGCAGGCAGCCGGGATGCGCGGCCTTGAGCTCGCGCCATGTGCCAGGAGGCAGCATTTCCCACGGGGCATCGGCCTCGGCGCGGGTTTCCACGTCAAAGCGGATGCCGTAGTCGGTCAGGCATTGCAGGGTCAGCCCCACATAGGGCCAGGAGACGGCTTTTTGCCCGCCAAGCGTTACGGACAGGGGCGCAGGCCCCATGGGGGCCGCCAGCAGCAGACCCGAGAAATACTGGCTAGAAATATCCATGCCCAGGGTCACCTCGCCCCCGCACAGGGCGGGGTCAAGGCCCTTGGTGTGCAGCACCAGAGGCGGGCAGTCGGGCTTGCCTTCAAATGTGGCGGCAAGGCCCAGTTTTTTGAGGGCGTCCGTCAGTTCGGCAATGGGCCTTTCGTGCATGCGCGGCGCGCCGTGAATGCGGAATTCGCCCTCGCCAGCGGCCAGCACTGCGGTAAGCAGCCGACATGTGGTGCCGGATTCTTCCACATCACAGGAAAGGGGCGCACCCTCCGCGCCGCCGAGCGGCTTGCCACCCATACCAGTCACGCGCCACGCGCCGGAGGCCTGAGTGCTTTCGGGCAGGGTTTCCATGCTCGCCCCGGCCCCGCACAGGATGGCGCGGGTGCGTTCGAGGTCGCGGCTTTCAAGGGTATGCCGCACGGTGGAAACACCCTGCGCCAGCGCTGCGCCAATAAGATAGCGGTGCGAAACAGATTTGGAAGCGGGGGCGGTAACGCTTACCGTGGCCTGCTTTTCGGCCTCGGTGATGGTAGTGGTGCTCTGGCTCATGAGGCTGGCTGCTCCGGTGTTTCCGAGTGGAGGTCAAGACGGTCCAGTTGCGGCCCTGTGGGGTAGCTGCCCAGTATGCGGAAGCTGGTACAGACTTCGTGCAGTTTTTCCAGCAGGGGGGCGTAGCGGGGATCTTCGAGATCGCTTTCCACATCGGCAAAGAAAACGTATTTCCAGCGCTGACCGCGCAGGGGGCGCGATTCCAGCTTGCGCATGTTGATACCGTTGCTTGCCAGCAGGTCAAGCACGCTTGAGAGCGCGCCCGCCTTGTCTGCCGTGGTGAACAGCAGCGAAGTTTTGTCCGCGCCGGTATGGCCGGGCTGGGGGCCGCCCGTGCGGCTGCCCGAGCGCGCATCGCCGGGGCCGATGATCACAAAGCGCGTCCAGTTGCCGGGCTCGTCCTCAATGCGGCGGGCCAGAACGGCAATACCCATGAGGTCGGCCAGCTTGCCGTGACCAATGGCGGCCGCGTCTTCCTTGCCAGCGGCGTACTGGGCGGCGGCAGCGGTGGACTCCACCGGCACAAGGCCAGCACCGGGCAGATGGGCGCGAAGCCACGCTCCGCACTGGGCCAGGGGCTGTGGATGGGAATACACGGTGCGCACGGCTGCCAGCGAAGGCGCGTTGCTCAGCAGGCAGTGCGAAATGCGCGAGAACAGTTCGGCCTGAATATGCACATCGTACTTGAGGAACAGGTCAAAGCTCACGCCCACGGTTCCCTGAAGGGAATTTTCCAGCGGCACCACGCCGAGCTCGCACTGACCGGAAGCCACTTCCTGAAAGACCTGCGTAATATCGTTGCAGGGGCGGAACTGGGCGGCATGCCCTAGGTACTCCACGCCCGCAAAGTAGGAAAACGTGCCTTCCGGGCCGAGATAGGCCACATTCTGGGGCCGCTGCAAGGAGCGGGAAGAAGAAAATATTTCGCGCCAGATTGCCCGCAGATGATCCTCCGGCAGGGGGCCGGGGTTGCGCGTTGCCAGACTGTCCAGCACTTCCTTTTCCCGCAGAGGCTTGAAGATAATGCCCGGCACATCGGCCTTGATGCGTCCCACTTCAAGGCTCAGGGCCGCCCGCTGGTTAAAGAGCGTGAGCAGATCCTGGTCCACGGCGTCAATCTCGTGCCGGATGGCGGCAAGGCGCGCGCCCGCCTCATCAGGAGAGGCTGCCTGACGGCCTGCTGCGGCTACGGGGTGGCCCTTGGGCCAGTGGCTGTTGCTGTCGTCCATGCTTATATCTCCCGGATGTCTTCGCGGATGCGCATGCCAAAATGGCGACCGGCTTCGTCCAGGCGGCACAGTACGGTATCGCCGGGTTTCAGGCTCACCACGCTCACCGGTTCGCCGCCGGGGGTGGTCAGGCGGATGGTTTCGGCATTCTGCAAAAATACCGCGCCGGTTTTAACGCCGTCTTCGGTGGTGACCTGGGCTTCAACCAGCAGCATGGGGCGCACTTCAATCTTGACCCTGCCAAGGGTGGCAAGGCTTGTTTCGCCGTTGGCGTCCACGATCAGCACTTCCTGCCCCGCCTTGAACTCGCCAAGGTAGGTGGTTTTGTCGCCGGGCAGACGCACGTAGGCATGCACGGCCCCCGCATTGACCCTGAAGGGACGGGCTGCAACATATTCGTTGCGCTCGGTTTCCGCGTGCACAAGGAAGGTAAAGGCGCTGGAATTGCCCACCAGCATACCCTGGCCCTTACGCAGGATGGAGAGAGTGTCGGCGCAGACGCGATGCCCGAGGCCCACGGATTCCACGCGGGTGATCACGGCGGGCAGCAGTTCTTCATGCCCCTGCGAAAGCTTGCACTGGCTGACAATGGTCTTGAGATCGGCCACGGCCTCTCTGGATACAACAATGCCCGCCACACCGCGTTCCAAAATTCCTGCGGCAAGGCGGGCCTCGTCCAGCGTAGCGGCCTCAGCCAGAACGCTGTCGCTCTGGGCCAGAAGGTTTTCCACAGGTATTACCTCCCAGCCGCGAGCCAGAACCACACGCTCGCCCTTATGCAGCCGTTCGAGCACGGCTTCTTCGTCAGCCTTGACGTTGAGCGCCATCATGGCGGTATCTTCGGCAGCCCACACAGGGCAGCGCGAAAGACCGGAAACCTCTTCCACATGCTTGCGCGGCACAATAACGCCGTCCACGCCGGACTCCAGCGCCAGGGTCACATCGCCCTTGTCAAAGGGAACGCAGTTGAAATAGATGCGGGACATGCGGCTTATTCTCCTACAATTTCCATGGCCTGATCCACGGAAACGTTGTCGTGTACAATGGCGCGCAGGGCCTTGACCAGAGCAACGCGGTTGGGATGCTGGAAGACATTGCGGCCCACGGAAATACCCGCTCCGCCAGCGCTCAAAGAATCCTGAACCATCTGGAGGATCTGACGGGTGGAATCCATGCGTTCGCCACCGGCGATAACCACGGGCACGCAGCAGGCGGCCACTACTTCAGAGAAGCTTTCCGCATCGCCGGTATAGGGCACCTTGACGATGTCCGCGCCCAGCTCAACGCCCACGCGGGCGCAATGGGCAACCACATCCTTGGCGTAGCCGTTCTGAATCTGCGGGCCGCGGGCGTACATCATGGCCAGCAGCGGAATGCCCCAGTTGTCGCAGGATTCAGCTACGCGGCCCAGATCGGCCAGCATGAGGCGTTCATTGGGGTCACCCAGATTGACGTGAACCGAAACGCAGTCCGCGCCATGCTTGATGGCTTCTTCAACTGTGGCTACGAGGGTTTTGGTGTTGCCGAGGGGGGAAAGAGCGGTGGAGGCGGAGAGGTGGATGATAAGGCCGATGTCGCTGCCCGCGTTGCGGTGCCCGCAACGTACAAGGCCCTTGTGCATGAGCACTGCGTCCGCGCCGCCAGTTGCCATGTCGTTGACGGTGTCGCGCATGTCCACTAGGCCTTCAACAGCGCCTATGGTCACGCCATGGTCCATGGGAACAATGATGGTACGGCCATTTGTGCGGTTGATAATGCGTTCCAGGCGGATTTTTTTTCCAAGGTACATGGGCTCGCTCCTTTCAGTCTGCTGCTTTAAGGTGACCCGCGTGGGCGGGGTTTGCCGCATCTTTTCCGGCGGCCCATACAAAAAAAGGGCCGCTGGCTTGTTGCCTGCGGCCCGTTGAACTTTCTAACTTTTACGCGTCAGCAAAGCTCCCGACCACAGGCTCCGGTAAAGTACGCAAAATAATACCAGCTAAAGATGCCGGCGGCGTAGGAGGAGGTGTGGTTGGAAGAAATGCGCTGCATGAAAGTATCCTTAAAAATTTCTAGGTAAAAAGCTACGCGGCAAGCAAAAGTCTGTCAATAGAAAATTGAATTTTACATGCGATTTGTTCGCAAAGTCAGGCTGCGCCCCGTTCTGCGGGGTCAGAGGGGGCGTCCGGAGCTGTTGCTTTGCGCCGCAGCTTGCGCGTTTCAAGCCGTTTGAGCACAAAATCGCCGGGCTTGACTCCTTCCGGCACTGCCGACAGGGGAAACTCGGCCCGAGCCAGATTGCGGTGCCCGCCAGCCTCGCCCACATCGTGAAAGCAGGCGTCCGCAAGGCGGCCAATATCCCGCCCGCCATCGCCGCGAAAGATCACAATAACGGTCTTGTCCACCACGCCGCTTACGGCTATCCATCGCAGGCCGTGTACCCGCGTGAAAAAGTCCGCCACTGCCACCAAGAGGTCTGCGCTGTTGACCTCGTTGAGCGAGGCAAAGGCCCCACCGCCGCGGCAGTCGGCAAGGGAACGGAATGCGCGCGAAAATAGCGGCAGCCATTCCCGCAGATATTCGCTGCGCAGAATACGGCGCAGCAGGCCGTTGTCCGCATGGCGCGAAAGCCACTGATAGGCGCGAAAATCGTCCTCGCCGCCGGAGCGCTCAAAAGCCGCCGTGTCTGTGCGTATGCCGTACAGCAGGGCAGTGGCCAGCCTTGGGCCGGGGCGCATGCGCAGGGCCTTGAGATAGCGGGCCATCATGGTGCTGGTGGCGCCCATGTTGGGGCGAATATCGCGCAACAAAGCCGGGCCAGCCAGTGAGCATGCCGTAATGTTGCTGGCGGCGCGGGGCAGGGGATGGTGGTCAATGATGCAGTCAAAGTGCAGGCCCTGAAAGGCCTTGCTGTGGTGGGGCTGGGAATCCACCATGGCAAAGTGGGTGTACTGGTCGGCATTTTCAGGCTGCCAGGGGCGCACGGGGATGTTCAGGTAGCGGATCATGGCCAGATTGTCGGGCCGGGTCACCTCATTGATACGCGCAATGTCCACATTGTGCACCTTGTGGATCATAATACGCTTGAGCGCCAGCGCCGATGCCAGGGCATCGGGGTCGGCATTGATGAGGATGCACCAGCGGTCGTCCTTGCTGAGACCTGCCCGCCATTTTTGCAGCAGGGCGATGTGGTCTGTGGCGCCAGCCATGATTCTCCTTGAAAGTTCTTCTGCGAAAGCCCGCTTGCGAAAGTGCGTTTACCAGTGTTCATGCGCCGGAATGCGGTTGCGCAAGCGCCTCCAGCACCGGCAGGGATGCGACCAGGCGATCCCAGTTGAATATCTCGACCAGATGCACTGCTGAATCGGGGATACGCTGCATGAGGGCGGCTGCGGTCTGCGCCTGCCCAGGCGTAAAAGCCGTGAGGGACAGATGCCGGTCGCCGTCGCCGGGGGCGCTCCAGTGCGTCATGGTCGCCTGCTCTGGCAGGGTCGAAACCAACAGGTTTTTTTGACCATAGCCCAGGAGGTGCCCTACGTCCAGACACAGGCCCAGTCCGTGATCCTGAAGAAATCCATTTCCAAGACAGGCAATATCACTGTGGGCAACGTTTTCCAGCAACAGCGGGACATTGCAGATGTTTTTCCAGTGGTGCGTAAAACCTGCCAGCAGGCGGCGTTGCACCATGGGCGAACCTTGGGGCGGGTGCAGCACGGCGTAACGCGGCTGAAGAAAGGCCGCCTTGCCAAGTACGGACATTGCCAATTGCGCGGCCCTACGGGCAGGATGCGCGGCGCTCTTGCTGGCGGGCCAGGGCAGGTCAACGGGCAGATGCACATGCCAGCGCAGGGGCAGGGTTGCCAGGTCGGGCGGCAAATCCTGCGGGCCGTAGTCCAGACAGGACTGCGCTTCAAAAAAGCACAGGCCCACCTCGTCCACCTTGCCAGCCAGAAAGCGCGCGTTTTCCGCCACTCCGGCGGGCAACACAAAAGAGGGCGCGGCCAGGCGGCCTGCAAAGCGTGCGGGCCGCAGATGCGTTGTGTCTGGCTGGAGCGTCTGGTCGCCTGAATCTTGGGACATGGGGTGTTCCTTGTGCGCGGCATGTGACGTCGGCCATGCAGCCACCATGCACAAAGGGGGAGATTTCTGGAAAATCTCCCCCTTTATCATTCTGTAATTGCGGGATGCTACACCAGCTTGGTGCTGCTCCAGCCGTGTTCCTTGGCTGCGGCTTCGGTCTTGGGCCCGCCCAGAACGCAGGTGGATCCGTTGCGCGCAACCTCGGCCAGCACCTCGGCAAATTCGCGGAAGTGCTTTCCGGTGGTGGAAAGGATTTCTTCGCGCATGAGTGCGCGGGCGGCATCGGTGTCGTCCGTAAGCCAGCGCGAGAGGGACTGCGCACCCTTGGCGTCGGGCAACAGGTAGCTGTCCAGATCGCCCACCGCGCCCACTATGGCCTGGGTGAGCTGGGCCTTGTCCGGGCTGAAGGTGCGCAGGTATTCGGCCATGCCGTCAAAGGCCGCCAACGTGTCGTCAACGTTGGGGTCGCGGTATGAGGCGCACACAAGGGTGCCGCCAAGGCGGTCAAGATTGCAGAACGCGCCGTACGCGCCGCCGCGCACGCGCACGCGCTCCCACAGGTAGCCCATGCGCAGGCTGCGCAGGATAACGCTGGCCGAGCCGTGGTATACATAGCCCTGATCATAGATGTTGGCGGCCTTGCCCACATAGTTGATCTGGGCCGGGGCAATGAAGGCTTCGCCCTTGGGCAGTTCCAGGGGGGCGCTGCCAAAGTCCGTTGACGCCCCTGCCCGCGCGGGCGAAAGCGAGCGCAACAACTGGCGGGCTTCCGTTTCTACCAGGGCGAGACCCTGCGCCTCTGCGGTGCAGTCCACGATCGCGCCGGGGCGGGCAATGATGCGCGCGCGCAGTTCTTCAAGATCGCTCAAAACTGACTGCGGTTCGGTGTCCATGCGTTCCAGCAGGGCGCGCACGCTCTCAAGATAGCTCAGACCCGAGGTGCGTTCGGCAACGGCGCTTGCGCCGTTGAAGCGCGCCCGCAGGCGGGCGCTGACCGCCGCATGCCCGGCGGACTGCAAACCGTGCTCCAGCCGGGCCTTGCCTTCCAGCAGCATCTGGCCCAGGCGTTCGCGCAACACGTCGGCGTCCGTCAGGGGTTCCAGCAGAATCTCGCGGGTCAGGGCAAAGAGGTCGGGCAGCTTGTCGTACACGGCCTTGCCCGACACGCCCAGGTAGCCAAAAGTCTTGCGGCTGCCGCGCACAAGGCCCACCAGCGTTTCAGCGCCAAGGCCGCCCGTCTTGGCGGCCATGAGCGCGCCAAGCTCCGTAAAGTCGCGCTTTGCGGTGCCCGTTTCGGTGAGGGAACGGGCAAAGAGCGGCAGCAGGGGCACGAGTCTGTCCGGCACATTGGCAAGGGGCAGCAGCAGGGTTGCGTAGGCAATACCCTGTGTTGGCAATTCGTGCGTCAGGAATGTTTCGGGCAGTTCCGCCACGGCGCGGGGGAGCAAGGCGTTTTCACGCGGCAGGTCTTCAATCCCCAGGGCCGGGATGGTCGCAAGGGCATCCGGGCTGTCGGGCGCGCTCTGGGCTTCCATGAGGCGGGCGGTTTCTTCCACCATTTTGGCGCGGGCCTCGGCATCGGCGGCGGCCTGCACGGCGTCCACGCGGGCCTTTTCCGCCTCTTCGCGGGTTTTGCCCAGCTTGGTGTCGGGCAGCAGCACCACGGTGGCACGGTGCTCGTTGTTAAGGAACCAGTCCTTGATGGCCTGTTCAAATACGGGTTCGCCAGCCTCAATGCGGGCCTTGAGGGCGTTGAGCGGAGCCTCCCAGGCCAGAGGGGCCAGGGGGTCTCCATCATACAGCCATGTGGTCAGCGACTGCACCATGGCCGAAAGCCCACGGGGGAAGCGCCCGGAATTGTTTTCACGGTAGGCGAATTCCACGCTGTTGACGGCGGCTTCCACTGCCGAGCGGGGGATGCCTTCTTCCGCCAGTTGGGCCAGGGTGTCAAAAATAAGCAGTTCGGCCTGCTGCACATCGCGCGGGGCCACGCCCTTGAGACCGGTAGAGTAGTACATCTGGCGCAGGTCAGTCTCCAACCCGCAGCCGGTGGTGTCTTCACCAAGGCCGGAGGCGATGAGCGCCTTGCGCAGGGGGGAGCCGGGCAGGCCTTCAAGGATATGCTCGAGCATTTCCATCAGCAGGGCCTGATGCACGTCCCCACGCTCGCCCAAAAGCCAGTTGACCGTGAACAGCGCGCGCTTTTCGCCCTTGGAGGCGGCATAGGCTACTTCGATCTGCCGTGGGGTTTCCAGACGCGGCTGCAAAGGCACGTCGGAATTGACCGGTCGGGCCGTGTAGCCCTCAAGCGCTGCTGCCGTCAGGCGCAGGCGCTCGTCTTCCGGGTCGTCGCCCCAGAAGAAAAAGCGGGCGTTGCTGGGGTGGTAGTAGCGGCTGTGAAAATCGTAAAAGGCCTCGTAGGTGAGGTCGGGGATGTTTTCCGGATTGCCGCCGGAATCAAGGCTGTAGAGCGTATCGGGGAAGAGCGCCTGCTGGCTCTGCTCCGCGAGGACGGAATCGGGCGAGGAGTAAACCCCCTTCATCTCGTTGTAGACCACGCCCTTGTAT
This sequence comes from Desulfovibrio sp., assembly GCF_019422935.1. Taxonomy (NCBI): domain Bacteria; kingdom Pseudomonadati; phylum Thermodesulfobacteriota; class Desulfovibrionia; order Desulfovibrionales; family Desulfovibrionaceae; genus Desulfovibrio; species Desulfovibrio sp. The sequence goes on along the minus strand of NZ_JAHZCJ010000002.1, from coordinate 201,190 downwards.
GACCACGGGCCATCGGGCGTTTCGGCCTCCACGTGCCAGCCTTCCTGCCGGAAGATATCTTCATCGATGCGCGGGTGAAACACTGCGTCTATGTAGACGTCAATGAGATTGTAAAAATCGCGCAGATTGCAGCTTGCGATGGGGTAGCAGGTCTTGTCGGGAAAGGTGAAGGCGTTAAGGAAGGTTTGCAGCGATCCCTTCATCAGCTCCACAAAGGGTTCCTTGACGGGATATTTGTCCGAGCCGCAAAGAACGGAGTGCTCCAGAATGTGGGCAACGCCTGTGGAGTCGGCTGGCGGCGTGCGAAAGTTGACACCAAAGCACTTGTTTTCGTCAGAGTTATTAATGGAAAGCAGTTGCGCGCCGGTGGCCTCGTGCCGCCACAAACGGGCGGTGCCGTCCACTTCGTGCAGATGCTGTTCTGTAAGAAGAGTGAATCCGTGCTTGTTCATGATGAATCCTGAAGTGTTGATGTGCAGCGCCGCTTGAGGCGCAGCGTGAACTCTAACTATAAGTATAGATGCACCGTTTGAAAAGGGGCGCTGCCAGCGGGCGCGTCATGCCCGGCTTGTGACCCGGCTCCCGGCGTGATACTGAAATCAGCCCGTGCCCTTGCGCGGGGCCGCAAATTTTTGATTGAGCGAGATGATATGAACATGAACTGCAAGTCCTGTACAGGCGGGTCTGCACTGGCGGAAAAGCTGGTGCTCTGGTACATTCCTCTGGCTTTTGCCGCCTTGTTCATATGGGGCAGCGTGTTGCAGATGCGCAGCTTTGTCATCAATGATGCGGATTTTGGCTACTTTATTACGCAGATCTGGCGGGTCTGGAACGGCTGGGACTGGCAGGCTCCTTTTTCCAACGTCTATGAGGGCAAGCCCTTTTACGCCCACCATTGCACCCCCCTGACGGCCCTGCTGGCCCCCCTTGTGGGGCCGTGGAAGAGCCCGTACCCTCTCAGCGTTCTGCAAGGCGTGGCGGTGGGGTCAATGGCCTTCATTCTGCCCCGGCTGGTGCGTACCCTGCATGAAGAAGCGGAAGGCGATACGCCTTCCGGCAACTGGGTGTGGACGGCAGGTTTTGCGCTGCTTCTTTTCTTTTTTTCCCGTCCGGTGCTCACGCCGTGGTCGCGGCAGGTTCACTATACAACACTCGTCACACCCATGCTCATGCTGGCCGTGCTCATGCTGCACAAGCGCCGCTGGTGGGCGCTGGCCGGATGCTGCCTTGTGGTCTTTCTGGCGCAGGAGCGCGCCGCGCCCAGTATTTTCTGCCTGGGCATGTATGCCTTTTTGCTGTTGGGGCAGCGGCGTGTCGGCGCGGTTTTATGCCTGTGTTCCGGCCTGTGGTTTGTCACCGCAACAAAAGTATGGCTGCCCTACATGCGCCAGCTTGCGGGCGCGGGCACGGGCTATGCCTTCAGCCATTTTGTAGATGTGCGCGGGCAGTGGGATCTCAAACTGCGATACTATATCCAGTTGTTGGCGTACTCGTGGTTTTTGCCCCTGCTTGGGCGCAAGGCCTTGCTCTGCCTGCTGTGCACGTTGCCCTATCTCGCCATGGTGGCTGTTTCCGGCTACAGCCAGATGTGGGCTATGGCCGGGCAGTATGAGGATTTGCCCGGTGTGTTCCTGATGCTGGCCATCTGCCACGCCTGCATGTGGGTGCAGGGCAAACTTCGCCCCGCCGTGTGGAAAAAGTTTCTGCCCGTCGCCGGGGCGGCGATGGCCGTCATCATGCTGGCTACGCAGACGGGTTGGTACAATCCGGCTGTGACAGTGGCCCGGCTGCTGCAACACCCCGATGCTCAGGCCCATGCGCGCCTTCGCGAAGCTCTGGGGCAGTTGCCGGATTTCCCCCCGACTGTGCGTGTGTGGGCGCAGTCAGGCCTTGGGCCGCACGTATTTTATCCCTACCAGCGCTATACCGCCGACATATCGCACATGGACGGCCCGCTGGACGACAGCGTGGTGATGATTTCACCCTATGCGGGCACGGCCTACCTTGCCGGCGGCGGGGGCGGGGTGTCGCGTGAGGAATTTGAGCGGGCGGCAGCGTTTTTTGACGCGCATCCCGATCTTGTTCGCGTAAAAAATAGTGATGTTCTGGTAATTTATGCAGGAAAGGGGCTGAGCGAAACCCGGCCCGAGCTTGTGCAGGGGCTGAACCGTTAGGCCGATCTGCGGTTTGCGCGGAAATTTCCGCATCAATGCTTGCTATTCGCAAGGTGATAGTGTATTGACTCCCTTTCCATCAAGCACACCCAAAGGCAGCGGCCCGGGGTGCCCGGTGGGACGGCGCGTGTGGCGTCGTCCATTTTTTGCGCCCAAGGACGGCTTGTCCCTCCTGGGTGTGGACATCGGGTTGCAGGGTCAGGGCATGGGTGGAAGAAGTTAACCCTTTGGAGGAATCCCAATGGCTTATGTCAGCATGAAGCAAATGCTGGAAACCGGCGTGCATTTCGGTCACCAGACCCGCCGCTGGAATCCCAAGATGCGTCCTTACATCTTTGGCGCCCGCAACGGCATCCATATCATCGACCTGCAGCAGACCGTCAAGCTGTTCCGCGTCGCCTACGACAAAGTGGTCGACACTGTTGCCAAGGGCGGCAAGGTGCTGTTCATCGGTACCAAGCGTCAGGCTCAGGAAGCCGTGGCCGCTGAGGCTGGCCGCGCCGGTCAGTTCCACGTGACCAACCGTTGGATGGGCGGCACGCTCACCAACTTTGTCACCATCCAGAAGAGCGTGGACCGTCTGAAGAAGCTGGAAGCCATGTTTGGCGACGGCACCATCAATCGCTACCAGAAGAAGGAAATTCTGCTTCTGGAACGCGAAATGAAAAAGCTCGAGGAAACCCTTGGCGGTATCAAGAACATGGACCGCATTCCCCAGCTAGCCTTTATCATCGACCCGCACCGTGAAGACATCGCCGTGAAGGAATGCCGCAAGCTCGGTATCCCGATCGTGGCCGTGACCGACACCAACTGCGATCCCGATGTCATTGACTACATCATCCCCGGCAACGACGACGCCATCCGCGCCATCAAGCTGTTTGTGGCTGCTTTCGCCGAAGCCTGCATGGAAGGCGAAGCCATGAACAAGGATCACAAGGGCGAAGTCGTCAACGCCGAAGAAGCCATGCAGAAGGCCGAAGCCGTCGCCTCCGCTCCGGAAGCCGCTCCCGCCGAATAGCAGGCCTTTCCATATTCCGTATCCTGGGGGCGGCGCAACCTGTAAAGGCTGCGCTGCCCCCGTCTGGATGAAAGATTGCGCGCCGCGCTTCGCGGAGGCCGCGCAACCGATCAGGCATTTACAAAACTCCGGCTTGGGGCCGGACAGCGTGTGGAGTATACTATGGCTATCACTGCACAATTGGTTAAAGAACTGCGCGACATGACCGCCGCAGGCATGATGGACTGCAAGAAAGCCCTGGTGGAAGTGGAAGGCGACCTGGAAAAGGCCGTTGACTGGCTGCGTCAGAAGGGCATGGCCAAGGCTGCCAAAAAGTCTGGCCGCGCCACCAGCGAAGGCCTCGTGACCGTGGCCGCCACTGCCGACAACATGCACATCGCCATGGGTTCGCTGCTTTGCGAAACCGACTTTGTGGCTCGCGGCGAACAGTTCCAGACCATGGCCACCCGCGTGACCCAGGTTATCCTTGAAAAGGCTCCTGCCGACGCCGCCGCTCTTGAAGCCCTTCTGGGCGAAGAAGTGACCCAGCTCATCGCCTCCGTGGGCGAAAACATGCAGCTTGGCAAGTTTGCCCGCTTCAGCAAAAAGAGCGCCAACGACGTGGTGGGTCAGTATGTCCACGCCAACAGCAAGATCGGCGTACTTGTGTACCTGACCTGCGGCAAGGCCGAAAGCGCCGCCAAGCCCGAAGTGCTGGAACTGGCCAAAAACCTCGCCATGCAGGTTGCCGCCGCCAGCCCCCTGGCCCTTGACGCCGCCAGCCTTGATCAGGCCGCTGTGGAGCGTGAACGCGAAGTTTACCGCCAGAAGGCCATTGAAGAAGGCAAGCCCGCCCAGATCGTGGACAAGATTGCCGACGGCGCGGTGAAGAAGTTCCAGAAGGAAGTCTGCCTCATGGAACAGCCCTACATCCGCGACGACAAGAAGACCATTTCCGACATCGTGCGCGAAACGGGCAAGACCATCGGCGACGAAATCTCCGTCACCGGTTTCGAGCGCATCCAGCTTGCTGCCGAATAGGCACAGCACTGCGCCGGATTACGGCACATAAGTGTACGCCTTCTGGCCATGCACGGTTTTATGGGGGGCCTTTGGCCCCCCATTGCGTTTGACAAAGTCAACGCAACCAGAAATCATGCACTGACAGCGCCTCGCGGTGTCGTCGGGCGCGCATGGTTTTCAAATCCCGCCAGGCGGGAATTGCTGTCTGCTGGGGCCTCTGGCCCCTTTTTTATTACGGAAACGCGGCATGGCCGCCGGAGAAAATATGTGGGATCTGGCATGGGTAACTGACCCCGCAGCCTGGGCTGGCCTGGGTACGCTGGTGCTGCTGGAAGTGGTGCTGGGCGTAGACAACCTGGTTTTTATTTCCATACTTGTGAACAAGCTGCCGCAGGAAAAGAAGCGTCAGGCCTTCATGACCGGCCTTGGGCTTGCCCTGCTCATGCGTATGGTGCTGCTGGCCTTCATGGCGCGGCTGGTTGCCCTTACCGACCCCCTGTTTACCCTGGGGGGGCACGGCTATTCTGCCCGCGATCTTATCCTTATGGCTGGGGGCGTGTTCTTGCTGCTCAAGGGCACAATGGAACTGCACGACAGGCTTGAAGGCCACGCGGGCAGGTTCGATACCAGCGGGCCGCAGGCAGGCTATTGGCAGGTAATTTTTCAGATCATCATTCTGGATGCCGTGTTCTCGCTGGATTCCATCATTACATCCGTGGGCATGGTGGACCACGTGTTCATTATGATGCTGGCGGTGCTGGCGGCCATGGTCATCATGGTGCTTGCCGCAGCCCCCCTGCTGGAATTTGTGGAGCGCCACCCCACGGTCATTGTGCTGTGCCTGGGTTTTCTGCTGATGATCGGTCTGAGCCTGCTGGCCGATGGCCTCGGCTACCACATTCCCAAGGGCTATATGTACGCGGCCATTGGGTTCTCTGTACTGGTGGAGGCCTGCAACCAGTGGGCCTTGCGTAGCCGCCGCAGGCGCTACAGCATGCGCGATATGCGCGAATCCACGGCACGGGTCATCCTGAACCTGCTCGGCGGGGGCGTGCCCGGCGGCGGCGAGGCGCAGCTGGAGGCAGCGGCGCTGGCCGGTGACGCCGGGGGGCAGCTCTTTGCTCCCATGGAGCGGGACATGGTAGCCCGCGTGATCCGCCTTGGCGGGCGCACTGCACGTTTTATCATGATCCCGCGTCAGCGCGTGGACTGGCTGGACAGCAATGCCGACCGCGCCACGGTCACGCGTTTTGCGGCGGCCTCGCGCCTTGCCTGGCTGCCTGTGCAGCGGCGCGATACGGACGAAGTGCTGGGAGTGGTGCACCCTGGTGAAATCCTGCAACAGGAGCAACAGGGTATAGGCAACCGCGAGTGGAATCTGAAAACCTACGTGCGGCCCGCGCCCACCATATTCGAGCACACGCCGCTGACGACCCTGCTGGAGGATTTTCGTACCAATCCCGCGCCCCTGGCCTTTGTGCGGGATGAATACGGCAGTGTTGTGGGCATCATCACCCCTGCGGAACTGTTGAGCGTGCTTGCGGGCCAGATGGGCGACATGCCCGCCGGGCCGGAGGTTTGCCGCAGGCCTGACGGCAGTTGGGTTCTGCCGGGGCGTCTGGCTGTTGACCTATTTGCAAGCTGGCTTGGGGTGAGCCTGCCGCGCCGTCTGTGCAGCGCCACCCTCGGGGGGCTCATCATGGAGCGCCTTGGCCGCATACCGGAAAAAGGCGCGCGCTTGCGCTATCAAGGCTGGGATCTGGAGATAACCCGCATGGATCGCCGCCGTATTGACGAAGTGCGCGCGGTCAAGTTGCTGCTGCCTCATACCGAGGGCAAAAAACGTAAAAAATAAATTGTCGGGCTGAACTGGTCTGACATGTTGACATCTTGCCGGGTGCGGGCGTAGGGTCTCAAACATGAGCATGAACACACAATCTTCTTTCCGCCACGTAGCGCTGCTATCCATTATGTGCGCCGTAGTAGTACGGTGTCACACTTTGCGCGCGTTCTGAGCAGGGAAGATCTAAGGTAGTATTGCAAACCCCGCCGGCGCGAGTCGGCGGGGTTTTTTTAGTCCGCACCGCCGCCGACAAGCCTCACCATCGAAAAGGAGTCTTGCGGCGATGTTACGTCTTTCGGGAGCAGAACTCACCATCCGCCTGCTGGAAAACCAGGGTGTCACTCACATTACGGGCATTCCGGGCGGTTTCAATCTTCCTCTCTACGATGCCCTCGGGCGCAGTGGAACCATCCGGCATATCCTCGCTCGCCACGAGCAGGGCGCAGGCTTCATAGCGCAGGGCATGGCGAGGGTTACGGGGCGTCCCGGCGTTATCTTTGCCACTTCCGGCCCCGGCGCCACAAATACGCTTACGGCGCTCGCCGATGCGCGCATGGACTCCGTGCCCCTTGTCTGCATTACTGGGCAGGTGCCCCTGAGCATGATTGGCACCGATGCCTTTCAGGAAGTGGACATCTACGGCATGTCCATTCCCGCCACCAAGCACAACTTCATTGTGCGCTCCATTGACGAACTGCTGCGCGTGATTCCCGAGGCCTTTGCCATTGCCGCAGGCGACCGCCCCGGCCCCGTGCTGGTGGATATCCCGCGCGACGTGCAGGTGGCTGTTGCTGAATTGCAGGAGCTGCCCGCCGCCGGAACCCCCGCGCCCATGCCGCAGCCAGACCCGCAGGCTCTTGCCCGCGCGGCGGAAATGATGAACGCCGCTAAGCGTCCCCTGTTGTTGCTGGGCGGCGGCACGTCTTCTCCCGAGGCTTCGACGGCGGTGGTTTCCTTTATGGAGGCCCGGCGTATCCCTGCCGTCATGTCCCTGCGCGGGCTGGGCACCGTGCCGCACGGGCACGAGCTGGCCGTGGGCATGCTTGGCATGCACGGAGCGCGCGCCTCCAATATGCTGGTGGACGAATGCGATCTGCTCATGGTTGTGGGCGCTCGTCTTGGCGACCGCGCCACGGGCAGACTGGATGGGTTTTGCCCCAAGACGGGCCTTATCCACATTGATATTGATGCCTGCGAGGTGGGCAAGCTGCGCGTTCCGCAGGTGGGCATTACGGCGGACGCGGCAGAGGCTCTCACGGCCCTGCTGCCCCTGTTGCGCAAGACCGACCACGAGCCGTGGCTTGAGCGCGTGGCAGCATGCAAGGCGGAGCACGGCCTGCGTTTTGACCGCACGGATGAGGTCTGCTCGCCCTACGGCATCATCAGGCACGTGGCGGACGCCCTGCACGGCAAGGGCATCGTGAGCACAGACGTGGGCCAGCACCAGATGCGCGTGGCTCAGGCTTACCCCATGATGCAGCCCCGGCAGTGGCTCACCTCCGGCGGGTTGGGAACAATGGGCTTTGGTCTGCCTGCCGCCATTGGCGCTGCGCTGGCAAAACCGGAGGAAACCGTGGTCTGTTTTTCCGGCGATGGCAGCCTGCTCATGAATATCCAGGAAATGGCCACGGCTGTTGAAAATCAGGCCAACGTCAAGATTATCCTGTGCAACAACAGTGGATTGGGGCTGGTACAGCAACAGCAGGATCTGTTCTTCGGAGGGCGGCTGTTCGGCTCGACCTTCACGGCAGGCACGGATTTTGTGCGCATTGCCCAGGGCTTTGGCATGCCTGCCATCTGTCTTAACAACGAGCGCGACCCCCGGGCCGTGCTGGAAAAGGCACTGGGTACGCCCGGCCCATGCCTGCTTGAAGTGCGCATGAGCGCAGAAGAAAAAGTTTTTCCAATGGTGCCGCCAGGAGCGGCCAACAGTCAGATGATAGAGGGGGTTAACGCATGAACGGTTCCGTGACGAGCGCGCTTACAACTTTGCACTTGAGCGTCAACAATCATCCTGGTGTGCTTTCACACGTGTGCGGCCTCTTTGCTGGCCGCGCCTACAACCTTGAGGGCGTGCTTGTCACGCCGGAAGCAGACGGCGATACCTGCCGCATGTGGCTGGTGGTCAAGGACGACGGGCGCATGGAGCAGATAGTCAAGCAGGTGCGCAAGCTGCACGATGTGCTGGATGTGCAGGTGGGGCATGCGGAACCGACGGTTTTCAACCGCCTGGCCGGTTGCCTTGAATGCTGAGTAAAAACAGGGCGCGGTGCGTAACAACGTAACACCGCGCCCTGCTTAACAGTCTGTCCACGGGCTGTGCCCCGGTTTGCCTGCGTTTGATGGACGCGCGGGCAGGTCGGAGTGCAGCCTTTTTTTATTCAGTCAGCAGGCTGGCCCCCGGCCCGCCGTCATAGGGCACGCGTTCAAAGACCTTGCGGCGCGGCGTCAGGCTGATGTGGTAATACTGGTTTTGCGGAATATAGATAAAGGGTACGTCTTCGTTGCGCTGCCGTAGAAAGAGCGAAAGCAGCACCCGGTTGATGGCCTGATGCCCCACAATGAGCAGGGGGGCATCCCCGGCCAGAAAAAGCGCCCGCCGCAAACCGCGTTGCACCCGTTCACGCAGCAGGGCGTAGCTTTCGCCATTGGGGTAGGTGTAAGTGTATTTGCTGGCGTTGCGGCCTTGGGTAACCTCGGGCATGCGTTCGCGGATTTCGCTGTAGAGCATGCCTTCGCAGTCGCCCGCCCAGATTTCGTCAAATTCCTTAAAGGCCATGGCATGAGCCTCGGGGCGCTCGGTCAGCAGCGGGGTTGCCGTCTCGTGCGAGCGAATGCGCGTGGAGGTAAACACCCACTCAATGGGCTTGTTACGCAGGTGGGCGGCCAGGGCAAGCGCCTGGGCGCGGCCCGTGGCTGTGAGCGGCGGGTCGCCGCCGATGCGCCCCCGCAGGTTGAATTCCGTCTGCCCGTGGCGCGCCAGATACAGGCACTGAATCCACACGCTGACAACCATTTCGCGGATAGCGGGATAGTAGGGTGAACTTTCGCAGGGGCGCTCGTCCAGAATGCGGTTGGCGGTGGAATCAACGCGCAGCCAGTATTTTTCGTCCTGCAATGGCTCGTAAATGGTTTCATAGTAGCTGATGCGCTTCATAAAGCTGGCAAGAGCTTCTTCTTCAGTATACGAGGCGTATTCCGGCAAAGTGGTCTTGCGGCGTATGCAGGCATTGAGCAACAGCTGGTCTTCATTGACGCATTCCACAAAGAGCACCGGGTAGTCGGTGAGTGTGGTTTCTATGAGGTGCCTGCGCGCGCGGCTGACATTGGTGGCGTCAAGGATGGCCACCTCGCCGTCCTTGGCAAGCCATTCGCGGGCAATCTCCATGTTGCGCATGCAGATCATTTCGCGCGCATCGCGGCCCAGCTTGTTGTTGGGATCGTAAAAGTTGGGGTCGGTGGATTCCGCGCCAATGAGCGCGCGGCGCATGTCGCCGTTGTTGAACAGCTTTGCGGCAATGCCCTCGGTCACAAGCCCATCGCGGATGCGCTTTGCCAGAGTGGATTTTCCCCTCGCGGGCAGACCGACCATGGCGACATAAAGTTTCTGCATACGACCTCCGTTGCCGCATGGTAGGAGAAAAGAGAAAAAAATAAAAGAACTCTGCGGGATGGGGCGGGTCGCTCCTTGCCTGCCCGCGATAGCGGTAGTATCATGCAATAAACATATTTACCTGCCGAGTTTTGACATGAGCATCACGGCCTTTTTCAGAACGCTGGCTTCCCGGCCACACTGGGCCATCCACAGTGTCTGGCTGGTCGTGCTTGCTGTCGTGCTCTGCGCCAATGTGGTGGACGATTATTTTTTACTTCAGAAAAATGATCTGCGCTTGCTGCTCTCTGAAAGCAGCATTGCCGTCAATATTGTCAAAATGGAACTAGGCGGCATCACGCATCTTCTGGACACTGTGGAAAGCACGGTCATTGCCACCTGGAACGATGACCAGCTTGCCGACCAGCTGCAAGGTCTGATGCAGGATAATCCCTTTGTCGCAGCCCTTGCTGTTGAACTCAACGGTGTTCCCCGTGCCTCCACTGGCGCAATCCCTTCTGCGTCCACAGCCGTTTTTTCCCGTTCCACCGCAAGGGATGGAATCCCTTCCGTATCTGTAAGCATTGCCTTGAAACCAGAATTCTGGGGATACAAACTGGCGTATGCGTTCAACCGCGCAGATGCTAAAGTTGCCGTCTATACAGCCTCTGGCCGCCCTTTGCTGCCCTTTGCCAACCTGGACAACGCTGAAAATGCTCTTTTGGCGGAGAGTATTGCAAACATGGCACCCGATGCGGCAGCGTTGCACACCCAGCCCCTACGGGCTGATGGGGCGCGGGCCATGCTTACCTTGCAGCAGGCGGCCGCGCCTTTTCTGGTGGGTGGCCCCCTGGTGGTGGGAACAATCATCAGCAGCGAAAACAGTTATGCCCACTGGCATAGCGACCTGCTCACACAGGTGCTGATATGGCTGGCGGCGGCAGTGCTTTCTACCTCTCTCCTGCTGGTGGAAGCGGGCCGCCGCCGCCTTTCTGAACTCTCCACGGAAAAACTGCAAAGCGCCATGCGCTCCCGGGACAAGTTCATCAGTATCCTGATGGACCACGCGCCCATCATGGTGTCTTATTGGGATGCGGAGAGGCGGTGCCATTACGCCAACAGGATGTACAGGGCATGGTTTGGCAAAAGTGAAGAGGAGATCATCGGCATTGACGTGCAATCCTTGCTGGGCGAGGAACTGCTTGCCAGATGCGCCCCCCTCATTGATGCGACCCTGCGCGGCGAACCGCAGGATTTTGAGCAGGAAAGAGCCAGGGCCGACGGCTCAACAGGCTATGTGCTGTCCCGCTACATACCGGATATGGATGGGCGGGAGGTGCGAGGCTTTTTTGTTATTGCCTCTGACATTACAGAACTCAAGCAGACGCAGCAAAACCTGGAAAAACGCATTGAAGACCTGTATTCGCTGGCGACCACAGACGCGCTTACGGGCTTGAACAACCGCAGGAATCTGCTGGAAAAAATTCAGTTCGAGATTGAAAGGGCCAAACGCTACGGCCTGAGCATGGTCTTCTTTATGCTTGATATTGACCATTTCAAAAAGATTAACGACACGTACGGGCATGACACGGGCGATGCCGTGCTGAAAGGGCTTGGCGCGTTGCTGCACGACACCATGCGTACCTCTGACCATGTGGGACGCCTTGGCGGCGAGGAATTTGGCATCTTGCTGGCCAGTGTTGTCCCCCCGCAGGCAGAAGTCATTGCGGAGCGCTTGCGCAGGCGCGTGGAAGAAATGGTCGTGTGGCACAGCGAAAAGGAAATCCGCTTTACAGTTAGCATTGGTCTGGCGGATTTGCAGACAAACGTGGAAAATCCCCTGGAAAACATGATGAAGCGGGCAGACCTTGCCCTCTACCGGGCCAAGAACGGCGGGCGTAATCGCGTATGCCTTGCGGAAAATTTGTTGCCGCCCGGCGCGGAGAATTCTGAGGGGCAGGGTTTTGGCGTATAAAAAGAATGCCCTTGCGCGGCAGGTCTGCACCTGCTGCACAAGGGCATTTCTTCAAGTGTTCAGGCTGATTGCGCCTTAGCGCACCTTCAGCTTGAGAAAGCGTTTTTTGCCGAGCTTGACCACATATTCCCCGGCTGCAAGCGGGGTGATGGCGTCTTCGCAGCGTTCTCCGTCAATGGAGAGTGCGCCTTCTTTCATCAGGCGTTTGGCTTCGCCCCGGCTCTTAACAAGGCCCGAGGCCTCAAGAAACACGGGGGGCGTGCTGTCTTCGCCGCAGGCGCACTGGTGCTCGGGCATGTCGTCCGGCACGCCGCCGCCAGCAAAAACAGCATTAAAGCCCTGCTTTGCTTCATCGGCATCTTTTTCACTGTGGTAGCGGGCCACCATCTCGTGGGCAAGATTTTCCTTGGCGGCCTTGGGGTGCAGCTCGCCGTTGGCCACGGAAGCCTTGAGGGCTGCAATGTCTTCAAGGCTTTTGGCCGAGAGCAGCTCATAGTAACGCCACATAAGCTCATCAGAGATGGCCATGACCTTGCCGAAAATCTGGGAAGGGGCTTCGTCAATACCAATGTAGTTACCGTAAGATTTTGACATCTTGCGCACGCCATCGGTGCCTTCGAGCAGGGGCAGGGTCAGGATGCACTGGCTTTCTATGCCGTAGTGCGCCTGGAGGGTGCGGCCTACCAGCAGGTTGAACTTCTGATCAGTGCCGCCCATTTCCACATCGCTCTTGAGGGCGACAGAGTCATAACCCTGACACAACGGATACAGAAATTCGTGGATGGATATGGGGCGCTGCTCGCGGAAACGTTTTTCAAAATCATCGCGTTCCATCATGCGGGCAACGGTGTAGCTGGAAGCCAGCTTGATAAAGCCCGTGGCGTCCATCTTGCCAAGCCATGCCGAGTTGAAGGCAACTTCAGTTTTCTGCGGATCGAGAATCTTGAAAACCTGTTTTTTGTAGGTTTCCGCGTTGGCAAGAACCTGTTCCTCTGTGAGGGGGGGGCGGGTTTCCGAGCGACCGGAAGGGTCGCCTATACGGCCCGTAAAGTCGCCAATAAGAAAGATGACATGGTGCCCCAGTTCCTGAAAATGGCGCATCTTGTGCATAACGACCGTATGCCCGAGGTGCAGGTCAGGAGCGGTGGGGTCAAAGCCCACCTTGATGCGCAGCGGCTTGCCGCGCGCAATCTTTTTGCGCAGTTCATTTTCGTCAATCAGCTCGGCCATGCCGCGCTTGATGGTGGCCATTTGGCGGTCAATATCCGTCATCACCCTTACCTCTGTGCTGGCTTCGGTAAAAAACGCCGGACTAAAAAGGAATATGCGCCGACGTAGACGGAAAGTGATACCCCCAAGGCGGCGATAGTGTCAAACCATGCCGCAGAGAATCAGCCAGCCTACAGGCTCAGCAGCGAGGCAACGCGACTGGCGCTCAGACCGCTGTGAACGGAAAGCGCGTCCATGGGGTTTTGCGAGATCATGCTCATGGTGTCGTCAAGCACGCCGTCCACCTCGTCATCCGCCAGCAAATTGGTGGAGCTCAGGCTGACAACGTCGTGAGAAGGCATGCTGGCAGCGGTGCTCTCATCTTTTTCCATGGCAGGGAAGGCAAAGGCCGGAGTGGGGTTGAGTCCGGAAATTTTCATGGCGGTATCCTTTATGTTGATGACCTGCATGGGTCAAATTTTCCGCATGGAGGCACTACTGCCATAAAGGATGCAATTTTGGGGCCATAAACCCAGGATTGGGAGGAACCGCAGGGGGGGCCGTGGTAAAAGCAGGGACGATACGAGTACTTGCGTCTAGGCGGAGTCTTGCTGATCCTTTGACGCATCGGCATATTGGGTGAGGCACTGACGCAAACGGGGGGAGCCGCCCTTGACGTTGAGCCAGCGCAGCCGGGCACGGTGGGCGCTCCAGTCCAGTTCTTCCTGAAAGCGCAGGCGCACGGCAACGCCCTGTGCGTCAGGGGCCTTGCCAAAACCAGCCCGCTTGGCAAGAAAAACGTAGGGAGGCACAGTAACAGGCATTACGCTGGGCTGGAGAAAAAACAGATAGGTTGCGTCGGAGGTGAAGGAAGGCATCGCCAGTTCTTCCGGCATGCAGACGCATGCTCCGCCTTCTGAAACATCCAGAATGCGGGTGGCTGGCGGGGCCACCTGGCTATACGCCCCAAGCATGATGCGCAAGTCGTTGGTGGTATCGGGGCGCTCCGGCGCGAGCAGCACGCTCGACATGCGGCTGTATTCAGTGCGCCAGGGTATCCGTTTGCTGCTGCGCAACTGCCGTACAGTCACATTGCGTGAAAAGCGCAGGCTCAAATACAGCATTTCGCCGCTGGGCCCGACAGCTGTTTCGAGAATTTGCGCGGTACCGTAAACGCCAAGACGCGCCGTTGTATCCTGCGCAATATGCCGCTTGACGCTGAAGTAAAATTTGCCCTGGTTTACCACCGCCTTGTGGTTCTGGGCCTGCATGGTCATGGAACGCACAACAAGCTGGGCCTCCCGGCCGTTGACCTCGCGTACTAAACCCTCCACAGATATGCAGGCAGTTTCGCCGCACCAGATAAGGCAGCATTCAAGGTGTACATTGGCCCCGGTGTTTTGTGCATCGGCCAGTGCCTCATGGCAGCTTGAGTTCCAGAGGCAGAATGAAGCGTCTGAATTCATGGGACAGCCTTGAAGGAGTTGGTAAAGCTGTGTAAATATATCAATATTGTTATTATGTCAATGTGTTAGTGGTATTTACTTGTATAATATACAGTCCGATTGTGCCTAAGCTGTTACTTGTAACAGACTTTTTGTGAAAGGTATCAGATTGTATATGTTGTGTTTGGTGGGAGCGCGGTCAAGCCGCGACCTGCTCCAGATTGCTGGTCGCGTTGATGCTATCAACGCTCAGAAGGCCGTCTTCCATTGGAAGACGGCCTTCTTCAATATCCAACCAGGCAAAGCCGGCATATCCCCATTTTTTAGCAGACGCGAGCTATGGGGATGTGTGCGTCTCCGGATTTATGCCTTAGCCTTCTTTTTTGACTTTTGACTTGGTCATGGCAAGGCCAATGCCTTCGAACAGTTCGAAGATGGCAAAGCCGTACCACAGGGTGTAAAGCACGTAGAAAACCAGCATGCCAACCATCAACATAACGTGCTCGGACACCTTGGCGGCGGTCACGCTGTAGAAGTTGTTGCCCGGTTCAATGGCACGGCGCAGCACATGATCCACCACCTGCGACTCGGCAATCAGGCGCTGCTTCTGCAGTTCCTTGATGCTGGGCGAAAGCAGATACCACCATGCGGAGGCCACTTTAAGGGCATTCTCCCCACCGTATTTCTGCGAAACCTTGTCTGCATCGTTGTGATACAGGGCATCGGAATCGTCAGTGGCGGAGGCGAGGATCTTGCCAAGGTCGCCGGTAAAGGTAACTTTGCCGTCAGTTGCGCTCACGTCCGTGGCGCCTGCAGTTTGCAGGGCCATGGCGGCAACGGGGGCAAGGGCGGCCTTCTTGAGCTTGACGGTAACGGTCACTACCTTTCCGTCAACCTTTTTCAGGTTTTCGCGAACGCCGGGGATAAAGTAGGACGAACCCTTGGAGAGCTCGTTGAAAACGTTATCGGCGTATTCAAGGCCGGTAACGTGCTTGCCGTTTTCGTCACGCAAGATGGGCATGAGCAGGGCGGCAAACAGAACCAGAAACGAAATGAGCATCAAGCTGCCCCGGAAGAAAGGGGCTTTGGCATGAATAAGCATGATCAGGCCTCCCCTCTAAGCTTGCCGAGGTTGAAGAAGAACTTGCTGAACACCCAGATGCCGAAGAAGGCAACAACAACCCAGAAAACCACGTTGCCCACATCTTCAATGATGCCAACCACGCTGGGCGACCAGTTCAGCACTTCAAGCTCAACGAGCTTCTTGGGCAGGGTGGCCGCACGGTTGATGAAACCGGCAATGATGGAGATGGCGTAAAAACCGCGAATGTGGATGCCCTTGACCACCTTGGTGGTCAGAGCGCCCACCTGGATGCCCAGCAGCGAACCAAGCAGCATGCCCACAGCCAGCGTGTAGAACACGTAGCCGTAAATGGCGTACTGGCCGATGGAGGCAAAACCAGCGGTAAAGATGATCTGCAGAATGTCGGTGCCAACGGTGGTCATGGACGACACGCCGAAGATGTACACGAACATGGGGAAGGTGACGAAACCGCCGCCCACGCCCATGATGGCGGCCAGCATGCCCACGATAACGCCGCCCGCGGCAACGATCCAGCCGGAGATCCGGCGGCCGCCAGGAATGAGGTCTTCGTCAAAGGTGATCATGGGCGGCACGGCCAGAGCCTGAAGCTTCAGGGCCACGCCTGTCATACCGGCGCTGCCGCCGTGCGCGTCCTGATTCGCCGCGGCGCCGCCGCGGGAGCTTTTCAAAAAGTCAAACAGGGCATAGAAACCAAGAAAGCCCAGCAGCACGGCGTAAATGGTGCTGATGAACAGTTCGGAAAGCAGCGGGTCAGCGTTGTACAACCCTTTGTTGATCGCGCCGCCAATGACTGTTCCCGCGCCGGAGCCTACAAGAAAGGCGATGGCCAGCTTGGTGGAAACGTTGCCCAGTTTTTTGTGCACCGTGGTGCCCATGATGGCTTTGGCGAAAATGTGGAACAGGTCAGTGCCCACCGCCAAAATACCTTTCACGCCCGCCGCCATAAGGGCGGGGGTAATGATGAAGCCGCCGCCAGCACCGATACACCCGGTGATCAGACCGGCTGCAAGGCCCACGGCGATGGAAGCCAAAAAGATGGTGTTGGTGTAAAAAGCCGGGGCATAGGCGGTTTTGCCGCCCAGCATTTCGTGATACTCATAGGCTTCGGCCAGGCAGCCCGCCAGAATGGGAACTGCAAGTGCCAACAAGATGAGCAGCTTTTTCCTGCTTTTGAGAATGGAAGTGGAGACTTCCAAATCCCATTTGGCGTAAGCCTGGGAGCTGCTCAGCAGAAACTCATACACCTGTCTGCCAAAACTCATACTCTCCTCCAATACGATTGTTCCGGCCAATGGCCGAGGTCGTGGCCCCAATACAAACAAACCGTCTAAGGCAATGCCGTGCGTCGCGTCACACACAGCTGGGTTCTGTCAGTAGATATGCTTGAATTCTTTGGTTTTTTATCAATCTCCAGCTCAAAATATCCTGTACCCAGTCACTCTGACATATTAGCCGGAATTTGTAAAAGAAATTTATCACGAGCAAGGCTGCTCGGTCTGCAATCTTCCTAGAAATAGTCCCGGTATTCGCCAGTTTTTCGCTATGCTGGAATGCTCAATAACCTCGGCAAGATATGAAAAAGCGCTCCCTCGCATTGCTGTGGGGGGCGCTTTTTCGCCATGATTGTGAAATTCAAAACAATCTATTTTCTGGTCAGGCCCTGGCTCTGGCCAAAGATGACAAGTTCCATCCAGTCCAGCCCGAAATCAAGCGCGGCTTCATCGCCCTGCTGGCTGTCTTCCATGATGGCGGCCTTGCGCTGGTCGCTTATGTCCACATGCGAGAATATACGCATATTTGTGATAAGCTCACGGAACTTGTCGATCTGAAACAGACACAACACTATCATAGTTACCAGTCGGGGTTCAAGTGGTTGACCCGTTGCCCGTACCATGGCCATGAGGCGCATATAGCGGTCGTTGGAAGTGTTGAAGGGCTTCAGCTCTTCATTTTCCAGCCACTGATGGGGGGTGCGCACGGTGCCTTTGTCAAAGCCAAGGCAGTGCGGCTCGCGCACCACAAAAAAGCGTTCTGAAACGCCATCCGCCGCCATTTTTGTGCCGCGCCCCAGGGGGTAGTAGCGGCACGCCCCGGGCCTGTCTTCGTACACGGAGCAGCCCGCAGGGGTCACAAAGGGGCACGGTTCGTCCGGCCCGTCGAGCATGCGCAGCATGGGCAGGGGAAAGCCCGTGTCGGGAAAGGAACGCATGGTGGTGAAGGTGCCAAGAAATTCTTCGCTGCCAATGCCCAGATTGCGGCGCAGGCGCAGCACGTCATACGGGGTGAGGGGCAGGGTCAGCTCAGCGCAGCAACGGTTGAAACAGGGAACATCGGGGTTGCAGTCAAAACAGAATGTTTCGTCAGGTTTCAGTTCGGGCAGGCTGTCGAGAAGTTCACGGCTGGCATCAGAGGACATGGGCGCTCCTGGTTGCGTGCCCGTGGCGCGGCGGCGCGGGGCGGGGAAACAATTAATGCCCGCCGCGCGGGCAGAAAGCGGCCCGCTTGCGCAGGCCGCCTTGCCGTTATTTGTGTTGCCGCCCTTGCGAACGGCTAATGCTAAATGACCTTGTTCAGGGCGTATTCAATGATGCCCTCCGCACCAGCAAGGCGCAGGCGGGGAATCAGATCACGCACCACATCAATCTGCACCACGGATTCCACTGAGAGCCAGTGGGTGTCGCGCAGGGGCGAAACCGTGGGCGAATTGAGCGAGGGCAGCATTTCAAGGATGGCGGCCAGATTATCAGCAGGGGCGTTCATCTTGAGGGCCACCAGATTTTCCGCCTTGAGCGCGCCCTGGAGCAGTAGATCGAGCTGTTCGATTTTGGCGCGCTTGGCGGGGTCTTCCCAGGCTTTTTTATTGGCAATGAGCACAGGGTAGGAAACCATGACCTCGTCAATAATGCGCAGGCCGTGAGCGCGGATGGTGGTGCCGGTTTCGGTCACTTCCACAATGCCGTCAGCCAGACCTTCCACTACCTTGGCTTCGGTGGCGCCCCAAGAGTAGAATACGTCAACCTTGACGCCTTCGCGGTCAAAATAGCGCTGCGTCAGGCCTTGCAGTTCGGTGGCGATGCGCTTGCCCGCGAGGTCGGCGGCCTTCTGGTAGGGCGAATCGCCCGCCACGGCCAGCACCCAGCGGCAGGGGCGGTTGGATGTCTTGGAATATACAAGGTCGGACACGCGTACCACTTTGTCTTCGTGGTTGCGCTCGGTCAGCCAGTCGAGGCCGGTGATGCCCACGTCCAGCACGCCAGCTTCAATGTATTCGCCGATTTCCTGCACGCGGCAGAGCGATGCGGTGATCTGCGGGTCGTTGATGTCGGGAAAATAGTTGCGCGTATGTTTGCGGATTTTCCAGCCCGCGCGTTCAAAAAGGTTGATGGTGGCTTCTTCCAGCGAGCCCTTGGGCACGCCAAGCTTGATGATGGGCATGGTATCCGCGCTCATGACAGTTTCCTTCTATCGACCGTAGACTTTTTTGGGGTCAAAAATCTGCGGGGAGCATTCCCGCACCGAACCTTGCTTCAATTCCCTGTAAAAGCAGGAGCGCCGTCCTGTATGACAGGCGGCCCCGCCGATCTGCTCAATAAGCAGCAGTATGGTGTCATTGTCACAATCAAGCCGCAGGGAACGCACTTTTTGTACATTGCCCGAGGTGCCGCCCTTGTGCCAAAGCTCCTTGCGGCTGCGGCTCCAGTAATGGGCCTCGCCGGTTTCAAGGGTTTTGCGCCATGCGTCTTCATTCATATAGGCCAGCATGAGCACCTCGCCGCTGTCGCAATCCTGGGCGATGGCGGGCAAAAGCCCCTTGCTGAAGTCGGGCTGAAACCCGGGGTTGCCTTCCAGAGCCGCGCTGCCGTCAGGGGTAGCGGACATGGGGCCTCCTTTGTTGTGTCGGTTGGCAGGGCTGTGCGCGCTTGCGTTGTGCCGACAAAATGCGGTGTCTAATAGTGCGGTTTGTTCCGCGCAAACAGTTAAATCTACCTGCAAGAGCCGCAGGACGCAAGCGCGGCGTTCCTGAGGCAGCATGGTCCACCGCAAAAGGCGCAACTTGCGAATCTATGCCGGGTGTGGCATGCTGGCACGTTAGCAAAACTCTTAGTTATGGCGGGTGTGCCGCCGGGAAAATACATGGCCGATTACGATTCCACTGTGAATGATTGTGCGGATTCCGCTTCTGACGCCGCGCTGCAAGGCATTTCCGTCAGCGAACCCGATGACGCCCTGCCCAGGGTGACTCTTGACGAATTGCCCGAAACCGTGAGTGCGGCCTGCCGCCGGGCCGGCTGGCAAAGCCTTATGCCCGTGCAGTCGCTGGCCCTGCCCTATCTGCTGGCCGGGCGCGACATCATGGTGCAGTCCCGCACTGGCAGCGGCAAGACTGGCTGCTACCTCTTGCCCATGCTTCCCCATATTTCTGCCGACCTCAAGGCCCCGCAGGCACTGGTGTTGGCCCCAACGCGCGAGCTCGCCGTTCAGGTTGAGCGCGAGGCCGCTGTAATTTTTGCAGAAACAGGCATCCGCACTGCCGCTGTTTATGGCGGCGTGGGCTATAAAAAGCAGATGGATGCCCTGCGCGATGGCGCGCAGGTTATTGTGGGCACGCCCGGTCGCGTGCTTGACCATTTGCTGCGCCGCACCATGGAGCTGCGCGATCTGCGCGTTCTGGTTTTTGACGAGGCCGACCGCATGCTTTCCATCGGGTTTTATCCCGACATGAAGGAAATCCAGAGCTATCTGCCGCAAAAGCGCATCCATACATGCCTGTTCTCCGCCACGTATCCGCCCCATGTGCTCAAGCTGGCGCGCGAATTCATGGCGGAACCGGCCATGCTTTCCCTCTCGCAAAAAGAAGTGCACGTGGCCGAAGTGCAGCACCTCTTTTGCGAGGTGAAGCCCATGGATAAAGACCGCGCGCTCGTGCGCCTGCTGGAAACGGAAAATCCCGCCTCCGCCATTATTTTTTGCAATACCAAGTCCAACGTTCATTATGTGACGGGCGTTTTGCAGGGGTTTGGCTACAGCGCCGACGAGCTTTCTGCGGATCTTTCACAGTCGCGTCGCGAGGCCGTGCTTGAAAAGATCCGCGAGGGCAAGCTGCAATATCTTGTGGCTACAGATGTTGCGGCCCGGGGCATTGACATTGCGCAGCTCTCGCACGTTTTTCTTTATGAACCGCCGGAAGATCACGAGAGCTACATCCATCGCGCAGGTCGCACAGGCCGTGCGGGTGCCGCCGGTACGGTCATTTCGCTGGTGGACGTGATGCAGCGCATGGAGCTTGACCGTATCGCCAAGCACTACAAGATAGGCATAATGCCCCTGCCTCTGCCTTCTGACGAAGACGTGGCGCGGGTGGCCGGGGCCAGACTGACCGCCATTCTTGAAGGGCGGTTCCGCAATCTGACTGGGCTTGAACGCATGCGCGTTGGGCGTTATGCCCAGCTTGCGCGCGATCTGGCCACGCAGAGCGATGAAGAAGACAACGTGCTGCTTCTGGCCATGCTGCTGGATGCCTGCCATCAGGAAAGCCTGCGCGAAACACGCTTTCCCGATGGGCGGCCTCGCGCCGCCGAGGGGCAGCAGCGTCAGTCGCGTCAGGCAAAGCCGGGCCGTTCACGCGGTGGTCGGCCAAAGCCATCCGGTGGTCGCAGCGCGGACGCAGAGGAAGCCAGCCCCGCTGCCTCTGAAGGGCAGGGCGGATCAGCCCCGGATTCCGGTTCTGATTCCGGCGCTGGCGAGGGCAATTCTTCGCATTCCGGCAAACGCCGTCGCCGTTCCTCGCGACGTCGTGGCGGCAATGCAACCGAGGGTACTGCAGGGCAATCTGCCGACGGGCAGGGCCAGGGTTCGTCCCGCGAGGGCGGAGACTAGGCATTTGGGGATTTTACGAGCAAACAGTTAAGTGTGACAGCCATGCAGAACAGTGACGATCTCACCACGCAGGAGGCATCGACAGACGGTGCCCCGTCTGAAGCCGCGCGAGCGGCTTTGGAGAATTTCAAGGCATTGCTGGCCGATGCCGACTTTACCCTTGAGCTTGAACTGCTGGGCATCAAGCGCATGCAGTTCATGCGTCGCCGCCAGATGCAGTCGGAACTCATGGGGCTTTACATGGCCCTGTGGCGACTGGCACTGGCGCGGTCTTTTCCTGTTGATGCTCAGCGCATGTTTGAGCTTTTTCAGCAGGAATACGTGCGGGCGCACAAGGACAAGCACAGCAGCCATATTGTGCAGCGGGCCAATGAATACTGGGCCATGCTTGAGCCACGGGGCGACGGCGACTTCAGCGAAGTTGCCCGGCACCTGTGCTCCTTTTCCACGCTGGATCCCGGCCAGGCCAAGAGCATCAACCTCAAACTGGTGCTGCATATCCGCAAGATCTACAAACTCGTTTTCGACCGGCTCATCTAGCCGCCGGGCGTGCGCTATCTGTTTGGGAATCGGCATATCTAATGAAAATCGTCCATTCAGTTGACGCGCTGGGCACCCTCGCGGGTGCGGCCGTCACCATCGGTAATTTCGACGGCGTCCACCTTGGGCATCAGGCTCTTATCCGCCGCACACTTGAGGTTGCTGCGCAGGAAGGCCTGACCCCGGTGGTCATGACCTTCTGGCCGCATCCCCGCCAGGTGCTCTTTCCCGAGCGCGGGCACATGCCCCTCACCACGCGTGAAGACAGGTTCGCCCTGCTTGAAGCCCTGGGCGTTCCCTTTGTGCTTGAGCTGCCCTTTACGCGTGAACTGGCCTCGCTGGATGCCGGAACATTCGTGCAGACCATTCTTGAACCCATGCATCTGCGCCGACTTGTGGTGGGCTACGATTTTACGCTGGGCCGCAACCGTGGTGGGCAGGTCACCGTGCTGCGCGAGCTTGGCGCACTGACCGGCTTTACCGTGGAGCAGCTTGAACCCGTGCTGGTAGAAGGTACGGTTGTCAGCTCCACGTCTCTGCGCGGGCTCATAGGCCAGGGGGATGTGGCGAGGGCCGCGCGTCTGCTTGGGCGATTCCACGGTTTCAGCGGCGAAGTTGTGCACGGCGATGGGCGCGGGGCTGGCCTGGGCTTTCCCACCGCCAACCAGCGCAAGCCCGAAGTGGTGCTTCCTGTGGAAGGCGTGTACGCCACCCGCGCCACCCTGGAGGGTCACGCATGGCCCGCAGTGACCTGTGTGGGCCGCAAACCCACCTTTGGCGACAACGAGCTTGGTGTTGAAACTTTTTTGCTGGAAGACGGCAAAAATCTTTATGGTCAGATGATGCGCCTGGAGTTTGTGGGCCGTGTGCGTGGTGAAGAACGCTTTGCCTCGGTGGACGCGCTCAAACAGCGCATTGCCCAGGATGTGAAGGACGCCCACTCCCTGCTTGCACAGGCTGCTTTTTAGGAGGGCCAGGGGCGGCTGGAGAAACCATGATCTGCGCCGACATTCATAACCATACCGTTGCTTCGCACGGCCTAGCCACAGTGGGCGAAATGTTTGCTGCCGCACAGGCGCGCAAGCTGGTCTGGTATGGTTTTTCAGAGCATTCCCCCCTGCCGCCCGGTTATTCCTGCCCCTTGTACAAGGGCGACCTCGCCGTGACCTTCCCTGCCTATGCCGACGAAGTGCTGGCTTTGCGAGAGCAGACATCCAGTAAAAAATCTGGCGCGCAGGCCCAACCGCGCGTACTGCTGGGCATGGAGCTTGACTGGCTGCCGGTCAACACCCCCTGGATGTGCGATATGGTCAGCCGCTATGCCTTTGACTACATCATCGGCGGGCTGCATTTTGTGGACGATGTGCCTGTAGGCTCTCCCCGCAGTTGGGGGCCGGAAGTGGAGCGCCAAGAGCGTTTTGCGCGCTACGATGCCTATTATGAGGCCATGCGGGGGCTGGCTGCCAGCGGCATGGTGGATGTGGTGGCCCACCCGGATTTCATCAAGGTGTGCTGCTTTGATGATTTTCAGGCATGGCTGGCTTTGCCGGACAGCACAGATCGCATAGCCGCCGTGCTTGAGGCCATGCGCACCACTGATACTGCCATGGAAGTTTCTTCGGCTGGCTTGCGCAAGCCCTTCCAAGAACCCTACCCCGGCCCGGCCATCATGCGCTTGGCGGCGGATATGGGCCTGCGCATCAGCTTTGGTTCTGACGCGCACAATGTGGAAGATACTGGCTCGCATTTTAAGGAACTGGCGGCCTATGCCGCATCCTTTGGTTTTACGCGCTGCCGCATCTGCGTGGGCCGGGAGAGCAGGGAACTGCCGTTCTAGCTCTAGTGGCCTTCTTTTGCTCACATCTCCACGTGCGCAAGATATAAAGAATCCCCGTTCTTCACTGAAGAACGGGGATTCGCTTTTGCGTATGATAAAGCCTTACTTCAGCAGGCCCACCGTCTGGATGATAAAGACCTTCCAGCCTTCAGGCAGGGGAAGCTTGCCGTCCAGCGCGTGCAGGCCTGAAACATGTACGAAGTTGCCCAGCCCTGCGGAGGCACAGAACAGCCCGGCATTCTGATACAGGGAGCCCACATGCGCCCCGCCCCATTCGTTGCCCTGCGGTATGGCGTAGAGCAGGGTGAGCGAGCCGCCGCCCATCTGGGCGCGCCAGTCGCCATCCAGCACCTTGACGAGCGCGTGGGCGGGTTCATAGAGCCACACGCCGCTTTCAAGGGCCACGTACAGACGCACATCCTGCCGGTTCATGGCCGTGGGGGCGGTTCTGCGGCCGCCGTCGCGGTTGACGCCCCAGGTGGCCCACAAGAGGTCGCTCAACCGTTGGGGCGAAAGGGCCGCCCCGCTGAAGCCCGTTTTGACGGAGCGCCGCTGGGCCAGAGCCTGCATCAGGGGCATGCCGCCGGTTTTATCGGGAGCGGGCAGCTCCATGCGGGCGGTGCTGTCCGCAGCGTTCACAGTGGTGGGCGCGGTGGGGATAAGGGCAAGAGCCGCCAATGAAAGCAATAGGGAAAGTGAGTGTCTGACGGTACGGATCATGGGGTTCTCCGTGTGGTGGTTGGGTTTGTACCAGTAGCGGTTCGCTATGAATTACTGGCAAGATTCCAGTTTCGCAAACGTGCCCGGTCAAGCACGCTTTAGCAGAAGAATGTTCAGATTTCGCTTGTTGGGGAGCGCTCCAGCATGGTGTCCAACGCGGCAACCGCGTATTCGCCAGTCATGCCCATGCGCGGGGCCAGTTGGGGGAGATTTTCAACGGCATCGCAGGGCCGCACATAAAGCGGCTCCACATCTGCGTCAAAATAATCGCCGTGCCGGGCCAGCAAACACAGCGAGGCCGTATCCGGGCAGACCAGCCGGGGCATGGCGAATGGAGAGTTGGTTTCCTCTTCTACGGGAACCATGCGCATGCCTTCCAGAGCCGCAAAAACATCTGCATTGCGGGCAAGGCCGCTGCCGCAGATGTGCGTGCGACGGTGTTTGTCGGTGCCATCCGGCAGGGGCGCTCCCTGTGCGGTCTCAATACGGCGCAGGGCCTCCTGCGGCGCGCAGAGGTCAACAGCCTGCGTTGGCTGGGCCGGAATCTGCGGCCCATACGACATGAAGGGCTGGCAGTGCACAAGATTGCGGCGGGCGTGGGTGAGCACCCATACGGGGGTGCCGTAAAACAGATTGTGCTGGAGCACGGCGCTGGTGGCCAGAGCCTGCATGTAGTCCAACCCCGCTAAACGGGCCTGCCCCACGCGGCGCAGGGCTGCGGCGGTGGTCAGCACCAGCCGTATGCCCGTAAAGGAACCCGGCCCGCGCACGCAGGCAATGCGCCGAAAGTCGGCGGGCTTGATGCCAAGGCTGCTGCAAATTTCTGCCAGGGCCGGAGCCAGAATTTCCGTGGCTCTGTCGGCCTTGTGCCATTCCTGCACGCAGATCAGCCGCTCGTCTTCGGTGACAATGATCTGGAGCGCGCCTTCTGCGGCATTGAGGACAAGCTCAAGCCCGGTGCCGTTCTGCATTATGAGCCGCTCCCGAACCAGCCGGTATTCTTGAGGATGCGCCACAAGTCGTTATAGGTGGCAAGCAGCATGAGGGCCACCAGCAGGGCAATGCCCGCGCGCATGGCGTAATCCTGCAACCGGGCGTTGAGCGGACGGCGAAAAATTATTTCCCACAGGCAAAATACAATCTGCCCGCCATCCAGCACGGGGATAGGCAGCAGGTTCAGGATGCCAAGGTTGATGCTGATGAGCGCCGCCAGCGCCAGCAGCCCGGCAAGGCCTTCGTGGGCTTGCTTGCCAACCATCTGCATGATCATGATGGGGCCGCCCACCTGATCCAGAGGCACCACGCGCTCGGCCAGTTTTACAAAGCTCTGCCACGTGAGCGAAACCATGTCTGCGGTCTGGCCCGCTCCGGCAATGGCCGCATCGGCAAAACCGTGCTGCACAAGCCGCACAGCGCCGGAATTGCGGATGCCGATAAGCCATGCGCTTTCTTCTTCGCCAAAGATGGTCTTACGGATGGACCGTTCAGGCGTGAGTTCCACGCTGATGATCATGCCTTGCTCAGGCTGAGCGGCTTCATCAGTGCGTGTTTGATCGTCAGCCTGGGGGGCCATGTCCGGGCGCGAAAGCGTGACGGCAAGGGTTTTGCCGTTGCTCTGTGTAATGGCATCGGCCATGGCCTGCCAGTTGGCAACGGTAGCGCCGTTGATGCTCACGATGGTATCGCCGGGCTGAATGCCCGCCTTGTCCGCAGGGCCGTTCTGCACAACGCCGCCGACCTGCGGCAGCAGCACGGGGGTGCCCCAGCCAAGGGCCAGAGTCCAGCAGAGCAGCCACGCCAGAATGATGTTGGCGGCAGGGCCGGCGGCAACCACAAGCAAACGCTGCCATGCGGGGCGCAGGGCAAAGCTTTCTTTTTCAGTAAAGCCTTCGGGAATGTCCTTGGGGTCGCTTTCGCCCACCAGGGCCACATAGCCGCCAAGCGGTACCAGCGACAGGGCGTATTCCGTCTTGCCCCTGCGGTATTTGAGAATCTTGGGGCCAAACCCCAGAGAGAACGTGGAAACGCCCATACCAAGGCCACGCGCCACGGCAAAATGGCCCAGCTCGTGGAAAAAGATCAGGCCGCCAAGAACGACCACGACTGCAATAATTGTTGTCAGCACAAGGAACCTCCGTCACGGGCCAGCCCGTAGACCAGCTCGCGGCTCTGGCAGTCAAGACGCTGCATGCGCTCCGCCAGTGTATGCGCCTCGATTGTCAGTGCGGCTTCGCAGTCAGTTGCAGAAGCGGCACTTTCAAGAGGCGCGCATAAAGGCTGATTGCCGGGGTTGGAAGCGCCGTGCGCCTCCAGTGCGGCGGCTATCAGCCGGGGGATGTCCATAAACGCGCAACGGCCTGTAAGGAAAAGATCCACTGCGGCTTCGTTGGCGGCGTTGAGCACTACGCAACGTCCACCACGGTTTTCCAGCACCTGCTTGGCCAGTCCAAGACAGGGAAAAGCGCTTTCGTCTGGTTCATGAAAGGTAAGCGGCTTTGCCGTAAGGTCAAGCGGCGGTACGTTGACCGGCACGCAGCGCGGCCAGAGCAGGCAGGCCGCAATGGCCATGCGCATGTCTGGCGTGCCGAGCTGGGCAAGCTGGCTGCCATCGTGAAATTCCACAAGCGAGTGCACCACGGACTGCGGATGCACCAGAACCTTGATGCGCTCAACGGGTACGCCGTAGAGGTGAAAAGCCTCAATGACCTCCAGCCCCTTGTTCATGAGCGTGGCTGAATCAATGGTGATTTTGGCTCCCATGCTCCAGTTGGGATGCTTGAGCGCCTGCTCGGGCGTGACGGCGCTCAGGGCTTCGCGCGTCCAGCCGCGAAACGGCCCGCCGGAGGCTGTGAGAATAAGCCGTTCCACTTCCTGCCCGCGCCCGGCCAGGCACTGAAAAATGGCATTGTGCTCGGAATCCACAGGCAGCACCACGGCTCCTGTACGGGCGCACACGCGGCGCACAAGGTCGCCAGCCAGCACCAGGGATTCCTTGTTGGCAAGGCAGATGACCTTGCCTGCCAGAGCCGCCGCCAGCGTTCCGGCAAGGCCCGCAGCGCCCACCTGTGCGGAAAGCACGGTGGTGGCCTCGGGCAGGGAGGCCAGCTCCGCGTAGCCCTCGCTCCCCACAAGAATGCGGGGGCGGTAGTCCGCAGGCAGCAGTGTGCGCAGTTTGGCTGCGGACTCCTCGTCCAGCACCGCCAGATGCGGCGGCCGCCATGTGAGGGCCTGTTCCGCAAGGCGCTGCACATTGCGGGCGCAGGCAAAACCCACCATGCGGAAGGCCTGCGGTTGCGCTGCGGCAACTTCCAGCGTGCTGCGGCCTATGGAGCCTGTGGAACCCAGCAGTACCAGACTACGCGGCCACGTTTGCTGCCAGCTTTCACTGGGGGCGCCAGAAATGTAATTGATGGAAGGGCCGCCCAGGCCGGGCCAGAGTTGCGCCATGGTGACGTTGTCCTTTAATGGGCGCGCGCAGGTGTTCGCGGCGCGTGTGCGCATAAGATTGGTACTGCTGCAAAAAAATTCAAGTTCCCCGGTGGGGATAACCGAGGATTTCAAAATAAAAGTGCTCTACGGGTCGTTAGCGCCATGGGAAGTTTTGTTCCCTGACCGGGGCAAAAATTCCCATGGCGCCAACAGGCCCTAAAAGAAGAAAAACCACTGGTCAACAACGGCCACCATGGGCATGGCAAACAGCAGGCTGTCGGCCCTGTCGAGGATACCGCCGTGCCCTGGCAGCAGGTTGCCGGAATCCTTGATGTTTACCGAGCGCTTGAGGGCGGATTCAAAGAGGTCGCCCAGCTGGGCGAAGGCATTGATCGCAATGCCCAGCAGAGCAAAGGAGAACCAGCCGGTCTTGCCGTAAATTTCGCCGTAAATGGCGCAAAAGATCACGCAACCAACAAGGCTGCCCACCGCGCCTTCCGAGCTTTTCTTGGGGCTGACGCGGGGCCACAGCTTGTGGTGCCCAAAGCGTGTGCCCACAAAGTAGGCGGTGGTGTCGGAAATAGCCACCGCTGCAATAACAAAGATGAGCTTGGTGGTGGAAAGATAGGTCGCCGGGAGCAGCAGCAGGGGCACATAGGCCAGCCCCGCCATAAAGATGCCGCTGGAGGCAAAGGCATTGTCGTCTTCAACAACATCCCACCGGAAAAGAAAACTCATGGAGGCCAGCACAAAGCCTGCGCCAAGGCAGACCAGAGCGTCTTGCGGCCTGTGCATCCAGGTAAGGCAGATCATGCACCAGCCAAGCACGATAGCGCAGATGCGGCTGGGTACGCGGCTGGAACCCCAGAACAGGGAGTAGAATTCCCACAGGCCAAGGGCGCATACCAGCAAAATAACGAACAGCAAAGGCAGGCCCCTGAACCAGAGCGCCAGCAGCAAGACCGCGGCAAGGGCAAGGCCTGTGAAAATACGGCGAATATCGATGGATTGCGTTGAAGGATCAATGGGCATCAATTTGCTCCTGTGTTTTGCCGAAGCGGCGCGAACGGGCGGCATAGGCGTCAAGTGCCATGCGGAGCTGCGCGGCGTCGAAGTCCGGCCATGGCACGGGCGTGAAATACAGCTCGCTGTAGGCGCATTGGTAGAGCAGATAATTGCTCAGTCTTTGCTCTCCGCTGGTGCGGATGAGCAGGTCAGGGTCCGGTTGCCCGACAGTGTAAAGATGATCGGCAACGGCCTGTTCGGTCACGTCTTCAGGGCGCAGACCTTCGCGCAGCATGGTTTGCACGGCGCGTACAATCTCGCCCCTGCCGCCGTAGTTGAGGGCGAGGTTCAGAACCATGTCCTTACCGCCCTCGGTGCGTTTTATTGCGTGGCGCAGGGCCGTGCGCTGGGCAAGGGGCATGGATTCAAGGTCGCCCAGAACGCGCATGGAAATACCCTGTTCGACCATGCGAGGCACCTCGCGGCTCAGAAATTCCATCAGCAGGCTGAAAAGAGCGCTGATTTCTGTCTTGGGGCGGTTCCAGTTTTCGCTGGAAAAGGTGTAGAGCGTGAGGTGGCGTATGCCCATCGACCGGCATTCGGTCACTATGTTGCGCACGGTTTCCGCGCCAGCGCGGTGGCCTGCTTCGCGGGGCAACCCGCGCGCCTGAGCCCATCGGCCATTGCCGTCCATGATGATGGCGAGGTGTGTGGGCAGTTTGTCTGGATGGTCCGTCATGCAAAAGCCTGTGGTGAAAAGTCCTGCGGGTCTGCGGAATGGTCTGCGGCCTTGTCTGCGGCGGCAAAGCCGCGCCCCGCAAAGTGCTTGCGGGGCGCGCGCAACCCGGGCGAAAAATCCGCCACGGGCTAGATTTCCATGATTTCCTTTTCTTTGGCCGCGCACTTTTTGTCGGCATCAGCCACAAACTTGTCCGTCAGCTTTTGCACGTCTTCAGAAGCCTTCTTCTGTTCGTCTTCGCTGATGGCCTTGTCTTTTTCCAGCTTTTTCAGGCTGTCATTGGCGTCGCGGCGCACGTTGCGCACCGCCACCTTGGCGTCTTCGGTGTATTTGCGGGCTACCTTGACCAGATCCTTGCGGCGGTCTTCGGTCAACGGCGGTATCATGATGCGGATGACCTTGCCGTCATTGATGGGCGTAAGGCCCAGGTCTGACTTCAGAATGGCCTTTTCAATCACCGAAATGCCGCCCTTGTCCCATGGCTGGATAGTCACGGTGCGGCTGTCGGGCACGGCAACGGAGGCCATCTGGCTGATGGGCGTTGGGGTGCCGTAGTAGTCGCCCTTGATGCCGTCCACCAGCGCGGTGGAGGCGCGGCCCGTGCGCAGCTTGGAAAAATCGCGTTCCTGCGCTGCAATGGCCTTTTCCATACGGTCTTCGGCGTCCAGAAGGATGCTGTCTATATCCATCAGTATTCTCCTTGGGGGGGCTCAGTTCTGAACGATGGTGCCTACGGACTCGCCGGTGACGGCGCGGCAGATGTCGCCGCCAAACATACGGCACACGATGATGGGCACGTTGTTGTCGCGCACAAGGGCAAAGGCCGTGGCGTCCATGACGCCCAGATGGCGCGCCAGTGTTTCGTCATATGTGATGCTGTCGTACTTGACGGCATCGGAATATTTGTTGGGGTCTTTGTCGTAGATGCCGTCAACCTTGGTGGCCTTGATGATGGCGTCGCACTTCAGTTCCATGCCGCGCAGGGCGGCGGTGGTGTCGGTCGTGAAGTAGGGGTTGCCGGTGCCTGCGGCGCAGATGACCACGCGGCCCTTTTCCATATGGCGCAGGGCGCGGCGGCGGATGAAGGGCTCGCACACTTCCTGCATGGTGATGGCCGAAAGCACGCGCGTGGGGTAGCCCAGCTTTTCCAGCATATCCTGAACGGCCAGTGCGTTCAGCACAGTGGCCAGCATGCCCATGTAGTCGGCGGACGAACGTTCCATGCCCTTGGCCGAGCCGGAAAGCCCGCGAAAAATATTGCCCCCGCCAATCACAAGGGCCATTTCCACGCCCATTTCGAGCACGGTGCCGATTTCACGGCAGATGGTGGCTACGGTTTCGGGGTCAATGCCGGTCTTGTTTTCTCCGGCCAGGGCCTCGCCGCTCAGCTTGAGCAGCACGCGCTTGTATTTCAGTGTGGGCATGAGTCCGCCTTGGTAAAGGCTGAGGTGTTGCGGGCTTTCGCCGGACGCAGGAAAAGGGCTGGGCTTTTGGCCCTGCCCCAAAACGAAAGAATTGTAACAGAATTTGCGCGCAGCTCAAAGTGTTTTTGCATCAGCAGCCCCGGCAGGGCCTGGGCCGTGCATCACAGGCACTACAGGCGCAGTCTGGGAGCGGTGGTTACGTCCGCCTGGGCCATTCCTCAACAGTAAATGGCAGGCTTTGGGCCATCTGGGCCAGAGCCTCGCGTGCATCTCGCTCTCTGTGCGGTGAAAAAATAACCCGCAGCAGGGCGGTCTTGTTTTCAAGCACGGTAAAATAGGCGATGTGTTCATAGGCCTCAAGCAAAAATCGGAAGAGCCCCGTATGCTCCGGCGCAATCCGCACCAAAAGGCTGGCGCTGCGCGTTGGCGGCGGCAGTGCGGGAGCCGGTTTGCGCCTTTCGCGCAGTGAGGGCGGTCCGGAAGCGGAACTTCGTGCGCGCGGCATCAGTACAACCCGGTCCAGCGTGCCAGAATCACCAGCCCGATGCCAAAAGCAATGGTGAGAAAATAATTCTTTGACCACCACGCGACCAGCAGGGAGGGCAGGGCCACCATCAGAAACAGGTTGGAAGGCCCGGCGTTGAAATGCCCTTCGTAAAAGAACACGTCCGGCCCCACCAGGGCGGCCATGACGGCAACGGGCACAAAGGATAGCCAGTGCCGCAGCAGCGGGGGCAGGCTGTCGCCCTTCAAAAAGGTGACAGGCAGAATCTTTGGCAGAACGGTAACCAGAACACTGCCAAGCAAGCAGAGCATCAGGGCCGCATGGGTGCTGAACCATCCGCTTTCGTTCATGATTCGGCCTCCTCTGTGCGCTGTGCCACCATGTTGCTGAGATTGCGGCCGTCTGCATCCTTGTTTTGCCGGTCGGCAAGGTCAAGGGGCGCGCCCTCGTGCTGCGCCTTGCGCACCAAGAGCCATGTGCCAAGGCTCGCGCCCAGCACCGTGGCAACGGCAATGTTCCATTGGGTCATGCCCGCAGCCTTGAGGCTGATGGAAAGCGTGGTGGTAAAGAGCGCCACCAGCACGTGCAGGCGGCTGACGCACTGCGGCACCAACAGTGCCAGAAACATGGCTGTGAGCGCATAATCAAGACCCAGCGGCTTGACATCGCTCACAAGCTCGCCGCAGAACGCACCGATGGCCGCACCGGAAACCCAGCCCAGCTGCGCGGTCTGGTTGCAGACAAAGAGTGTGGTGAGGCTTCGCTGCCAGCCGTTCTGAAAAGCTGTGACGTGGACGGCAAAGGTCTCGTCCGTGAGGCCGAGGCCCAGCAAAAAGCGTTGCCCGCGCGGCAGGCCCGCCAGCCAGGGGGATTCTGCGGCGGATTGCAACAGGTAGCGCAGGTTTACAATAAAGACCGCTGCCATGATGGAGAGCGCGCTTGCGCCAGCGCCCCACATGCCCGCGAACACGAACTGGCCGGAGCCGGAAAACATGAGCACGGACATGGCGACAGCCAAAGAGGGCGGGATGTTGTTCTTGACTGCAAGAACCCCAAAAGCGAAGCCTACGGGCAGGTAGCCCAGCACAATGGGCAGTGCGCGTCGCAGGCCCTCCGCCAGGGGGGAAGCGGAAGATATGCCGGACATGTCATAACCTCGATAAAAGTAAGACAATGAGGCTACGCCCTTTGCCCCTGGCTGGCAAGCCGGAGTCGGGTCTTGGTTCCACGCGGCAGCGGCTGGAGAAATCCCGGTCGGTGGTCCCTCTGACATGAGGCGTGTAAGGACGATCGACGGACTGTCACTTCGGTTGCGACCATCCTCGCAGCGAAGTTTGCCTGCCTTCGTGAAGGGCCGCAAGGGCAGGCTCCACGAAGACAGGCAAACTGTGATGATTCTGTGCTGCAAATATGGATCGTCAGCATCACGTTTCTTGTAAGGTTGTTACCACCAGAACAGTGGATACCTCTTGCGGGCGGCGAGGTTGTTGGCCGCGTAGGCCAGGGCCAGCATGCAGATGGCCCCCGCGGCGCAGGGCAGGAGTACGTACCAGTATCCGAGACTGTGGATGCCGGGGCCGCCGATGACCGCGATAAGGGCCGTTGCGCCCCCCGGAGGATGCAGGGTCTGCGTTGCGTGCATGAAGGCGATGGCTGTGGAAACAGCAAGGCCAGAGGCCAGCACCGGATTATCGCTGAAGAGTAGCTGGCAGGTCACGCCCACAAGCGCGGAAAGCACGTGCCCGCCCACAAGATTGCGGGGCTGGGCCAGCGGGCTGTGGGGCGCGCCAAAGGCCAGCACGGCGGAAGCGCCGAACGAGCCGATGAGCAGAGGCAGATTCCATTCCTGCGCGCAGAGCTTTTCAAGCAGCGCAAGGCTGATTATGGACAGACAACTGCCTGCCCACGCCCAGAATATTTCATTCCAGTCGGCCCTGGGCGGGGCCATTGTGCCTGCCCGCAGGCGGCGCAAAACACGCATCATTGGCATCCTCGTTACTAGATGTTGCGAGAGTCGCGGTTGTGAAGCCGTGCTTCCCTGGTTGAATGGACGGGCTGTCTATATACGGGCCATGGCAAGAAAGGCCGCGTGCAGGGCAGCAAGCAGGGCAATGAGTGTCGGGTCTGCCCAGGCTTGCGTGCCGTGCATGCCGTAGCAGGTTATGGAGAGCGCCTTTTGCGGGCATACGGCTACGCAGTCGCGGCACAGATTGCAGTCAGCATTGGGGCCTGAGGTCGTCATGGGGTTACCCATGGCGTCCTGACGACATACACGCACGCAGGCCATGCAGCGGCGGCAGGAGCCTGTGCGGCGCACGCGCCAGGGGGCAATGCGCCCAATCCACTTTGCCAGCAGCCCCAAGGGGCAGAGGCCCCGGCAGTAGGCGGCGTATCCGGCCTTGCGGCTGACCAGCAGAGAAGCCGGTACCGCGAGCAGACCCAGCAAGAGGCCGCTGGCAAGTGCCGCCTCCAGCGGCGCGCCCGAAAGGCGCAAGAGCAGGGGAACGGCAAGAGTCAGACCCAGCATGGCGAGCCGCAGATGTGGCAACCACCTGGGCGCACGTCTGGGAATGGGCGGAGCAATATTGCCGGAATCGGTGTTTTCGGAGCCGGAATTTTTTATCGCAGATAATCCGTGCGGGCCTCCGGCGCAGGACTTTGCGGCGCTGGCATCCCACACGCCAAAGTAGCAAAGATGGCTGCACCAGGCCGCGCCAGCAATCAGGGTGGAAAAGCCGAACAGCCCCAGCATGAACCAGCCGCCGCCACGATATATGGGTGCGGCGGCGATCAGCCCCGGTACAGGCAGATGCAGTTGCCCGCTGAGCAGAAAACGGCTTTCCAGTGCCAGGCCAAGGACAAGCTGGGCGAAAAAGACCAGTGAAAAGAGCCGCCACAAGCGCATTCTGACCTGCGGAACCTTTTTGCCGCTCAGCCATCCGGCTGCGCAGGCCGCCCAGATGCTCGCCAGCGCAAGTTGCAGTGATCCCCATTGAGGGAAGAACCGTTCAACAACCAGCAGTTGCGGCTTCATAAGCCAGACCGGCAGCAACAGACCAAGGCAAAGCAGCAGGGCGGCCAGTTGGGTGCGCGCGCTTGTGTCGCCTTTGTGGTAGCGTTGTCGCGCGGATTCGCGCAGCAGGGGCAGGGCGGCAAGCGCCGTCAGCAGGGCCACGCTCAGCAGGATAACAGCCAGTCTGTGCCACGGTTCGCCCATGAACATGCGCATTTGCACAAACTGGGCCGCAGCCCATATCCAGCGGGCGGCCAGCAGGGGCAGCACCAGCAGGAGCAGCAGACGCACCCATGCGGCGCGGCCCCAGGCAAGTAGGGCCAGAGCAAGGCAGGCGGCGGCGAGGCCGGGCTGACCGCTGCGCCAGAAGTGCGCTCCGGCAGGCAGCAGGGCCAGAAAAGAAGGCAAGGGAATAAGGCGGGAAGCTCCGCGCATGTCAGACTTCCTTTACATTCGGCATGTTATGGCGTTATTACGCGCCGCCGTGCATGGGGTGAGGCGTTTACTTGGGCAGTTTGCGCTTGCCCACCAGATCCACAATGTCAATGCGTACCACGCCCGTGCGGGCAAGGGCCGCATCCGGCGTGGGCGTGGGGCAAAGGGCGGCGTAGCGCACTGCCAGGGCATCAAGGGCGAGGCCCTTTTCCGCCGGATCATCCACAATCCCGGCGCGGCCGGTGCCGCACAGCGATTTGTAATAGGTCGTGGACTTTTCCCTATGGATGGTCACATCCGCACACAAGGTAAAGGCCACATTGGGGTTGCGGCGGATACAGTCCAGCTTGTGACCTTCAAGGGCGCAGTGGACGTAGATGCAGTTGCCCTGGCGCACAAAGTTGAGCGGAATGACATAGGGAAATTCCCCGTCGTGCATGGCAAGGCAGAGGTCTTCGGCGGTGGAAAAAACTTCGTCAAAAAATGCCGGATCAAGGCATTCGCGGTTCTGTTTGCGCATTTGCGGCTCCTGATACTGGCCTGCTGTCTGGTTACAGCGAGGTATTGCTGCCGATGGGTTCCGGCGTGGATAAGATGCCTGCGGTAAGACAAGGGGGTTGCGGGGCTGGGGCATTGGCAGTGTATTTTTGCAGACTGCGTTGCCAGTGCAGGCGCGCCGCAGCAAGATCTGCCGCGTCCGGATGGCGCTCAGCCTCGCGCAGGCGGGCCAGACGCTCTGGACTCAGGGGATGACCGCCCTTGCGCTGGGATGCGGCAACCACCTGTGGATTGACCCGGCCCTGACACAAGAATCCATCAACTACCGTATTGCCGCCAGCCTGTAAAATTTCGTGCGTTGCGGCCATGCAGCGGCGGGCGTGGTCTGAATGGGGCCACGCGCCCAGAGTGCCGAAAAAAAATACGTGCTTGCCGCGCACGCGTTCCATGTAGCGCAGGGCGCGGGCATCGGGCAGGCCTTTGCGCACCCAGAAGCCCAGGGCCAGTATATCAAAGTCATCCGGCTCAGGGGCGATGCGCACGGGAAAGCAGGGAAGACCCGAGGTGTCGGCCAGAGCCTCAGCCACTTTGCGGGTATTGCCCGTGCAGGAAGAATAAACAATGCAAGCGTTCATGCTGATCCTGAAAATCTGTTTTGAGAATTTGCATTCTCATCGCGTTTGGAGCGCTCCTTGGCGAGCGCGCCCTCATAAAGGCGGTGCTGCCTGAGTAGCGGCATCTTCACTGTATAACGGTCAAAGCTGCGTCTGCAGCCGACAGAGTGGTATCGATATGAAATGAATCTATGCTTCTGCCCTTTCGCGCAGGGCGTTGGCATCAAGCAGAATGATGCGGCGTCGGTCGCGGTCAATGAGTCCGGCTGATGTCAGGGCGCTAAGCTCCCGGCTCAGACTCTCCCGGCTTATCCCCATCTGTCGGGCCAGGGTTTCCTGGGTAACGCCCATGCTCAGGGTGGCGCTTTTTTCCATTTTTGCACGGTGCAGCAGCCACGCCGCTACCCGGCCCGAAACGGAAATGCGGCCCTGCGACCCCGCAATCTTGTTGATGAACAGGCGTTGGCGCAGGCTCATGGCCGCCAGCATGGCTACCCCAAGGGCCGCATCGTTGCGCAGGGCTTCAAGCAGGGCCTTGCGTTCCAGCCGCAAAACTACGCCGTTCTGCACCCCGATAGCCGTTGCGGGCAGGCCTTCTTCATAAAAAAGCACCCCTGCGTCCAGCATCCTGCCGCAACGCACAAGGTGCAGCACACATTCCTTGCCCTGAGCCGAGTGGCGGCACAGTTTGACCATGCCCGAGAGCAGCAGCATGGCATCGGTAGTGGCTTCGCCTTCGCGAAAAAGCGTCGCACCCTGGCTGAATGGCTGCACACGGGCGTGCAACGCCAACTTTTGGCGTTCAGTATCCGACATGGCCGCAAAGGGGCCAGTTTGCAAGGCAGCATGGATGGTTTGCAGGTCGCTGTTTTCCATCTTGTCTCCCCTCAGACCTCACCATGCGTGCGGGCGGTCTGGTATTGCAGTTTCGCTTACGTCTGTACGGAACGCCTCAGTGCCATGGCTGACAGCAAGGCCTGCTGTCAGCCACACTGGCAATACACCAGAAATGCCCAGGATGTTCTGTGATGGGGATCACAAAAACTTGCAATTCAAAGCCGTATTTCAGGCTAAATCAAAGCAACCTGCTGTATTTTAAGGTGATTTTAGAACAGAGTGCAAATGAAATGAATTAACTGTTCTGCAAGGATGTTCCCGAAAATCCTTGCCACGAAATGCGAGCAGGCAGGTTTTTGGCTGGTGTAAGCGAGCATTTCAAGCGCTAATGATTATAGAGGCTGCATGCGGGAAGCGTGCGGCCTTTGCAGAAAGCGCAAAGCCTCGGCGCAGAAGCCGGGATAATCCGACTGCCGCGCCGAGGCCTGAATGTGCAGATTGGCAGGAGGTTTACTTCTTGCCGCCCTTCTTGGTGGCCTTTTTGCCGCTCTTGGCAGGCTTGGAGGCCGCAGCCTTGAGCGCTGCCGGAGCAGCTTCGGGCTTGGTTTCAACTGGTGTTGCCGCCGCAGGTTCGGTTGCCGGGGCTTCCGCCGCAGGCTCCATCTTGACTTCAGGCGCGGGCGCTTCTTCCACTACCGGAGCGGCTTTGGCTTCAGCAGGGGCTTCCACTGGAGTTTCCACAGGCGCTTCGACCTTGGGTTCCTCGGCTTTGGGCGCTACGGGAGCCTCCGCAACTGGGGTCGGAGCCGCCGCTTCCGCCACAGGGGCGGCAGGGGCTTCAGCCTTGGCTTCTTCAGGCGCGCGGCCAGCAGCGGTCACAGATGCGCGGGGGCCGGGCTCTGCCACGGGAGCGGCAGGTTTTTCCGGCGCGCCTTCAACGGTGGGCTTCTTTTCCGGCGCAGGGGCTTCCACCACAGAACCGTCGGCCAGCACCAGCGAAAGGGCGTGGGCCGGGCAGGCTTCCATGCAGGCGGTGATGCGCTTGCCATTTTCCATGCGCCATGCGCGGCACATGTCGCAGCGCACGGCCACTTCGCGGCGGGCGCGCTGGGCCAGGGTTTCACCATCGTCGCCATCCACGGAGGGCATGCCGATGGTGTCAAGGGTGATGGTGCCGTAAGGGCATGCGGCGATGCACATCTTACAGGCAACACAGTATTGTACGCGCATGATGATGCGGCCGTCGGCATCCTGCTGCAATGCGCCGGTGGGGCACACGTTGGCGCAGGGCGCGTGGTCGCACTGGTGGCAACGCACGGTGGTCTTGAAGCCTTCGGCCTTGACCACCTGTACGCGCGAAACCAGCTCGTCGCGGTGTTTCATGGCCTCTTTAAAGCTCATGCCGTGGTGGGCGGCAATGCAGGCCACTTCACAGCGGCGGCAGGCGCGGCATTTGTCGGGTACGACCTGGATATGTTCAGTCATGGTCCGTTTCCTCGGATGCAACGTGCAGGGCCATAAGCGTCATCCCATGACCCCCGTTGAAGTGGATGTTTTCGCCGCCGCAACTTGGGCAGACGAAATGCCGTTGCGTCAGGCTGAATTCATGTCCGCACTGATTGCAGGTACAGGCCAGGGGCGCGCATGCAAGCGTAAGCTTTGCGCCCTCTGCAAGGGTTCCTTCCGCCAGCAGTTCAAAGCAGGCGGTGAGCGTTTGCGCTTCCACGCAGGCAAGCAGGCCCAGTTCGCACTGAAATTCCGCAATGCGGCTGACCGGAGATTCCGGATGCGCCCTATTGTGGTCTTCCACGGCCTTGATGGCCATGTTCAGCAGTCCCTGAACCAGCGTTGCCTCATGCATGGATCAAACTCTCCAAACCTTTTACGCCTAGCGTTCGGTGCAGGAAACGCAGGGGTCGATGCTGTTGGTTATCAGCGCCACATCGGCCACCTTGCAGTCACGCATCATGACGCCCAGGGCCTTCCAGTTCATGTAGGAAGGCACACGCCATTTGAGGCGCGAGGGCATATCCGTGCCGTTGGTGCGGATGTAGTAGAACACTTCGCCGCGCGGGGCCTCGGTGCGAGCGCAGGCCTCTGCCGTGCGGATCTGACGCATGGGCGCCGTGACCTCGCCTTCGGGCATCCTTTCGATGCACTGGCGGATGAGGCTGAACGATTCAAATATCTCGTGCAGCCGCACCATGGTGCGTGAGTTCACGCAGCAGCCGTGCTCAAGAACCGGGTTGAAGTTCAGCTTGCCGTAGGCGGCGTAGGGCGAATCCTTGCGCACGTCGATGGCAACGCCGGAACCGCGGGCCACAGGGCCAACCACGCCAAGATGCACGGCGTCTTCCTTGGGCAGCAGGCCAAGGCCCTTGGTGCGGCCAAGAACCATGCCGTTGGTGGCGTAGATCTCGCGGATTTCATCCACCTGCGGTTCAACCTTGGCAAGGGTCTTGAGCATGTAGTCCAAAAGCTCGGGCGTGACGTTGTACTTAACGCCGCCGATGCAGTTGGCCGCCAGGTTCATGCGGTTGCCGTAAACGGTTTCCTTGAGGTCCTGCATCATTTCACGCACTTCCATCACGTGCATGAACAGCGACTTGAAGCCGATGATATGCGCCTGAATGGCCGTGTTGAACAGGTGCGAGGCAATGCGCTTGATTTCTTCGGCCACCACGCGCAGGTAGCAGGCGCGCTCGGGAATGGTGATGCCGAGCACGTTTTCCACCACCATGCTGTAAGTGAAGGAGTGGCTGTTGGAACAGAGCGAGCACACGCGTTCGGTAAGGGTGACGTTCTTGACGAGGTTGCGCTGGGTAGCCATGGCTTCCATGCCGCGGTGCACGTGACCGGAGGTCAGCTCCACGTGGCGAACCGTTTCACCCTCCACCGTGAGGTGGAAATATACCGGTTCCTCAAGGGCCACGTGTACGGGGCCCAGAGGCATGGTGAAGGTGTTACTCATGGTTGCGCTCCTTGTCATTGAGAATGCGTTCCCAGAGGTCGGTGGTGCAGGCCCCGTTCATCATGATGGACAGGGGCACGGCCTCGTTGAGAATACCTGCGTCAAGCTCTTCATCCAGAAACAGGCGCGTGGGATTGGGGTGGCCTGTAACCTGAATGCCGTAGAGTTCCATCATTTCCCGTTCGTGCCAGTCGGCATTGGCGAACAGGGGGGTGATGGAGGGCACGGTGGGCCACTCGCCGTTAAGGGTCACGGTCATGTTGTAAACCACGCCGTCCAGCTCAAAGTGGTAGCAAACTTCCTGCATGGGTTCGCTGAGCTGGCGGCGGTTGTAAGCGGTGGTCATGCACAGGCGCGCCTTGGCTTCGCTCATGATGGCGGCGGCATCCTGCAACATGCGGGGCGTACCCAGCCTGAACCAGTGAAAAGCGTTGCCGAAGCTGTCCGTGCTGTGGTGTACGGCGTCGTCTTCGGTACACAGGGCTGAAAGCCCCTCGATGACTTTGGCGTTGCCGTTAATTGTCTCTTGCATATGTTCTCCGCGGGTATGAACCGCTAATCCTTGGTGGGAGCGGCAGAAGTGACGCTGGTCGTCGCTGCCTCGCCGCTGGCGGCGGGCAGTACGCATGCATTGCGCTTGGCGTCCTCAAGCTGGCGGCATTTGGGGCAGAGCCTGCGCGTCAGATCCCTGTCGATTTCATCATTATAGGCATAGAGCTTTTCGGCCAGCTTTTTGGGCAGGGGCCGCATAAGCTCGCCGCAACCGGCGCAGGGCTCGTAGCGAACGGTCTGCTGTTCGATGCGGTTGAATTTTTCCGATTCAGGATGCGCGGTGTGCCAGTCGGTCGTGATGCTCATGGCCCCGGTGGGGCAGTAATGGCGGCACGAGGCGCACAGGCAGCAGGAGTTTTGCCATATGGTGATGGTAAAACCCTTGCGGTCGGGCAGCGGCGAGATGTTGATGGCCCCTGCCGCGCACGAGTGACGGCAGATGCCGCAGCCCATGCACAGGTCGGGATCCACAACAGCCTTGCCGCGCAGCCTTTCGGGGGTGAAGGTTTCGCCCAAGGGGAAGGGGTCGGTACTTGGACCTTCCAGCAAATTGCGGAACAGAACTTTCAGAAAGCCCGCCATATCACTCCTCCACGCCCAGTTTTTTCAGCCAGATGGAACGCGCCAGCACCACAGCCTCAAGAATGGCCTGCGGGCGAGGCGGGCAACCGGGCACGTTGACGTCTACCGGGATGTAGCGGTCAAGCGGGCCTTCAATGGAATAGCCTTCGCGGAACACGCCACCCGAGATGGGGCAGATGCCCACCGCCACAGTGACCTTGGGTTCGGGAATTTCGTTCCACACTTTAAGCACGCGGTCACGCACCCTGGTGGTCAGAGGGCCTGTTACAAGCACAATGTCGGCATGGCGGGGGCTGCCGCAATAGCGGCAACCCAGGCGTTCCACGTCATAGCGCGGAATACAGGCAGTGGTAGCCAGTTCCACGTCGCAACCGTTGCACGAGCCTGCGTTGATGCGGAAAAGCCACGGCGACCGCACGGAGAGTTTTTTAAGCATGTTATCCAGCGACACGTCGGCCTCCTTACATCACCCAGACCAGTATAAGGCTGCACAGCGCAAGCGCCGTGGGCACAGTTATGTAGAAACGGAAGGCCTGGTCAATGCGGAAGCGCCCTGTGGCCGACTTGACCAGCGTGAGCGAAACCAGCATGAGGCCAAGGCACTTGAGCAGGAACCAGACCAGATTCACCAGCCATATGTCAGATATGGTGCCGGGGAAGAAAAGCGCAACCCCCAGGCCCAAAACTACAAAGGTCTTGAGCGCGGACGTGATCTGGAACAGGGCCAGCAGGGGGCCGCCGTATTCCAGCAGTGGGCCTTCAATCAGTTCAGTTTCCGCCTCGGGGATATCAAAGGGCACAACGCCCATGGTGCCGGGCAGGAAGATCAGATAGGCCAGCAAGGCGGGGATCATGGTCGGGTTGAACCCGAAGGAGCCCACCTGCTGTTGCATGGCGACAATCTTGAGCAGCGAGAATTCCGCGCCCCAGGCTCCGCCGCTCAGCACCTTGCCCGTAAGCATGGCGACCGAGAGCAGAATCATGAGCAGCGGCGTTTCGTAGGCCAGCATCAGCATCATTTCGCGCGAGAAGCCCACAGCGCCGTAAGGCGAACTGGAGGCCGAGCCGCCCAGCATGATGGCCATGGCCGGGATGGGCAGCAGGTAGAAGATCACCAGCAGGTCGCCCATGTTGAACAGGCCGTTGAACACGCCGGGAATCGGTATGAAGGCCGCGCACACGGCCATACCCGTGAAACCGAACACCGGGGCCATCAAAAAGGCCGAGCGGCAGGCGGTTTTGGGGATAAGGGTTTCCTTGGTCAGCAGCTTGGCAATGTCAAGCCAGGGCTGGATCAGCGGGGGGCCGACGCGGCGCTGCAGCCGCGCCTCGACCCGGCGGTCAAGTCCTTTGAAGAACATCGCCACCAGCAGGGCAAAGGCCCCGCCGGGGAAGATGCACATGTGCAGTATGGCAAGCAGGGTGTCGCTCATCAGCGGTTCTCCTTGGCGGGCTTATTGCCGCCCATAAGGCCGAGGATTTCCCCGAAAATGCTGGAGGGCTTCATGCGGCTGGTGGACGTTTCGACCGGCAGACCGCAGGTGTGGACGTCGATTTCGCGCAGGCGGGTAAAGCGCAGCACGAACCAGCGTCCGCCAGCAAATGCAAGGGCCATCATGACGAACATGCCTGTGGCGTTCCATGCGCCGGGGCCGGAAAGCACGCCGGACAGGCCCACATTGAGCGGCATAAAGCCGTATTCAGCCAATACGTTGTTGATGGGGCCAAGGGCCAGACCGGGGAACACGCCCGTGAGCACGCAACCGGCAGCCAGAATGCCCATGGGCACGCGCATGATCAGCGGGGCCTCATGCACTTCGTGCAGGTTGGGCGAGGGCTGGCCCAGGAAGGCCGCATGCAGGAACTTGGCGATGTAGGCCATGGTCAGCACGCTGCCGATAAGGGAGAGCAGCGCCAGGAAGGGCTGGCCCGCTTCCATGAGGGCATGGTAGATAAGCCATTTGGACGAGAACCCGCTGGTAGGCGGCACGCCCACAACCGAAAGCCCGGCAATGGCGAACATGGCAAGGGTAAAGGGCATGTGGCGGCCAATGCCGCCGAGGTCTTCCAGCGTTTCCCTGTGGGTGGCAAACATGACTGCGCCGCACACAAGGAACAGCAGATCCTTGAAGAACACGTGGTTGATCACGTGCAGCATGCCGCCCGCGTAACCCAGCGCGCCGCCAGCGGCAACCGCCAGCACCATGTAGCCAAGCTGGCTCACAGTGGAATAGATGAACACAAGCTTGATGACGTTGGTGCGCAGGGCCTGCACGGCAGCCATGATGATGGTGATGCCGCCGATCCACATGGAAACAGTGCTGATGATGCTCTGCTCCATGCCGCCCAGCACGCCAGCCAGCATAAAGCCGCCGCCCATAAGCATGAACAGCTTGATGAGG
Source organism: Desulfovibrio sp. (assembly GCF_019422935.1). NCBI lineage: Bacteria > Pseudomonadati > Thermodesulfobacteriota > Desulfovibrionia > Desulfovibrionales > Desulfovibrionaceae > Desulfovibrio > Desulfovibrio sp. The sequence goes on along the minus strand of NZ_JAHZCJ010000002.1, from coordinate 157,847 downwards.
CCAAGAATGGCGCTCTTAAGCAGCACGGACGAGATGTAGCCGGAAACAGGCGTGGGAGCCAAGGCCGGGTGCATCTGCCAGTCAATGCGGAAGGGCAGCTGGGCCGCCTTCATCAGGAAGCCGGCGGCCAGCAGGGCCATGCCGAGCCATGCCGCGCCGTGGGGAATGTAGGGTGCGGCACCCGTGAGCAGGGTGGCGTTGAAAGGCGTGAACGGCCCCACAACGCACAGGCCCAGGAAGATGAAGCCCGCGCCAAACACGTTGAAGATAAAGTACTTGAAGGCCTCGCGGAGCGAGTCCTTGTCGCCCTCATGGGCAATGGCCAGATACAGCGTCCACGAGCTCATTATTTCCCAGAACAGGAAAAAGCTCAGCATGTACTGGCTGGCTGCCATGCCCACCAGACCGCCGCACATGGCGGTAAATGCGCAGTAGAAGCGCCACTGGCGGTGGCTGTGTTCCATGTAGCCAAGTGCGTAGGCCATGTTGACCGCGCCAAGCACAGGAACCAGCAGGGCAAAGCAGAAGGAGAGCGTATCCAGATCGCGGCCAAACAGGATGACCAGCAGCGCGGTGAACAGCATCACGCCCACGCTGGCCCATCCGGCCTTTTTGCGGTCACGGTAGAACAGGGCGGGCAGCACGGCCCCAAACACGGGAACAACCACGAAGATGGGCCAGGACACATTCATGGCCAGGAGCACATCGGGGTCGTTGAGGTTGGGCGTGAAGCACATGGAGGCCACCGGCACCACAAGGTTCATGGCGAGCTGCGGGGCAAGGCCCATGATAACGCAAATGCCCGCCAGAATGATCAGGCCGATCTGCATGCTGCGCGGCGCTTCGGTCACGGTGGGCAGGTCGGCGGGGCGTTCTTCGAACACAAGGGTTTTCAGAATGCGCGTGTAGTAGATCAGGCCCACCAGCGAGCCGCCCAGAATCAGGGCCGCCAGCCAGATGTGCCCGGCGGCGGTGGCCGCCTGAATCATCAGAAACTTGCTGTAGAAAGCGCCAAAAGGCGGCAGGCCCATGATGCTCACAAGGCCGATGCCCATGCAGGCAACGGTCACGGGCATCTGGCGGCCAAGGCCGCGCAGGTCTGCAAGCTTGCGGCTGCCCGCACGCATGATGAGAGCGCCAGCTCCAAGGAAGAGCAGATCTTTCATGATGGCATGGTTGAGCATGTGCCACAACGCGCCGGTGGTCGAAAGCCACGTGCCCACGCCGAGCACCAGGGCGATTTCACCAATCTGCCCAAGGGTCGAATAGGCCAGCATGCGTTTGATGTCGTCCTGGCGCAGAGCCATGATCTCGCCAAAGATCAGGGTTGCCGCGCCCATGGCCACAAGGCCGGTGCCCAACCAGGAAAGGCCGAACATGCCGGGCATGCCCATGATCATGGGCCGCATGAGCAGCACAGCCACTATGCCGAACACGCCCATCTTGGTGATGATACCCGAAAGGGGACCAGACACCGAGGAAGGCGCGGCTGGGTGGGCGTCAGGCAGCCAGGAATGCAGGGGTACAAGACCCATCTTCACGCCAAAGCCTGCCAGACAGAGCACAAACGCGCCCTGCATCAGCCCGAACGAAAGAGAAGGATCGCCCAGCAGCAGGAGGCCGGGCAGCATGAACAGCGCGCCGCCCGCGCACATTACGTAGTATTTGAGGCCGGCATCGTAGGCGCTGCGGTTGTTCTCATGCACCACCAAAAAGTAGGAGGCGAAGGTCATGAGTTCCCAGTAGCCGTACATGGTCGCCGAGTCGGCAGCGGAGACGATGCCCGCCAGCGATGCGAATGTCAGCAGCAGAAAGAACCAGTAGCGGCCCTGACGTTCGTGGATGTAGCTCAGCGAGTATATACTGACGACCAGACCCACAACGGCGATCATAACCAGGAAAAGTTTGGCCGTGGGGCCCGCCGGGGTGGCGATGGTGGTCGCCAGCGCCAGCGCCGAGAAGGCCACGCCCACCAGAGGCGCGCGGTCGAACTTTACCAGGAATGCGATGCCTGTCAGGAACGCACCGGCGTAATAACACCAGTATGCCGGGTGCGTTGCCGAATGCGGCACAGCCACATTGTAGGAAGAAGCGAACAGTTCGGTAATGGGGCCTCTGAACAGGCCCAACAGCGCCACAACTACCGCGAGGCCCAGCATCACAAAAACATTGCCGGAAGGCGCTGCCCATGAAGCCGAGGTTTCTTCGCCTGTGGTGTCCAGCACGGCAATGCGTACCGCTTCCACATGCAGCCAGATAAGAACTGTGGTGGCGAGGGCCATGCACAAGAGCGCCGCCATGGCGCCGGGCATGCTGCCCAGAATGCCAGAACTGATGAACATGCGGGCTTCAGGCACCAGGAAGGGCGAGCCGCCCACCGCTGCCAGCATGCCAAGGCCGAAGCAGGCTGCTGTCCAGGGTTGACGTTTGCCAGCGGCGCGCAAATCCTGCAGCTGCACCGGTGCGCTGAGCGCCGGGGGGGTCAGCCGTGAAAGGGCGGCCCAGGCCAGCAGCCGCGCGGCTGCCTGGAACAGCACAAAAAGCCACAAGCCTGTGCTGTTGATGCCGCCGCTTGCTCCAAGACCCAGGCAGAAAATGCCTGCATCATGCAGCGAGCCCCATAGGATCAGGCTGCGGGGATTGTTGCGCTGCCGCACGGACTGCGCCGCGCCATACAGCATAAGGGCCATGCCCACGAGAAGCGGCACAAGAAAGCCGCCTGCCGAAAACAGTGATTCCGTCATAGTTTGCCCCGTGGTTTGCGGGTCTCTCGGATGTACCCGGCGGATCAACCCGGTCAAGTCCGGGCCGCACTTCCTAAATGGCATCGTGGTATCACCACAATACCATGTCGTGAAAAAATGATCTTAAAAAGTTTTTTTGGCTTAGCCCACTTTGCAAACCGTTGCAAGCAACAACTCTTCCAAGAAGAACAGGTAGATTGCAAAAAATGGTATCAAAATGGGTAATGTGAGGGTGGGTGCAGTAAACGGTTTGCTATTTGCGCGATTTTGAGAGGCTGTGAAATCGGTATGTTAGTCTTGATTTAACTGGTTACACAAACAAATTGTGCAAAAAAGCGCTAATACATTGTGCAACGTTGTGAAATTCAATGACAACGCCACGTTAAAATGTGATTTTTTGAACTATCGCTGAAAGGTGGTGATCGCGCAAAAAATGAAGTAATACAAATTAAAAAATCGTGTTAAAATTGCGCCGAAATTGATAACAATTCCATTGCGCGCAGTCACCTTTTTTGTGATTTATTTTACCAGTGTGTGCGCAGCACAAGAAATGTGAAATAAAATTTGAACCCGTGAAAAAAAAGAAAAAAATTTTCTGAAGAGGAAAAAAAGGGGGTAGAGCGGGGGAAAGCAGCACTCTTCTGGCCGGGCTTGCGGCTGCCGAAAAGCTCCAGAACTTGCTGCATCAGAGAAACGGAAAACAGCATTTTGCACTGCAAAATGCATGTTATAAGGAATGGTGCAAGGTTGGGGTGGAGTGTGCTGCGTTATTCGTCACGCAGGCGGCGCGACATAAGATTGTGCAGCACTTCTTGGGGGTCGCTGTCTTCATACAGAATGCTGTACACGGCGTCTGTAAGCGGTGCGTCAACTTCAAGCCTGCGGGCAAGCTCGTGAATGGCGGCGGTGGTTTTAACACCTTCAGCCACCATGCCAAGGCTGGTCGTGATATGTTCAAGCTTTTCACCGCGCCCCAGCCGCAGGCCTACCTGGCGATTACGCGAAAGGTCGCCCGTGCATGTGAGGGTGAGGTCGCCAAGGCCCGAAAGCCCCATGAAAGTGTGCGGCTGTGCCCCTCGGGCAAGCCCCAGGCGGCTCATTTCTGCAAGACCACGGGTAATGAGCGCCGCGCGGCTGTTGTGCCCTAGGCCGAGGCCGTCACAGACGCCAGCAGCTATGGCCATGATATTTTTGACCGCGCCGCCCATTTCAACGCCCATCACGTCGGTGCTGGAGTAGCAGCGAAAGGAGCTGCCGGAAAATATCTGTCGCAGCAGGTGCCCCAGAGCCTCGTCCGCCGTGGCCAGAACCACGGCCGTGGGCAGACCGCGCAGAACGTCCGCCGCAAATGACGGCCCGGAAAGCGCCGCGTAGCGTGGTGCAAGATGCCCCAGGCTCTGCTCCGTCACCTCAGCGCACGTGGCGAGGTTTGCAGTTTCAATACCCTTGGCGGCGTTTACCAACACCACATTTTTGCGGAAGAAGGCGACGTTGGCGGCAAGCCAGCCCCGCAACTGCTGACAGGGTACGGCCAGCACAACGATCTCCCGGCCCAAGACGGCAGGGTCAGTGGTTGCTGCAAGGCTGGGATGCAGGGCAAAGCCTGGCAGATAGCGCGGGTTTTCGTGTTGTTTGCACACAGCCTCGGCCACTGCGGCATCGCGCAGCCAGAGGCTGGTCTTGTAGCCGTTTGTTGCCAGCAGGTGGGCCAGGGCCGTGCCCCAGCTTCCGCCGCCAGCAACGCAGATTTCAGGATTGGACATGGTCGGCTCAGAACCCCAGATTTGATTCCTGCCCCGGTTTGTCGGGCAGTCTGTCCGTGGGAATGGATGGAGTTTCCTTGCTTGTCAGGCGGTTGCTGCCTGAACCAAAACGCACCAGAAACATGCCGCTGAAGCGCTGGTCTTTGTATACTTCAACGCGATATAGCCTGCCCTGGCGGTCAACGGAAAAGCGGGACTGAAAATCCTTGAGGGTCATGGTCTCTCCGCTTTCGTCCTTGCGGCCGCTGTCATAACCGATGGCGTTGACGCGGTAGCCTTCCGCGGGCTGCACGAGCAGGCTTTTAGTCACCTCCAGCACCTGCCCGAAGGGTGCCTCGGTTTCGTGCCCGTCAGCCAATACCCGCATGCCCGTGATGCTATGATCCATTTCGCGCCAGTCGGGGCGGATAAGCGTGATCATGCGGTTTCCATAGTGCACGCAGTACTGGCCTTCCTCGCCCTTGGCGCAGGGCAGCACTGCCATGATGGGCTTGGATGTGACCGCCTGTGCTGGAGCATCCTTGGAGAGCGGCAGCAGATTGATGGCCGGACGCACGTCTTCCAGCGGCAGAAAAACCTTGTTGTCGGCAAAGGTGACGTCAAGTTTGTCCAGCAGGGCTTCGCGCACTCCCTCGGGGGTAAGCGCAAAGCTGCGTGTAAATTCCACCCCGGCCTGCGCAAGAAACGATTCCACCATCAGCAGATGATAGTATGCCCGCACTTCAACAGGAAATTCCTTGCTGGCTTCCAGCCCAAAGGCCGCCTTTCCTTGCCGTACGGCGTAGTAGGAAAGGCTTTTGTCCATCTCGTGATCGCCCTCGGCAGTTCTGGTATTATGCACGTGCAGGGCATGTTGCGGCGAGAGCAGCTTGCTGTTGGCCGATTCTGCGGCCTGCCGGGCTTCATTCCCCAGTGAACCCATGAACACGCCGTCAAGCGCTTCCTGATCAATGATGACTGACTGCCCCCAGCGGTTGGGGTTGCGCAGTTTGTCCTCAAAGGTGGGGCGGTAATACCCGCTGCCATCGTGCAGGTTGAGCACCAGAGCCACGCGGGGGTGGCTTATGAGTTCCTGAATACGGCGCACGGTGCCGAATTCGGGGTCGCGGTTGTCGAGCTTGGCGAATTTGCGGTTCATGTCGCCGTGCAGCCCGCGCGATCTTTTGATAATGCTGGGAAAGTTGAGATTCGGCACAACCCACAGCACGCCCTTGCGAATGGTGTAGTGCGTGGTCAGCAGTGTCGCGGCAGAAAATCCACCCGGTTCGTCCCCCTGAATGCCGCCAACCACCAGCACCACCGGCGAAGCAGGAGTCGCCTGCTGCACGGCGGCATCAGTATCAGCGTTTGCAGCAACACTGTCGTCAGGGCGTACAACGGCGGGGATGGCCTGCGTCAGTTCCGGGGCGTCGTCGCCCAGTCGGATAGTTGTAAAGTCCAGCGTAAAGTTGCCGGGTGCAGCCACAGAGGGTGCAGCCACCAAAAAACAGCACAGGAAAAAGAACAGAAGGGCTTGAAAAATGCCCTTGCCCGCGCACAATATGCTGATGATGCGTGTGGTTTGTGTTTGCATGCCTGTGGTGTTTCGCGCTGAAGGTGCAGTGGATCAGTGACCGTATTTGACTGCCAAGAACTACGCTATTCGGCAGAAAACGGCAAGATGAACGGGGTCTGAACGCGCAATGCTGAGGCAACTGGCGGCGCGGAGGCATGAGGAATTTTGCGCGCCCTTGCCTGCGCGGCGTCTGCAAAAAACGCACAGGTGCCAGCGTGAAACAACGACGCGCTGCCGTGCATGGTTTGAAAACCAGCAACCTGGCAGCGCGCCGCGAATGGTGTAGATCTGTGACCCTTGTCACAGATTCGGGAGCTTATTCCGGGTCAAAACCAATGTTGATGATGGCAGTTTTCAGGGCCTGCATATCTACGGGCCCGCTTTCTTCAAAGCGCAGCTCTTTATCCTCAAGGCTGACCTGGGGATTGGCAACGCCAGATATCTTTGCCGCAGCTTCTTCCACAGCGGCCTTGCAGTGGCCGCAACGCATGCCATTGACTTTCAGGGTTTTCATCATATCCTCCATACAGGAATGAGTTTTCATTTTCATCTACAGCTTACTCGCCGCCATACGGAATGACAAGTGGAGAACCCATGAGTACAACTACGGATAAAGCCTGCCCTTTGCGTTTTGACATCAGCGGCATGCACTGCGCCGCCTGCTCCTCGCGCATTGAGCGGGTGGTGGGGCGCATGGAAGGGGTGGAAAAAATCAGCGTGAACCTTGCTGCCGCCAGCGCCGAAGTGTGGCCTGGCGATGGGCAGGACATCGATTTGCAGCAAAGGATAATGGAGCGTGTGGCCGCCCTTGGGTTCAGCGCGTCTCCCGTTGCGGACGATGACGCCGCCCGTCAGTTTGAAGAAGGCAAGGCCAGGGCTGCGGCAGACATTCAGGCCCGTTTGCGCCGTCTGCTCCCCATGGTCGCATTTGCGGTTCCCCTACTGGTTATATCCATGGGGCACATGCTCGGCCTGCCATTGCCGCAGGCGCTTGATCCTCATCTTTCGCCACGCGCCTTCATGTTGGCGCAGCTTGTGCTCACCTTGCCCGTAGTGTGGCTGGGCCGCCATTTTTATGTGGATGGCATCAAGGCCCTCCTGCGCAAGGCTCCCGCCATGGACAGCCTTGTGGCCGTAGGCACGGGCGCTGCCTTTTTGTTCAGCCTTGGCAACACCCTGCTGGGGCTTGCTGGCAGCGAACCCATGACCCGCGCCATGAACCTGTATTATGAATCCTGCGCTGTACTGCTGACCATGATCGAATTCGGGCAGTATCTGGAGGCAGTTGCCAAGCGTCGCGCGGGTGATGCAATGGGCGCGCTCATGAGCCTGACGCCGGAAACAGCCCTGCGGCTCAATCCTGACGATGCCGCCGCCACGCCGGAAGAAACACCTCTGGCTCAGGTGCGCGTGGGCGATCATTTGTTGCTGCGTCCTGGCGGGCGTGTGCCCGTTGACGGCACCGTACTGACCGGCAAAAGCGCTGTTGATCTGTCGCTGCTCACGGGTGAATCCATCCCGGTACCCATCGGGCCGGGGGACAAACTGGCTGCGGGCAGCGTAAACGGTGAAGGCTCGCTGACCTTTGTGGCCGACGCCGTGGGCGGCAACACCCGCCTTGCCCGCATCATACGGCTGGTGCGCGAGGCTCAGGGCAGCAAGGCCCCCATCGCCCGTCTGGCCGACAGGGTAAGTTTTTATTTTGTGCCCGCCGTTATGTTTATTGCCCTTGTGGCGGCCCTTGCATGGCTTGTGCTCAGCTCTGAACCCATCACAACGCCGCTGACGATTTTTGTGGCTGTGCTGGTCATGGCCTGCCCATGCGCCATGGGCCTTGCCACGCCCATGTCCATCATGGTGGGCACGGGGCGGGGCGCGCAGCTTGGCGTGTTGATCAAGAACGGCGCTGCACTGGAACAGGCCGGGCATATCAGTGTGCTGGCCGTGGACAAAACAGGCACCCTCACCACGGGCAAACCCGTGCTGACAGGCGTGACCCTGCTGGATGCCCCTGCGGGCATGGACGAAAATGCGCTGCTTGGCATGGCTGCCTCGCTGGAGGCGCGCTCCGAGCATCCGCTGGCCCTGGCCCTTGTGGGCGCTGCAAGGGAGCGCAACCTCGCATCCCTACCCGTGGATGATGTGCAGGTTGCGCCCGGCATGGGTATTTCTGGCCGTGTGAAGCTTGATGGCGTGGATTACGGACTTGCCGTGGGCAACAGAACATTCATGACTGAGCGCGGGCTTTCCGTATCGGAAGAAGCGCAGCAAAAGCTGGCCCTGCTGGCCGAGGCGGGGCAGACGCCCCTGCTGCTGGCCCTTGAAAACAATGGCGGAACCAGCCTCGTGGGCATTCTGGCCCTTGCGGACGCCCTCCGGCCCGAGTCCGCTTCAGTGGTGGCGGCCCTGCGCGGCATGGGCGTGCGCGTGGTCATGCTGACGGGCGACAACGAACGCACCGCAAAAGCCGTGGCGGCGCTGGCCGGCGTGGAAGAGATCGCCGCAGGGCTGCTGCCCGCAGACAAGGCCGCCTATGTGCGCCGGATGCAGGATGAAGGGCATGTGGTGGGCATGGTGGGCGACGGCATCAATGATGCCCCGGCTCTGGCTGCCGCCAATGTGGGCATGGCAGTGGGCACGGGTGTGGACGTGAGCGCCGAAGCGGGCGACATTGTGCTCATGCGGGACGGCATGGAAGCCGTGCTCACGGCTCTGGCACTCTCGCGCGCGACCATGCGCAACATCCGCCAGAACCTCTTTTGGGCATTCGGCTACAACGTGCTCGGTCTGCCTGTGGCGGCAGGGCTGCTGCACGCTTTTGGCGGCCCCATGCTTTCGCCCATGCTGGCGGGCACTGCCATGGCGCTTTCTTCCGTTTCTGTCGTTACCAACGCTTTGCGCCTGCGTTTTTTCAAGATCACACGCTAGGCAAGGCCCCTGTTTCAGGCATTGCGGATCAGCCTTCAGAGGTATACACCCACACGGTTGCGCTCCATTGGGGCGCAACCTTATTGTTTTAGAACTGTTACCGCCTGAAATGGCTGTTTGACGGGGGCAAGCCCGCCTGCGCCTGTTTCGCGGCAAGGACGCTGCATGGTTCCTGTTTATTACTGGCTTCCTGCTCTGGGCTGCCTGGGCATGGGCTTTATGTTTCTGAACGTATCTGCCGTGGCGGAGCAGTTCAGGAGTCTTTTCAGCCTCAATTACGCAGGGCTTGGTGTCTTTCTCAGCGCGCCCTTTTGGGCGCATACGTTGGTGCAGGTTCCTGCGGGCCTTGTGGTGGACAGGCTGGGTACACTACGCACACTGGCGCTCTCGGCTCTTTTGTGCGCCGCTGGCGGCTTTGTGCCCTTGCTTCTGCCGCACAACATGGTTCTGGCCGTGTGCATGCGCATGCTCATCGGGCTGGCTACGGGCTTGCTGTTCCTTTCAATGGTTTCCGCCGTCAAAACCCTGTGCCCCCCGGCCTTTATGAGCCGGGCGCAAGGCTTGCAGGGCGCGGCATTCAGCCTGGGAACAATGGTTCCCTTTATCGTGCTGCCATATTTTGGTGAAAGCGGCTGGGCGGCAGCCTATAGTCTGGGTGGCCTTTTGTCCGTGGCCTTGCTGGCTTCGCTCCTGTGCCCGCCCCTTGCGCCGCTGCGCCGGGAAACCAGAACAGAACCGACCTCTGCGGGCAATGTGCTGCGCGTGCTGGGGCAGGTGGCGCGCAACAGGCGGCTGTGGTTTATCGGCTGCTGTCACGGATTTTCTTTTGGCACCATAACGGCTCTGGGCAACTGGCTTTCCGTGATGCTGGCGGACAGCGCCAGTTCTGGGGCCGTTGCAGGCAGCAGCAACGCAGAAGCCTGGGCATTGCCGACAAGCCTTGTGCTGCTGGCAGGCACAATGGCGCGGATTGCTGGCGGCGAGCTTGGCCGCGCCGTGCCCAAGCAGAAACTACTTGTGGGCTTTGTGCTTGGCATCGGGCTTTTTTATCTGCTTCTGGCTCTGGCGGGCAGCACCTGGATGTTGCTGGCCTGCGCCTTTGCCTTGGCTGTGTGCTGCGGCGGCACCTATGCCTCTGTTTTTACCCTGACCATTGAGGCCGCTGGGGCCAGCCATACGGCAACAGGCATCGGCTTCATGTCCATGCTTGCCAACTGCGTGAATGTGGGGCTGATTCTGTTGCTGGGCGTGGTGCGCGAATACTTGGGCGGCTTTGCTCCGGCGCTGGCGCTTAGCAGCGTGTGCGTGCTGCTCCTGCTTTTGTGGGGTCGTTCCATCACGTGGCAATGCCGGGAAGAATAAAAGCGAAGGCCCGCCAGTTGGCGGGCCTTCGTATATGCACTACTTGCGGGATCAGGGCGTCATTGCTTTCAGCACAACCACGCCGCCAATAATCATGGCAACGCCCAGCGCTCGGCCCCAGTTGAGGGCATCGCCAAACACAAGAACGCCAAGAATGAATGTTCCCGCTGCGCCTATCCCCGTCCACACGGCGTAGGCCGTGCCCATGGGGATCTGCTTTTGAGCCAGAAAGAGCAGCCAGCCGCTCAGGGCCATGCTGGCAACGGAAAGGGAAATGGCCGCCACACGCCATGCGGGCGCTGTTTGCGCCACCTTGAATCCGAGGGGCCAGCCGATCTCGCACAAGCCCGCTGCAATGAGCACTACCCAGGGATTCATTCCATATCACCTTCAAGAGCTTCAGGGGCTTCGTCAGTCAGACCAAGGCGGGCCTGACGGGCGGCTTCCTGCTTGCGCTCACGCGTGCCCATGGGCTTGCGCGAATCAAAGTCCGCGCTGCGATTCTGCTGGCGGGCAAAGACCAGAAAACCCGTGTGGGCCGTCATGCGGTCTTCGGGGCGCAGGCGGTCAGCCACGGGCTTCCAGCGGCGGATAAGAATCTCGCACACTTCCACATCGGCAAAGGGGCCACGCTCAAGGCCCAGCAGCAGTTTGCTCACCTGGTCAACTGTGGGCAGCAAAAAGCCGAAGCTCGCACCAGGGCGCACTGCGGCCAGGGCATGGTCGAGGTATTCCCACGGGGTGCGCACATCAAGGAAGAGCGCGTCCGCACCGGTCACGGCAAAGCCTTCGGCCACATCGCGGTTGTGCAGTTCCACATTTTCGCCCACGCCAGCCCACTCAAGGTTGCGGCGCGCCAGCTTCATGAATTCCTCGCGGGCCTCATGGCTCACCACGCGCCCGGTGGGGCCGCAGAACCACGAAAGGCCCGTGGTCAGGCCGCCGGAACCGCAGCCCGCCTCTATGATGGTACGCCCCGGGCCAGCGCCGAGGCGCAGGCAGATATAGGCGATATCCTTGGGGTAGATGATCTGCGTCTGACGCTTGAGGCCCTTGAGGCGGTCATACAGGGTGGCTTCCATCACCTGGATGGGCACATTCTGGTTGGTGTAGACCACAGAGCCAAGGTCAGCCTGCGCCACCTCGGTGGAAACAAGGGTGCCATCATTGCTATGCCAGTCCTGGCCTTCAACGAGGCGTTTGACATAGCGGCGGCCCTTGGGGGTTACATAGACGACAAGCGTACCGAAGGGAATCATGAGGTTCCTTTATTAGCTGCTTCAGGGCCGCGCAAGGGGCGCTTCCCTCAGGTGTCAGAAAAAATGCTTCAGGGCCGCGCTGCCGCGTCTACCGAAACAAAGCGCCAGTCGGCAACGGAAAAAAGACCCCGCGCCGTCAGCTTGAGCGAGGGAATCACGGGCAGAGCCATGAAGCTCAGGGCCATGAGCGGAGCCACATTGGCCGGAATTCCGTGCCCGTGCAGCAGACCGTGGATGGCATCCAGCGCGCGTACCACGGTTTCCGGGGCTTCGTGGGTCATCAGCCCGGCCACGGGCAGGGGCAGTTCCTCAAAGATCCGGCCTTCGCTCGCAACTGCGATGCCGCCGCCCATGGCGGCAACCCGGCGCACGGCGGCCAGCATGTCTGCATCGTTATCGCCGCAGACCACAATATTGTGCGAGTCGTGGCTTACAGAGGTTGCCACAGCCGCGTTGCGCAGGCCGTATCCGGCCAGAATACCCACGCCCACCTTGCCCGTGGCCTTGTGGCGTTCCACAACGGCCAGTTTGCACAGGCCTTCGTTCTGGCGGGCGTCAAAAAGTCCATTGGTGCAGGTGACGTCGTGCTCTTCGGCATCCGTCACCAGAGAACCGGGGTGCAGGCGGATAACCCGGGCACGGCCCGATGGCAGGGGCAGCGCAAATACATCATCCGGCAGGGGCGCAAGCCGCACCGTATTGGTCAGGTCTTTTAAGGGGGGATCCGCCAGCAGGGCGAGCATGCGGCCCTCCGCAGCAATCTGTCGCCCGCCCGCAAAGGTCATGCGCACGTTGAAGGACGCCAGGTCGTCAACCAGCACGCAGTCGGCGTCATAGCCGGGGGCAATGGCCCCCTTGCCTTGCAGCCCCTCGGCCTCGGCTGCATTGAGGGTGCACAGGCGCACCGCCGTGACGGGGTCCATGCCCAGGGCTACGGCCTTGCGCAGCACTTCGTCCATATGGCCCGCCGTCAGCAGCTCGGAGGCGTGGCGGTCATCGCAGCAAAAGGCGCAGCGGTGGCAGTTGCCGGGCGTGACCAGCGGGGCCAGCGCGGGCAGGTTGCGCGCTGCGGAGCCGTCACGCAAAAAGATGCGGCAGCCGCGCATGAGGTTCTGGTGAAATTCTTCAGCGGTGGTGCACTCGTGCGTATTGGCAATGCCCGTGCACAGGTAGGCGTCAAGTTCCCTGCCCAGCAGGGCCGGGGCGTGCCCGTCAACGGGCTTGCGCCGCGAATGGCTCAGGGCAATCTTTTCAAGCACTTCCGGGTCGCCGCTGAGTACGCCGGGGTAGTTCATCATTTCGCCCAGCGAGGCCACGTGCGGGTCGTCCATGAAGGGAGCCAGGTCTTTGGCTTGCAGCACTGCGCCGCTGTCTTCAAAGGGAGTGGCCGGGACGCACGAGGGCAGGGCCAGAAAGATGCTCAGGGGCAGGGTCTGGGCGCTGGCAAGTAAGAAGCGCAAGGCCGCGGTGCCGCATACGTTCGCCAGTTCGTGGGGGTCGGCCACCACGGATGTGGTGCCGTGGGGCAGGGCCATTTCGGCAAAGCGCGCCGGAGTGACCATGCTGGATTCCAGATGGATGTGGGCGTCAATGAAGCCGGGCAGCAGATAGGCCCCCTGGGCGTCCACCACCTCGCGGGCTTCGCGCTGGCCGAAACCTAGAAAGACCCCATCGCCGATGGCTACGGAATCCTGCCGCACCAGACCGGAAAAAACATCAACAACCCTGGCGTTTGTGATGAGTATATCCGCCGGTTCGTGTCCGGCGGCCATGTCGATACGGTGTTTCATGGAGGTCTCCGCCCCGCAGGGAAGGCTGCACCACGCCGGGGCGCTTGCAGGATAGGAATTTCGGCTTTTGCCGTGTGGTCTTGTCTGCGCCAGCGTCACGCACGGAAGCTGCATAGCCTTTCGGCTGGTGCAATTCCGTGCGTGACGCTGGCTTTAAACGTCTGGCTTCTGAGTTCTGCGTTCTAGAACATCTGGCGCATCAGGTCTTCGCCGCCTTCCGAGGTATCCACTGCCGTTCCATCAGCAGTGGTGGGGGAGGTCGCAGATGCACCCTGCATGGGCTGGTCGGCCTTGAAAGCCAGACCATCGGCCATCACAATACCCTCGGGCATTACAAAGTCGTCCTTGGGGTAGCGATCTTCCACTTCACTGCGGTAGTAACGGAAGATGGGGGCGGCAGTACGCCCGCCCTGTTCAAGGCGGCCAAGGCTCTGCACCTGATCGTAGCCCACGTAGACGCCGGTCACGAGGTAGGGCGAGAAGCCCATGAACCACGCATCGCGTTCATCATTGGTGGTGCCGGTTTTACCCGCTATGATGCGCCCATCGATTTTGGCGCGCCCGCCAGTGCCGGAATTGACAACTTCCTTGAGCAGAGTGTCCATAATGTAGGCGTTCTGGGGGCTGACAGCCTGCCAGTGCTCCACTTCCTGCCTGTAGAGCACCCGGCCCTGCGGGTCGCTGATGGAGGTGATGATGCGCGGGCGCACCCCCAACCCCTGGTTGGCAAAAGCTGCGTAGGCCTGCGTAAGGTTAAGCGGCGACACGGCCACTGCGCCGAGGCTGATGGCCAGCTCCTGCGGAAAATGCGGTTCAAGCCCCAGAGCCTTGGCGCGCTGCACCACATTGGCTATGCCCACCTGCTGCGCCACGCGCACTGTGCAGGTATTGCGGGAAAGGGCCAGAGCCGTGTGCAGGGGCAGTTCTCCCTTGTAGTTGTGTTCGTAGTTCGAGGGCCGCCACACTTCATTGGTGTAGGGGTTCACATACACAAAGGGCGCGTCCAGCACCGTGGAGGCAGGCGTAAAGCCAAAGTCCATGGCCGTGGAATAGACCACGGGCTTGAAGCTGGAACCTGGCTGACGCCGGGCCTGCGTTGCGCGGTTAAAGTGGCTGTCGCCAAACTGGTAGCCGCCAATGAGGGCCACAACGTCGCCGCTCTGCGGTTCCACGGAGGCAATGGCCCCCTGCACCAGCGGGTCCTGCTGCAAGCGCAGATGGATGGGGATATTCTTTTTGACCGTAGAGGAATCAAAAGGAATGGTTTTCTGCTCTTTGCGGCCCTTGGCATTGGTTTCCGTAACCGTGATTTCTTCTGCGGAAACCCAGATTACATCGCCAACCGCCACTACCTGACGGGGGTCTTTGATGGCTGGCGCGTTGGCGGCCGCAACCTTGGGGTTGGGCTTGCGCGCCCAGGACATGGCCGAAACCGGCACGATGCCCGTATAGCCCTGGCCCAGCGCCACCTTGACTTCCTTGGTGTCCACGGCGGTCACAAGGGCTTTCACCCAGTCGCCGCCAGCGAGATCAAGGGGAGAAAACTGGTTTTTCGCCAAAAATTCTTTTTGCTTTGCAGGGTCAAGCTGCTCCACTGGACCGCGCCAGCCCTGGCGCTTGTCCAGTTCTTCCAGCCCACGGCGCAGGGCCGCGCCAGCTGCGGTCTGATGTGCTGGATCCATGGCCGTTTGTACGGTCAGGCCCGCTTCATACACATAATCCGCGCCGTACTTGGTGGTTTCCACCCCCAGAGCGCGGAGGTTGGATTCCGTAAAAAATTCCACCAGCAGGCGGCGGGCTTCTTCAAGATACCACTGGGCCGCACCACCCATGCCCTCGGGCATGCTCCAGTAGACCAGCGGCTCGGCCACGGCCTGATCATATTCGGCCTGGGTGATCCATTTGAGGTCGCGCAGCCGGCCAAGCACGTACATCTGCCGGTTCTTGGCTTCTTCCGGCCTGCGGAAGGGATTGTAGGAACTGGGGGCCTTGGGCAGGCCCGCGATGACGGCGCTTTCGGCCAGGGTGATGTCAGAGGCGTGCTTGCCAAAATAGGTGCGGGCAGCCGACTCCACGCCAAAGGCGTGTTCACCCAGATATATCTGGTTCAGATATATGGTAAGGATCTGATCCTTGGTGAAGTTTCTTTCAAGCTGATAGGCCAGAATGGCCTCTTTCATCTTGCGGGTATAGCTGCGCTCGGATGTGAGCAGCAACTGCTTGATGAGCTGCTGGGTTATGGTGCTGCCGCCCTCGCCCTGGCGTCCTTTGCGGAAGTTGTTGATGGCGGCGCGCGCGATGGCCACGGGGTCAATGCCCATGTGCCTGTAAAAGGCGTCGTCTTCCGCAGCCAGAAAAGACATGGGCAGATAGCGCGACATATCCTTGAGGCCAATGACAAAGCGCTTTTCGTGATAGAGGGTGCCAAGGGTTGAGCCGTCACGCGCCAGAACGACAGTAGCCTGCGGCTGCTTGTATTCGGCGATACGGTTCAGGTCGGGCAGGTCGCGCGAGGCCCAGTAAAAAAGCATGGTCACCGCGCCGCCGCCCAAAAGGCCGCAGACTATAACGATGCCCATAAACCAGAGGGCGCATTTTTTCAGGGACAGACGAATTTTCATGGCAGGGCGATACCGTTTTTTTGGCCCGGCGTAAAGGGAGGGGAGCGGAGCGCGGGCTGATGAGAAGATATGAAATGTTGCCAGAAAGGCAAGCCCCGGCGGGTGCCCCGCACGGTATGGGCGGCGCATGCCCGCGCAGGGCGGTATGGGCAAAAAAAAGCGGAAGGTTTCCCTTCCGCTTTTTTCCAAAATGTTGCGGCTGGACTACACGCAGCCAGTGGGCTTGGGCAGGCCGGCCATTTTGCAGGCGCCTTTGCCGGGGCCGGAGGGGAAGAGTTCGTACACTTCCTTCAGCTTGTAGCCGGTGTTCTTGGAAAGAATACGGACCATGGGGGCGATGCCGTTCTTCTTGTAGTAGTCCTGCAGGAAGTCAAGGATCTTCTGGTGATCAGCGTTGATCTCAGAGATGCCTTCGGATTCCTTCACATAGTCCATCCATTCGGGGCACCAGTCGTCAAAACGCAGAAGGAAACCGTCTTCGTCAACTTCAAAGCTTTTACCTTTATAGGTGATCTCAGCCATGCGTGTGTCCTCCTTGGACAGCTATTGCTCAACCTCGCCGGGGCGGACGCCCAGGCGTTGCACAACCGGATATTTCCGGCCGAATTCCTCCGTTGGGCGCGAAAGCATACCGCAATCACAACGAGAGTCCTTATGACACAAATAATTTTTGATGGCAAGTCCTGTGCATCTTTTTTGCTCTTGCCCCACTTTTTTTGTTGCGGCTTTTGTTGAGTAATTCAGATGCGATAGGATAAATATGATTAAATTGTAGGGATTTAGTGCTGGCAATAGAGCACTTTGCCGAGCTTGCCGACACCGTCCATAAGCTCCTGCTCGGCCTTGGAATTTTCAAGGTCGCGCACACGGATGAACAGTTGGCGATTGCCATCGGTGTTGGAGACGGTCAGCACCGAGAGCAAACGGGCATTGTGCGCGCGCAGGAGGTCAAACAGGGGGCGCGCCGTGCCGGGCTGGTCGGGCAATTCTATGGCAAACTGCAAGCCGCCCATGCGTGCGCCGGTGATGTCGACCAGGGCTTTGAAAACATCGTGGTCAGAAATGATGCCCACAAGCTTGCCGCTGTCGTCCACCACCGGCAGGCCGCCAACCTTGTTGTCCAGCATGATCAGGGCTGCCTGCTCGACAGTGTCGGTCGGTTTGACGGTGATGGGCTTGGCCGTCATAATGTTTTTGGCCTTCAGCTCAGCCAGCAGATAGTGCATTTCGTACATGTCGAGCGTGGTGGCCTTGGAGGGGGAGGCGTCGCGCACGTCGCGGTCAGAGATAATGCCAACGACCTGACCGTTTTCATCAACAACCGGGATGCGGCGGATGTGGTGATCCTTCATGAGCTTGCCCACTTTGAGCAGCGATGTATCGGGGCCAACGCTGACAACATCGGTGGTCATCCAATTCTGTACAGGCATGCTTCCCTCCGGGGGGATATGTTTCAGGTTATAACGGCGTGGTCGCAGCGACCCGCACGATCCTTTTATACACCAATGTGCCGAGGCTGCACAAGTGCGCGTGCTCAGATTGCGTGCGCAGACAAATTTGGAAGGGGCCGATATGCTTTTATATCTTGATTGCTCTGGCGGCATCAGCGGGGATATGACCCTTGCGGCCCTTGCGCACCTTGGGGTGGATTATGCCCCGCTGGCTGCTGCTCTGGCCCGCGCTGGCGTGGATTGCCGCATTGACGCCAGGGGCGAAACACGGCCCGGCGGGCCGGGGAAGATGGTTGCCGTAAGCTGGAATGCCGAAGGGCAGCCATTGCGGCATCCGGCGGATATCGCCGCCATCTTTGGAAGGGTTGACGTCTCGCCCGGCGTGCGCAGCTGTGCGCTGGCAGCCCTGAACGCCCTGACTGAAGCCGAGGCGCACGCGCACCAGATTGCTCCAGCTGAGGTGCATTTTCACGAGGTGGGCGCCATCGATACCCTCGTGGATATTCTGGGTGCGGCCTATGCCGTGGAGGCCCTGGGCGTGAGCCGAATATGCGCCTCGCCCCTGCCGTGGTTTACCGGAAGCGTTGAGTGCGCCCACGGGCGCATCCCGCTGCCAGCGCCCGCAACGGCGTACCTTATGCGCGGCAAACCGGTTTTTGCCACAGATGCGCGCGAGGAGCTTGTTACGCCCACGGGCGCAGCCCTGGTGGATGCGCTGGTAGACCAGTTTGCTTCCGGCCCGGAGGGCGTTGCCGTAGCGCTTGGCACGGGCTACGGCTCCCGCCCAGCGCCCACGGGCCTGAGGGCGTGGCTTGTGGAAGACGGCGCAGGCGGCGCTGACCATGTGCTTGGCGGGCGTGAGAAGGTCATGCAGTTCGAGACCCACATTGATCACCTCAACGGCGAAGACCTGGGTATGGCGCTGGAGGCGCTCTCCGCCATGCCGGAGGTTCTTGACGTGCTTTGGCTGCCGGGCGTGGGCAAGAAGAACCGCCCTGCCGGATTGCTGCGTGTGCTGTGCCTGCCAGTGCAGAAAGATGGTGTGGAAAATGCCGTATTGCGCCACACCCACACTCTGGGCCTGCGCGTGCAGACACTTGATCGCGTGGTTGCACCGCGTCGCGCCGTTTCAGTGGATATGGCGGGGCAGAGCCTTGCAGCCAAGGAGTATTCCATTGAAGGCCAAACGTATGTGCGTCCCGAGGCAGACGCGCTCAAGGCCGCAGCCCGGCGTAGCGGCGTGGGCGTCCCGGCCCTGCGCAACGCGCGTGCCAAAAATTGATGGGTCTCGGGGCGCAAGGTCTGCTCTTTGTATGCTGCGGATTGGCGCGCTAACGGCTTTTTAACATAAAGTTCCATAGCATGGCTGCCATCTTGCGTACAGGCTCAAGCTGGCGTAAGGAGGCAATGGGCGAAATGCCCACCCAAGGAGGAACTTTATGCGTATGAAATATGTGTTGAAACCGTTGGCGCTGAGCGCCCTTGCCGTTGGCCTGCTCTTGGTGAGCACCCCTGCCGTGCAGGCGGCCCAGAATGGAGATGCCCCCCAAGGTTACAAACAGAAGGGCGACCGTGACGGGCGTCATTATGACCGCAAGGACAGCAAGAACCACCCCAATGGGCGCATGGACGGGCGCCACGACAATCGCAGTGAGCAGGGCGAAAAAATGGGCAAACCCCGTTACGACAGCGACAAGGGCGACCGCCGCAGCCCCCGTGGCGATGAGATGGGCCGCCCGCGCGATGACCGCCGCCCTCCCCGTGACGGTCAGATGAATGGTCAACAGAATGGGCAAGACCGCCGTCCCCCGCGCGACATGCAGCAGCGCGACTCCCAGAAGGGGCAGCGCCCCGCTGCGCGTCCTGCCGACAATGACGATGACGTGCGCAATTAGTTCCGGGGGGTTCCCCAGCTAGAATTCGGGCGGTGTGTTCTGCATGCCGCCAGTCACGATAAAAGCCTTCCGTTTCGGAGGGCTTTTTTATTTGGTCTGCACTCCTGTTTTTTGCTGGCGTCCGATACTCCTTTTCCGCATGAACATGCATATTGCAGCATTGGCAGAAAGGTCAGATTTATTGTCATTGTTGCCAGGCGTTGCCGTGCTCTAGGATGGGTGCATAACTTCAACGCCGGGGTGCTCCATTGCCCGGCAAACAAGGAGACGTGTATGCACCAGAATATTCAGCGCAGTCTGCAACCACTGGCCCTCTTGCTGGCACTGCTTGCGGCGTTCTGGACGATTGGCGCAGAGGCGCAGGCCGGGCAAACCTCCGCTCAGGTGGAAAATGGCAATATGTACGATGCCGTTCCCAAGCCTGCCTCAAGGCATCTGACACTTGGCGTTTTGCTCTTTCCCGGATTTGAAATGCTGGATGCCTACGGCCCCATGGAAATGTGGGGCAGCCTCAAGCATGCGCCCACCCGTTTTTGGGGCGAAGAATCTGACCGCGTGGACATCAGGCTCGTGACTGTAGCGGCGGAGAAGGGGGCGGTGGCTTCCAATCAGGGGCCAAAAACGCTGGCGGAGTACAGCTATGCTGACGCCCCTGCGCTGGACTGTCTGCTTGTTCCAGGTGGCATAGGCGTTATCCCCTTGCTGCAGGACAAAGCAACCCTGAGCTGGGTACGGGCGCAGGCCAAGAATACCAAACTCGTCATGTCTGTGTGTAACGGGGCTTCACTGCTTGCCGCCGCAGGGCTGTTGGACGGCAGGCTTGCCACCACCAACAAAATGGCCTTTAAGGCGTCCATAGCCCCTGGCCCGAAGGTGAACTGGGTGCCCAAGGCCCGCTGGGTGGATGACGGCTCGGTTGTGACATCATCGGGAGTTTCTGCCGGTATGGACATGACCCTGGCGGTTATAGCCCGCCTGTTCGGACAGACCATGAGCGACTGGCTTGCTCTCGTGACGGAATACGAGCCCCACCGTGACCCTTCCTGGGATCCTTTTGCCGCAAAGGCTGGACTGGCGGAGTAGCATGGCCTGACATGCCTGCCACGTTTGGCTGCCGATTGCAGCGGCTGGGGCAATTACGCGGCATGGCCTGATTGGAGCGCGCCGCAGGCAAAGGCTTGCGGCAGCCTGATTGCACAACACGCCGCTACTGGTGTGCGCATCATAAAAAAACAGCAGCGCCCGCATATGGGGGCGCTGCTGTTTTTTGTCAGGGGCTGTCTGGACTTAGCCCTGGCATTTCTTTTTGAGAGCGCCCGCAATGGTGACGCCCATCTGGTGGCAGGCCTTGAGGGCCTCGTGATCGGGCCGCCAGTTGCACTTCACGGGTTCAGCGGGCATTTCCATATTCATGGAGGCAAGCTGCTCGTGCAGGAATTTGGGGCCTTCGCCCGACCAGCCGTAGGAGCCAAACGCGCCGCCGATGCGGTTCAGGGGGCGCAGACCCTTCATATAGGTAAGCTGGGCGGCCATGAGGGGCAGCACGGTATTGTTGTGGGTGGGCGAACCGGCGATGACCGCGCCGCAGTCTGCCAGTTCGGTCATGACGGCGCTGTGGTGGTTCTGCTTCACGCTCATGATGCGCGTGGGAACGCCGTTTTCTTCCAGGCCGCTGCATATGGCGTAGGCCATGGTTTCAGTGGACTGCCACATGGTGTCGTAAAAAACGAGCGCGCGCTGCTGGGGCTTCTGCTCGGCCATGGCGCGGTACATGTCGATGATGCCGCGCACGGCCTTTTCACCCCTCTGAATGAGGCCGTGGTCAGGGGCGATCATGTCAATATCGAGCTTTTCAACCACGGGCAAGGTCTTGAGAACCATGGGGGAGTAGGGCAAAACAATGTTGAAGTAGTATTCCTTGACGCGGCGCGTGTATTCGCCGTCATCGCCGAATTCATCAACAAAGCGCGCGGAACTGGCGATGTTCTGACCAAAGATGTCGTTGCTGACCAGCAGCTTGTCTTCGGGAATGTAAGAAACCATGCTGTCGGGCCAGTGCAGCATGCGGGTTTCCTGAAACACGATGGTGCGTTTGCCGATGTTGATGCTGTCGCCGCTCTTCACGGCCTGCACGGGCCAGTCTTTGCAGTCAAAATAGCCAGCCATCGACTTGAGGCCGGTCTGCGACACAAAAATCTTTTCCGGCTTGCAGCGCTCAATAATGGCTTCCAGCGCGCCAGCGTGGTCCAGTTCCATGTGGTTGCAGATGATGTAGTCGATCTTTTCCGGCTCAAGCACCTGGGCCATGCGGCACAGCAGGGTGCCCTCGCAGCCCGAGGCAACGGTATCAAGCAGGACGTTTTTTTCGTCCTTGATCAGATAGGCGTTGTAGGTCGAGCCGTCAGGCGAGCGGGAATATCCGTGAAAATCCCTGTGATCATAGTCGACAAAGCCGACCCAGAAAATATCTTTTTTTATTTCTACTGGCTGCATGATGTGTCTCCGCAGTGTTGGGGAAGCCCCTTCTATAAAAATCCCCGCCCTGCCTTAGGGCAAGGCAAAGCGGGGGAAAGAACGGGGAAAGAAAAAAATTAGGCAGGGGTGAACTGGTCTTTACCCACGCCGCAAACGGGGCAGGTCCAGTCATCGGGCAGATCTTCAAAAGGCACGTTGTCGTTTTCAGCGGGGTCGTATTCGTAGCCGCAAACGCCGCAAACATACTTTTGCATGGCATGTCTCCTGAATATATAATTGTGGCTTGATGCCGGTGTAACAAATGGGAACCTCGCGGTTCCTGCATCAGAAAAAACTAGTTCTCCGCCTTCCAGTGACCGTGCAGATTGCAGTATTCGCGGGCGGTAACCTTGGCAGCGTCAATGGCAAAGAAGGCTTCGGGCGCATCGCCGGGCTTCAGGAACTTGGTGTAGCTCCTGCCGTCGGCCAGCAACTCGATCCATTCAATGTAGTGTTTTTCTTCCATGGGGTGGGCAACGCTGCCGACCTTGACCATGTAGCCGCCATCAACCTTTTCGATAACAGGCACATGCTTTTCAAGCGCGCCGTCGGTTGCGCCTTCGACCATCAGCTTCATGGGGTCGCCACAGCAGACGATGTCTGCGCCGCCGCCATGGAGAACTTCAACGATATTGCCGCAGTGGGTACACTTATACACTTCGAGTTGCGTGGGCATGAGTCCCTCACTTGTTTTGACAGGTTAGCTTGGGGGGAGGCGGCTGAGCATGCCGCAATCAGCGCGTTCAGCCCCTTACCAAGAAATATTGTGAAAGAAGTGGCCCCCGATGTAAAGTCTTTTTTTTAACATTGATAATTATTATCAACAAATGGGGCGAGGCAAAGAGTTCGTGAAAAGCCCATGAAAAGCCAATTTCCCGGAGTCGAAGCTGGCCGAAAAACTACTCGTTCTGCCCCTTGGGTAAACTTGCGCCTTCCGGGCTGGATGCCGGAGGGGCAATGGACGTGCCCGGTTCTGTGAGCGGGGCAGTAGGGGGAGCCGATTCTGCCGGGGAAGCCTTGGGTGTTTCAGACGGGGCAGCGGCGCTTGCTGCGGCGTCCTGGGCTTGCGCAGGCTGAGTTGCGTTTGTCGGAGCAGCCTCGGCGTCAGAAGCGGCTTCTGTCTTGGTGGGGGCAGCCATGTTGGGTGTAGTGCCTGAAGGAGCTTGCCCGGAGGGATTGGTCAGTACCGGTTGCGCAGGAGTGTCGGTTGCGGGCTGAGCTTGATCCGCATTTGCTGCAGGTGCTGGCGCAGAAGCGGGGGGCGCTTGCATTTCCACAGGTGTTGCGGGCCTTGTGTCCACGCTGCCGGGAGTGCCGCCAGCGTTGCCGCTGGAATTTCCTTCAACGTTTTTGCGGCGCGCGCCAAGCACATTGGGCAGCACTGCCCGCAGATCGCCAGTCACCAGCAGGCCGCTGGGGCTCAGGCCCACAAGCTCGCGGGTCAGCGCCGCGGAACGGACCAGCAGGCCAGCCTGGCCCCCGCCTTCCACATACATGACGGTGCGCACGTTGAGGGGCAGGTGCAAGACCTGCTGCGCAAAGGAATAGGCTTCCACGGGCTGGCGGCAGTGCATGAAGAGAATCTGCCCGTCACCGTCCTGCGCCACTGCGGAAATGGAGTAGTGCGGGCCGCCGGGCGACCAGAGGATGCGCCTGTCGGCATTGATCATGCGGTAGTTTTGAATCACAAGATCATAGTGATCCATCTGCTGCCGCCACAGGGGGCTGTCGCGGTCAAGGATGGCTGCCTTGGGCAGGGTGGGTTCATCCGGCCCGGCCACAAAAAAAGCGCCAAAACGCTGCACCACGCGCCCGTTGTTCACATGCGAACCCTGGCGCATGTAGCCAGTGCTGGTGGAAGCGTCGGGCAGGTACATGCTGGCGTTGATGGCCGCAACAAGGTTGTACTGTTCGCCCCACTGGTTCAGCTGGCGGGATGGGCCTCCATCCTGCGCGCGGGAGCAGAGGGTAAAGTCAAATGCGGCAGGGTCAATACGCAGGACGGTGAGGCGGGCATCCCCTTCGTTGAGCTGAAATTCGCCAAACAGAAGGCCCGGTTCAAGCTCCCGCCAGTCGGCCCGGCCCTGGGCGTCCACGCCCCCTTTGGCGGCAGCGGCATCTGCGGGCTGCATGGCGTGAGGGTCCGCGGCAGGCTGCGCAGGCGCGCGGCCCTCGGCGGGCAATACCGCACCGGGGGGCTGATCGCCCTGCTGGTCTGGCGCGGCAAGGCCGGGCCGGGGCGTGGCTATGGTGCAACAGACAATCAGGGCAGCCAGCCAAATGGTCGGCAGACTGCGGATTACCCGCCACGCGGGCCGGATTGCGTCCGTTGCTATAAAGAAAAACTGCCGGGTATTCATGTCTTGCCGTCTATTTTTATTGTCCGTAACCTGCATTACGACCGCTTTTGCCATTTGGCAAGGTGCGATGGCACATTTTTATTGACATATCAATTTATCTTGATATAAACATAAACAATCACGCCGCAGTAATTTATCAGGCTGCGGGCATATCGCGCCAAGGAGTCTTTCCATGCATATCGGCAAAATGATCAGGGAACTTTCGGCCCCTTTTTACTCTTTGGAGTTTTTTCCTCCTTCTGACACGGCCCAGTTGCCTGATTTTTATGCCACGGTGGATCGCCTGCGCGCGCTCAACCCCCTGTTTGCGTCAGTAACCTACGGTGCGGGAGGCGCGCGTCAGCAGAATACCCTTGCCGTCACGGCAGAGCTGGCGCGGCGGGGCATTACTGCCATGGCGCATCTCACATGCGTGGGCGCGGAGCCGCAGTCCATTGCCGCATTTTTGCACGATTTGCAGGCTTCTGGCGTCAACAACGTGCTGGCCTTGCGCGGCGACCCGCCCGCCGACAAGCCATGGGACTGGAACAACGCCCACTTTCGCCATGCCTCTGATCTGGTAGCCTTTGCCCGCGAGCAGCAGCCCGGCCTGGGCATAGGCGTAGCTGCCTATCCCGCTCCGCATCCCGAATCGCCCACCTTTGCGGACGACAGACGCTGCACGGCTGAAAAAATGCGCGCCGGGGCGGATTTTGCCCTGACCCAGTTATTTTTTGACGCCCGCGAGTATGAAGACCTGGTGAGCCATTTGCGCGGGCAGGGCATTGCCACGCCAGTCATCCCCGGTATTCTGCCCATTCAGAGTTTTGACTCGCTGCGGCGGGTGCTCTCTCTGTGCGGGGCCAATATTCCTGGCAAGCTCTATCTTGCCCTTGAGAAGGCCAATAACGATGGCGGGGCGGAAGCCGTGCGGCAGGTAGGTCTTGACTACGCGGTGCGGCAGATACGCAGTCTGCTTGATGCCGGCGCGCCGGGCATTCACCTGTATACATTGAACAAGGCTGATATGTGCCTGCGGCTGGCCGAAGCCGTAGGCACGCTTTAGGCCTGTTGCCTTTGAGGATATGCGTTTTCAAAGCTCCAGGACGTTCGCTCAGATTCTGAACCGCGCAAATTGACCAGGCATGCGGGGCGTATTGACCACCCCGCATGCTCGAGGCTACTCTGCCGCCATGAGTTCATCTATCGAAAAAGGACACGGCTGGCTGCTTGTGGCCGTGTGTACCTCCCTGTTTTTTATGCCGTTCATGATGGCCGGAGTGAACGCCGTGCTGCCGCCACTGGGGCAAAGCCTCCATGCCAGCGCGCGCGAGCTGGGCCTCATGGGGGCCTTTTACTCCATGGGCCTGGCTGTGTTTCAGCTGGCCAGCGGCAGCATGGGCGACATCTGGGGGTATCGGCGCATATTTTTGTGGGGCATCGCCCTGTTTGCCCTTGCCGGGGCCTTGCTGGGTTTTGTCAATTCTGTGCCGCTGTTTCTGCTGCTGCGCTTCGTGCAGGGTGTG
Organism: Desulfovibrio sp.; assembly: GCF_019422935.1. Taxonomy (NCBI): domain Bacteria; kingdom Pseudomonadati; phylum Thermodesulfobacteriota; class Desulfovibrionia; order Desulfovibrionales; family Desulfovibrionaceae; genus Desulfovibrio; species Desulfovibrio sp. Next base: position 132,100 of record NZ_JAHZCJ010000002.1, on the reverse strand, counting down.
GGCGGAGCCATGTTCAACGCCTGCGGTCTGGCCCTGCTGGCCTCGGCGGCTCCTGAGGGGCGGCGCGCCTCCTATCTTGGCTACAGCGGATCGTCCGTATACGCCGGTATTGCCTGCGGGCCGCCTGTGGCGGGTTTTGTGGCCGGGTGGCTTGGCTGGCAGTGGCTGTTCTGGGGCAGCGCCCTGGCGTCCGTGGGTGTGCTGCTGCTGATGAAATACCGCGTCAAGCTTGAATGGCGCATGGCCAAGGGCAAGCCCTTTGACTGGAAGGGCTGCTGCATTTATGCGGGCGCCATGACGGCCCTGACTTTTGGCTCGTCCGAGTTGGCCGACGCTCCGGCTCTGGCTGGCGGCCTGCTGGTGGCCTTTGTGGGGTTGATGGCTGCTTTCTGCATCAAGGAACTCCGGAGCGACTATCCCTTGCTTGATCTGCGGCTGCTTGCCCGCAACAGGGTTTTTGCCCTGTCGTCATTGGCTGCCTTCATCAACTATAGTTCGTTTTTCGGCATCGTGTTTTTTTTCAGTCTGTACCTCCAGTTCGGACGCGGTATGACCGTGCAGCAGGCCGGGCTTTTTCTTGCGCTCCAGTCTGTGATGCAGGTCATGACTACCCCCGTGGCCGCGCGGTTGTGCGGCAGGTTTGAACCGGGCAAGGTCAGCGCGACAGGCATTGCCCTGTGCGGGTTGGGCCTTGTTGTGTGCGGGCTTTTGCGGGTGGATTCGCCCATGTACGTGCTGGTTCTGGCCCAATGCCTGCTCGGGGTTGGCATCAGCCTGTTTGCGCTGCCCAATACCACCATTATTCTTGAGAGCGCGGGGCGCGACCGGGTGGGGCAGGCCGCAGGGCTCACGGGCGCTGTGCGCACAGGCGGCCAATTGTTCAACATGACGCTCATAACGCTGACCCTTGGGCTTTTTCTTGGCAGCGAGCCAGCCGGAACGCATAATATTGATGCCTTTATGGGTGCCATGCGCGTTGACCTGATAATCTTTGGCGTGCTCAATCTGTTGGCTGTGGGCTGCGCACTGGCCCGCAACCGCCGTTGATCGTCTTTTTTATCGCACGTTGGTCATCCGCTGACCGCCTGTGCTCTCGCGGGTTGTCTGCCGCGCCTTTTGGCAAAAAATGCGTCAGGCCCGTAGAGGAAATGTCTTGGGGCAAGTCTAAAGTTTTTATCGCTTCTGCCGTAAAGGGTTGAAGGACGGATAACGCCATGGCCGACGCAACCTCCGCGCAACTGCGCATGATGCTCCAGGGGTATGAACAGCAGCTGCTGGCAGCCCGGCGTCTTGCAAGGCTCAGAATGCGGCGCAGAGTTGCCGAAGGCGATGACCCCGGCGACCCGGATCCTTCTGCCAGCCGCCACATGATGGTTGAGAAGGTCGCCCGCGAACTCTACGAAACCCTGCTCTATACCGGCAGCGACAACCCTGTGGTGGAAGAAATCCGCCAGGAAATTGGCCGTGAAGTGGGGCAGGAAGTGCAGTTTACCTATCCGCCAGGCGGCAGACTGCGTATAGTGGGGCAAGGGCCGGAAGGTCTGGAACCTTTATCGGATGAAAAACTGCGTGCGACCCGTAACGCCCTGTGGCGCGTCACACGAAAAAAAGTTGATGAAAGCATGCTTGACGAACCACCCGCCATTTAGGTCGGCAGCTGGTTGAGCAAGCGGAGAGAACTATGGAAATTCAGGGAAAGATCAATAATTTTCTCGATCCCTACGGCAACACGGCCAACCTTGAAAAGAGCGGCGAGACCAGACTGAAAGGCAGAGCCAGCGGCACGCCTTCTGAAGGTTCGCAAGGGGACACAGTCAGCGTATCACAGGAAGCTCAGCTGCTGACGGAAGCCCGACGTACAGCCCAGAATGCGCCCGATGTGCGCGCCGAAAAGGTGGAAGCCTTGCGTATTCAGGTCTCCAACGGCACGTATAAGCCTGACAGCAAACTTATTGCCGCCAATCTTGTGCGTGAGGAGCCGGGTCTGTTCAAATAGGGCATGCCATGACGCGGATTTTTTGAATCCGCGCGTAGCAGACAATCATTTACAATGTTGGTCGGCTCTGGCAACAGCCCCAAAATACTCAATCAAAATACTCGAAAAGAGCGGGTAGGGAGCAAAATCCCTGCCCGCTCTTTTTTGTTGGGCGGAGGAGGACTAGGCGGAAAACTGCTTCACGGCAGGGTACGGGGTGGGAAGGTATTGGCTGTGGCGCAGGATCCGGCCGCCCGCTTGGGTCAGCAGTGCGTCAGCATGTTCGGCATGGTTTCTGCAATTCCCTGTGTGCCGGTATTCCGGCAAGGAGTCTGCGCCATGAAATTGACAATACTGCGCCATCCGGCCTTCTGGATTACCACCGCCGCCCTGCTTGTGTGCTGGGCCTTGCCTGCGCAAGCCGTGCGCATCAAGGACATAGCCACGTTTTCTGGCGTGCGCGACAACCAGCTCATCGGTTACGGGCTGGTGGTTGGTCTGGCTGGAACCGGCGACAAGAAGGACTCCGTCTTCACGCTCAGTTCCATGAAAAACATGATGGACAGAATGGGCGTTGGCGTGGACGCATCCGCACTTAAAATCAAAAACGTGGCCTCGGTCATGGTAACGGCGCGCATGCCGGTGTCGGCCAAACCCGGCACCAGGCTGGATGTGACGGTGTCCTCCGTGGGCGACGCTACCTCCCTCATGGGGGGCGTGCTGCTGCAAACGGCCCTCAAGGGCGTGGACGGCAAGATATACACCCTGGCACAGGGCGCATTGACCGTGGGCGGTTTCTCGGCCTCGGGCAAGGCCGCCAGCACCACAAAGAACATCGCCACCGTGGGCATCATCCCCGGCGGCGGTATTGTGGAGCGGGGCATTCCCTTTGAGTTCAACCAGCAGGACAAACTCACGCTCAATCTGCGCGTGGGAGATTTTTCCACAGCGCAGCAGATTGCGGAACGCCTCAATGGGGCCATGGGCGGGCGCTATGCCCGCGCTGTGGACGCCACCAGCGTGACCATGGATGTGCCGCCCCAGTATCGCAACAACCTCGTGCCGCTCATGGCCTCGGTGGAAAATCTGGATGTCAGCCCCGACACCTCCGCCAAGGTGGTGGTGGACGAAAAGACCGGCACGGTTGTGCTTGGGCGTGATGTGCGTATCTCCCGCGCTGCCGTGGCCCACGGCAACCTGCAAATCACTGTGCAGGAAAGCGAACAGGTTTCGCAGCCCGGCCCCTTTTCGCAAGGCCAGACTGTGGTGACGCCGCAGACGGAAACCAACGTGCGCGAAGAAAACCGCCATCTTATGATGGTGGAAGGCGCGACTCTTCAGGAACTGGTGGACGGCCTCAATGCCATTGGCGCAACCCCCCGCGACCTCATATCCATTTTACGGACAATGCAGGCATCGGGTTCCTTGCACGCGGATCTGGAGGTAATTTAAATGACCACGCCCATGTCAACCGCTCTCATTCCTCCTGATGCCAGCGCGGGCGAAGTCGCCCGCAAGGAAGTTCAGTCGCGCCTGGCGGGCATTGGCAATCTGGGCGGGAAAAATATTGACCCTGCGCAAAAGGAAAAGAAGCTGCGCGAATCCTGCGAGGGCTTCGAGTCCATCTTTATCCAGAAAATGTGGGAAGAAATGCGCAAAACCCTGCCCAAGTCCACCTTGTTGCACGGCAAGGAAGAGCAGTTCTGGCAGGGTATGTACGATCAGGAACTGGCCAAAAAAATGACATCGGCAGGCGGCATAGGTCTGGCCGACATGATGTACGCCCAGCTTTCGCGCAGTCTCACATCCGCAAGCCGCGCCACGGCAACGGATGCCTCCGCCGTTCAGCGGCCCTTTACGCCAACGGCAGCGCCCATGCTTGCGGCAACGCTCGATGCGGATAGCCCGCACAACGATAGCGGCAGGGACGCTGCGAAGGACAAGTCCAGAACATCCGGCACTGCTGCATCCGTGTACGGCGGTGTTGCCCCCATGCAGGACGCCGGACATGCGGAAAACGGTTCCGCCGCGGCACGTACGCTGACAGGAGCCCAGGCTGCGGCCGGAGGACAGGATCCTGAAGAAGCAGCGCGTCTTGCCGAGCAGGCAATGCAGGCCTCGGCCCAGCCGGAGCGGCACAGGGTTGTGCGCACCACCAACGTTGTCGGCAATATGAATTCCGGCCTCAATCTGGCCCGCAAGGCGCAGTTTGAAGCGGGCAGCAAGCTGGGGCCCAATGCCGTGCGCCCGCCCATGCAGCAGATGCTGGGCCTTGCCCAGCCGCAGAGCAGGTCCGCGCAGGCGGACGGGCAGAACTGGGATCAGGGCGGCATGCAGATGGATATGTCCAGCATGGGTATTCCTCCGCTTACGGGAAATGTATTTGACGCTCAGAATATGGATGCGGCTTCCAACGGGCAGCAGACAACGCAACCGTCCATGCGTCAGCAGCAGATGCCAGGGCAGAATGCTATGGGGCCAAATGGCCAGCCCATGCAGCCTCCGCAGCCGCAAAAAGTTCGCTATACCACCAACATCCCGCCGTCAGGGCGCGGGGGCAAGCAGGGATTGATCCGTACGCTCAATGTTGACGGCTCAGGCCCCAACAGTAATGCGGGTGCCGGTATTGCCGCCTATCATGCCCAGCAGGCTCAGGGCGCAGGCATGCAGCCGCAAGGTTCGGCTCAGGGTGCGCAGCCGGCAGCGCAGGTAAGCACCCTGCCCATGGGGCCAGCTGGTCAGCCCGCAGCTCTGGCAGCAAGCCAGCCCGCAAGCCCCGGCGTTCAGGCTCCCAATCAGCCTGTGGGCCCCGGCGTTGCCCCGGTGGCTTCGCCCGCATCTGCTCAAGGCGTGACCAGCCCGGTGCCGCTGACAGGCGGGCAGATATTTGTGCGTCAGGGCGGCCAGGGCGGAGTTGCCAAGGGGGCGGCAGCCTCGGGTATTCCGCCGCTGACAGCCACGGACGTGTACGGCAAACCCTAGCTGGTACTTATTGCGAAATTGCTCTGGCGGGGGGGGCAGAACTGACGATGCCGCACGCTTCTGCAGCGCTTGGCAGCTTCCCCTGATCAATCTCCCCTTTAACCGCTCTGGAAGCCTGCCACGGAAGGATTTTCAGGCACGAATTTTGCTTTAATTGTGCCGGGGCGGCAGTTTTTGCCTTTTTCTGTCAGGCAATATCCTGACTACGGCTAAAATCAATGGCCCTCGGGAGGTTCACATGCACAACGCCATTTACGAATCGCTTTCGCGTCAGGACAAGGCCCTTTGCCTGCTGCGCGACCTTCTTGAAGAAGAATACACGTGCCTTCTCGATCGCGATACTGATGCCGTGGTGTCTCTTGAGTTCTCCATACAGGAGCTGATCCGTCAGCTGGCCGTGGAAAAAACTTCTGTCATCAGAGGTCTGGGAGGCATGCGGGCCATGGAATACGCCGCTGCGCTGCCGGACGACATGGGCGCCGCCCTGAGGGAAATCCTGCAACGGATCGATACGAGCGAGCAGTCTGTTGCTCGCCAGGCCTCGCGCAACACCAACCTTTCTCTGGCTCTGCTTGATCAGAGCAGCCGCGCGCTTCAGGCGCTCACAAGTCAGGCCATGCCGCCCAAGGCGGAAACCTATGGCCGCCGTGGGGGCATGAGCGCCCAACGGCAGACGCAGGCCGCGTTGATCTCCGGGAGGCTGTAGTCATGCTCAGCGGTCTTATGAATGTGGGCAGGACTGCCCTCAATGCCGCGCAAGCCTGGATTTCGGTCACTGGCAGCAATATCGCCAATGCCGATACCGAAGGCTACACCCGACGCTATGTGGATCAGCGCGACGCGGGCACCCTTGTTGCCAAGCCTGGCGGCGAAGGGTTGGGGGTTAATGCGCAGCAGGTATTGCGGTATTTCAACTCATTTCTTGAAAGCTCCTACGTGCGACAGTCCACCAATTCTGCCCGCTGGGACGAGCAGGAAAACATCATGGGGACGTTGGAAAGTCTTTTCAACGAATCCAACCGGGCTGGCATAAGTTCTTCCATGAACGCGTTTTTTACGGCATGGCAGAAGCTTGCGCAGCGCCCTGGCGATACCGCCTCGCGCGAAGATCTGCTTTCGTATGCCGACAACCTTTGCGACATGCTCGGCAATACAGCCACATCGGTCAAGGCGCTGCAAAGCCAGATGGATGTTTCCATCAATCAGGGGGTAAGCCGCGTCAATGAGCTTGCCAAGAGCATTGCTTCCCTTAACAAGCAGATCAATGCCACGACCGTCGATGGCGTAAGCAATCCCAATGATCTGCTTGACCAGCGCGACCAGCTGGTGCGCGAAATGGCAACTTATGTCGATGTGAAGACCGTAGACTCTGGGGGCGGTAACTTTACGGTGGCGCTCACTACCGGGCAACCCCTGGTGCAGGGTGTCAACACCAATGATTTAGCGATTCTTGAACCGCGCGCGGAAAGCCGACTTTCCAACGGTTCGACGTATACTGGCAGTATCCAGTATGACGGCTCCGACAGCCACGAATATACGGTGGATATTGTTTCCGGGGGCAATGCCGGCCCTGCGGGCACTGCAGGCAATCCCACGTTCCGCGTCTCGCTGGACGGCGGCAAAACCTGGCTGCGTGATGAGGACGGCAATGAACAGCACTTTGAAATAAGCGCCACGGGCACATCCACCGATCCCGTTCAGGTGAAGAATCTGAAGATATCCTTCGATTCCACCAGCAATTTTACCGTTGGCGACAAGTTCGACATCGTGCCCAAGACCGGGCTTTACTGGATTGAGCCCTCACGCGGCCCGCAAAACGTGACGCCCCAGGTGGGCTTTGACGGAACGGACACCGCCGGTCGTGTGTCTGGCGGCAAGCTGACCACCTACTTCAATATTCGAGACGACAACTGCGGCCGGTATATGGATGAACTGGACGCCACCGCCAAGTCGCTTATCTGGGAAGTGAACCGCATTCACAGCCAGGGTGCTGGTACCTCTCAGTTTGATTTTATACAGGGGCAACAGGGCGTTTCCAACACAACTGTACCTCTGGGATCGGCTCAGGCCGTGTTGCCGGAGTCCAGCAGGCTCCAGCCTGGCAACGTCAATTTCTACTTTTACGACAAAACTACGGGCGACTATGTTTCGTCGGGCCAGCTTGACTTCAGCGCCATTACCCCCGGGACGCCGAACTTCGATCCCAGCAAGCACTCGCTGAATGATGTCGTTTCCGCCATCAATTCTTCGTTTCCTGGCGAGCTTACGGCCAACATCCAGGACGGCAAGCTTGTACTCAACACTGCAGCGGGCAGCAACCTGCAATTCGCGCTGGGCACCGACAGCACGGGCATGATGGCCGCCCTTGGCGTGAATACGTTTTTTACCGGCACCACTGCCAGCAACATAGCCACAAGCAAACAGCTGCACGACAATGAGAACTACATTGCCGCCGGGCAGGTCAACGGCCAGCAGCAGATAAATAAGGGTGACAACGCCACGGCCACGGCCATTGGCAAACTGGCCAGCACCAACGTGAGCATTTCAACCGCGTGGAAGACCACCACCAACCAGACCATCGGCCAGTACTATGCCAGCCTGGTTACGACCGTGGGCGCTGATACCCGCCTTGCCAAAACAAATTCGGAATATCACTCGGCCCTCACCAGCGACCTTTCCGAGCAGGTCAGTTCTGCTTCTGGCGTCAACCTTGACGAAGAAATGGCCAACCTGATCAAATACCAGCACTCCTACACGGCAGCGGCAAAATTGATAACCACCGCCGACCAGATGCTGCAAACCCTTCTTGGGCTTAAGCAATAGGAGCCCGACATGGCTATACGCGTTACGCAAAATACCATGTACGACAAAATGACGAGCCAGATGCAGAAAAGTCTGGCCGCCTACATGGAAAGCAACGAGCAAGGCTCTTCGCAAAAAAAGATCAACAGGCCATCGGATGATCCTGCTGGCACATACCGCGTGCTGGTGACCCGCAATGACATCAGCGCCACCACCCAGTACCAGAGCAATGTAGATACGGCCAAGGGCTGGTTGTCATTGGCCGACAACGTGCTTGGCACGCAGTTGAGCAACTCTCTGACAAACCTTAAAGCGTTGGCTGAACAAGCCTCTACCGGCACCTATTCGGCGGAGAACCGTAAACAGATCGCGGATCAGGCCCGGCAGATTTTTGGCGAGATGCTCAATCTTTCCAACACGCAGTATGAGGGCAACAGCATTTTTGCCGGTCAGCGCTATGACCACAACGCCTTTGAGGAAGGGCTGGCCCTGACCAGTGCCGACACCAACTGGGATACGGCCATTCAGGCCGGGGACTATACGATCCAGGGCGCGTCCAGTAAATCCATGATGATCCAGTTTACCAGCACCGGGACGCTTGATGGCGGGGCGCAGACTTTTCGCTGGTCCAACGATGGCGGCACCACATGGGGCACGGGCACTACGGTTGGCAGAACGCTGACTGCCAACGGTGTAACCGTTACCATGCAGAAGGATTTGGCTGTTACCGCAGCCGATACAAGCGCTGGGGCAGGATCAAAAAACGGTACGCTGGTGTACATCCGTCCTACGGCTGTCTATCAGGGTGACGACAATGATCCCCCGCCGAAAATCACTACCATGGGCGGGCCGTCAGGCCTTCTCACTTCTGCCGCTGGCGCGTTTGGTGGCAACGTGTTGTTGCGCATGGACAACAACGCCGACCTTTCCACGTCTGGCAATACGGTCAACTATTCGTACAGCACCGACAGCGGATCAACCTGGATTGCGGCAACTGCCACCACTGATGGTTCAAACAAGCTTCGACTGCTCATGCCAAGCGGATATATGGATTTGGACGCAGGAAGCGTCACTGGCTACACCGTAAACGCAGGCACACAGTTTCTTGTACACCCAGACCGAGCCGACCTGAATCTGGAAATAATGAAGGATTCGTATATTTCGGTAAACAACGTGGGCAAGGATATCTTTGGTGGATACTACGAAGGCAAGCCAGCCCTGTCGGGTTCGACAAACCTGTTTGACATGGTGGGCGACTTCATCAGCTATTGCGAGAATAACAATCAGGAAGGTTGCCAGCAGACACTCGCAAAAATTGCCACGGTGCAGCAAAATGTGCTCACCCAGACAGCCCGCATTGGCGGTCTTGAAAATCGGGTGTCGACTGCCAGCGATGTTCTCAGTTTTCAGAAGCTAGACCAGCAGGACAGATTGAGCTATACTGAAGATATAGACCTGACCGAGTTGCTGACAAAGCTGACCCGGCAACAGTTAACGTATCAGACAGTGCTTCAGTCTTCTTCAAAGATAATGCAGATGAACCTGGCCAGTTATCTCTAATGCCAAGTAGCAGCGGACTTTGCCGCTTGCTGCCGGGTAGACGCAAGTGCTGCCAGGGAGCGGTTCATGCAACGATATAATTAACGGAAGCACCTATGCTCATATTGACAAGACGCCCAGGAGAAAGCCTATATCTGGGCGAGAATATACGCATAACTATCCTGGGCATGCAGGGTAAACAGGTCAAACTGGGCCTGGAAGTACCCGATGACACCACGATATACCGCGAAGAAGTGTACAAGCGGGTTGTTGAAGAAAACCGGCGCGCCCTTGAAACCAGTAATAACGACCTCATGGTGGCTGCTGAACTATGGCACGAAACAAAGAAATAGAAATCGACACCCGTCTTGGACGCCGTTGCATCGATACGGATAAGGTTGTGCATTTTCCCCGTGGGCTGGCCGGGTTTGAAAACGAGCGGGATTTTATCCTGCTTCAGATCCGTCCTGAAGCGCCTTTGCTTATTTTGCAGAGCGTGAATACCCCGGTAGTTGGCCTGCTGGTGGCCGATCCATACAGTTTTTTTGACAAATCCTACGCACCCCAGGTAGGAGATGCCGAAAGGCAGTTGCTCCATATTGAGAGCCTTGAGCAGGCAGCCGTGCTGGTGACGGTTTCCATCCCTGCGGGCGCGCCCGAGCAGGCCGCGCTCAATCTCACAGGCCCCATTGTCATCAATTATGAGGCCCGCGTGGGGTTGCAGGTGCCGCAGTGCGGCGAAGGACTGCAGCAGGTGAACCTGCACTCGCTCAAACCAGTGGAAGAAGCACAGGATGCAGAAACTACCCCTGCAGATGGTGCCACCCCTCAGGAATCTTGCTGCGTCAAGGCCGCACCCACGGAATAACACATCGCTTTTTTATGCCACGTTGACCCGGCTGTTGTGAAACAGCCGGGTTTTTTCGTGTGGCAACCCCGACAGGAGGGATTTGTTCACAGGCTTTGCCTGCTGCCAAAGAAAATAATTTGTAACATTTTGTAGTTAAAGAGTTTGATGTTGCGCTGTTGTGATGAAATTGTTTGTGGAAAAAGCAGCGGTGGTGAAATAAATAACTTGCATGCTGATCGGCTTAGTGCTAGATTGAGCGCACAAACAGTCGAGAAAAGGGCCTGTTTGCTTTGTGCATGTTACTAAATCGGCCTCATAACTGGCTGTAAAAATTACAGATGGCAACCCTCGGCAAAATCCGCAGACCCCTTCTGCGAATCCGTACCCCTTAACGGAACAGTTTTGCCTGCCTCTGCGTCCTTGCCGTTCTCTCCTCGCCTGGCGGAGCGGTAAACAGGACAATGTTGGCCCGGCGGCATGCCACAGATGCCGCCGGGCCAAAATATTTTTCCCGTCAAAGCAATAGCTGTCCCCTCCTCTCCAAAATCTTCCGCCGTGCATGAGCGTGTAGGGCAGTGTTGACCGTTGCGCTGTTATGCAAACATCGATCACAGGCATTTGCTATTTTGCCTCGCAGACGGTACTTGCCAGACGTATGGTGATTGCCGGAATATTGGCATGAAACAACGTACTCAAAATCACACTGCGGTGCATTCCGCTGCGCTACCACAACAGGAAAGATACATTGATGATCAAGACGTTCGCGCTTTTTGTGGCAACGGCTCTGGCGGAGATAACAGGGTGCTATCTGCCCTGGTTGTGGTTGCGCAAGGGCGGCTCTGCCTGGCTGCTTGTGCCCGCCTGCCTGAGTCTTGCGGTATTTGCATGGTTGCTGACCCTGCACCCCGCAGCCAGCGGCAGGGTCTATGCCGCCTATGGTTGCGTGTATGTGGTTACGGCTCTCTTGTGGTTGCGCTTGGTTGACGGCGTGCCGCTGGCCAGTACAGATATCTTGGGCGGTGCGGTGGCCTTGGTGGGTATGGGCATTATTGTTTCCGGCTGGGGAACAGCCGCCTGAAGGCTCGAACTATTCGCCAAAAACGCAAAAAGCCGGGTGCAAACCCGGCTTTTTTACGCTCATGATACTGAGAGGAATGTTTAGTCGATGCCCATGGCCTTGCTGATTTTTTTTGCGGCCTTTTTGACCTTTTCCAGCGGGCTCTTTTCCGCCGCTGCCTCAAACTCGCGCAGCAGTTCTTCCTGCTTGGCAGAAAGACGGGTAGGCGTAAGCACTTTCACCTCTACCAGCAGATCGCCGCGCGAACGGCGTCCGGGGTAGGGCATGCCCTCTCCAGAAATTCGCAGCAGGGTGCCGCTCTGAATGCCCTTGGGAATTTCCAGCGGCAGGTTGCCGTCAATGCCGGGGACTTCTGCCCGATGGCCCAGAGCCGCCTGCACAAAGCTGATCTCAAGGGAGTAAATGAGGTCTTGTCCCTGACGCTGCCAGCGCTTGTCCTGCTCAACGGTGAGCACAACATAGAGGTCGCCAGCCGGGCCGCCGTGGACGCCGGGTTCACCCTCGCCGCGCACGCGCAGACGGGTGCCGCTGTCCACACCGGCAGGCACGCGCACCACAAGTTCACGGGTGTCTGTGGTGATGCCTTCGCCCTTGCACTTGGGGCAGGGCTTGGTGATGACCCGGCCCGAACCCTGACAGGAGGGGCAGGGCATGGATATCTGGAAAAATCCTTGCGAGCGGCGCACCTGACCGCTGCCGCCGCACTGGCGGCATGTCTCGGCCTTGCTGCCGGGTGCCGCGCCGCTACCGTTGCATTCGGAGCAGGTAACGTGCTTGGGCAGGGAGATGCTGATCTCGTCGCCCTTGGCGGCCTGGGCAAAGGTGATGGTCAGATTGTAGCGCAGATCAGCCCCGGCCATGGGCCTGGGGCCGCGCGTAGCGGTAGAAAAGCCAAAAAGATCGCCGAAGATATCGCTGAAATGCGCAAAAATATCATCGTTGCTGCCAAAACCACCCGCTCCGCCCTGAACGCCAGCGCGTCCAAAACGGTCATAGCGCGCGCGTTTTTCAGGGTCACGCAGCACATCATACGCTTCGGCGGCTTCCTTGAACTTTTGTTCGGCCTCGGCATTGTCGGGGTTGTGGTCAGGGTGATACTTCAAGGCCAGCTTACGGTAGGCCCGTTTAATTTCGTCATCTTCGGCGCTGCGGCTTACGCCCAGCACTTCGTAGTAATCGAGCTCCATCGTAGTTCCGGTCACTGTGCGGCTTGTGCGCCTGTGCTAAAGGTTGTACATAAACGCGGCGGCTCCCCTGGGGAAGCCGCCGCGCGGACAATTTGTCCCCAAAAGGCTACTCCTCTGCGGCGGCCGCGTTATGGCCGGGCAGGGGGTTGTAAAGACTGTCGTCATCAGGCAGAACCTTTCCGGCGGCAATTTCGCGCAGAGCGGTCACGGCCTCTTTGTTGCGGGATTCTACCAGCGGTTCATAGCCTTCGCGGTACTGATGCACACGCTTGATAGCCATCTGCACCAGCAGAAAACGGTTGTCCACGCGCTGCTGACAATCTTCCACGGTAATACGGGCCATGCTGCCTCCGTAAGTACGCGGCTTAAACGCCGCATTCCGGGCCGCCACGGGCAACCCGGTTGATAAATAATACCGCCCGACCATTTGTAAAGGCCGGGCGTGTGCATACGCCTTGGCGCAGGATTCCCCTGCTGAAATAAGAATTGATATATGTCGTCCGCTGTGCTGTCAATAGGTCTGCTGAAACGGCTGCCAGCGCGGAACAACAGGCATCCCGAAATTTGACGGGTTTGCTGGCAACACAGTTACGGGAAAAATTATGAGTAGAGAAAAAAGATCATTCGCGCAGGAAACCTGTGTTAAAAGCGCGGGCAAGGCCATGCAGAAAACAGGCATGCTGTGGCCTGGATGTCGGGTTGCTGTTGCCGTTTCTGGCGGCGTGGACAGTTTTGTGTTGCTGCAAAGTCTTAAAATTCGCCAGGGAATCGTACCTTTTCACTTTGAAATCATGGCGATCCACCTCAACCCCGGTTTTGACGAGCGGAGCCACGCGGCTCTTTTGCCCTGGCTGGCCAAGCGAGGCATACCCGGTCATATTGAAATGACAACCTACGGCCCGGACGCGCATTCAGAAAAGAATCTGCGCAGGTCGGCCTGTTTCCGCTGTTCCTGGCTGCGGCGCAAGCGCCTGTTTGAGCTGTGCGCCCAGTATGGCGTGACCCACCTCGCGCTTGGGCACAATGCGGACGATCTGGTGCAGACGTTCTTCATGAATCTGAGCCGCAATGGGCGTGTGGACGGCATGAGCATGAATGAGTCGTTTTTTGGCGGCGGCCTGCAACTGATACGCCCGCTGCTGCTGGTGGAAAAAAAGTTTATCCTCAAGGCTGCCAAACAGTGGGAACTGCCCATCTGGGCCAATGCCTGCCCCTCGGCTGGCAATACCGCCCGCAGTTCCATGGGGGAAACGCTGGAACACCTGTATGGGGTATCCAAGGATTCGCGGCGGTGCATTTTTAATGGTCTGACCCGCTGGCAGCTTGAAAAGAACAGCGCGGCTGCGGCCTTGGGCGATGAGCAGCCCCTGCCGGACGCAGAAGAGCGTGACGGCGGTGCGGATTGACACGGGCCGTATCCCGGCTCTAGAGTGTTAGCCCAATGCTGTTCGGCAAATATCACATAGTCATCTTCACTGAAGGTCGTAGCGGCAGCCGCAACCTGCGCATGCGCGGCTGGTTTGGCTTTATTGCCTGCGTGCTGGTGCTGGCCCTTGTGGCCTGCAATGTCTGGCTGCTGCGCAGTTGGCTTGAAACCCGGCATCTGGGCGACGACCTGCGCAATGCAGACAAAACCATTGAAGAACAGCGCCGCCAGCTTGTGAATCTGGTTGAGCGTATTTCTGTTGTGGGGCGTGATCTGGAGCGGGTGCAAAGCTTCGACTCCAAGCTGCGCATCATGATGAATATGGAAAAAGATCCCACGGAGGCCGGTTCCATCGGCGACAGGCCGGGGGATTTTTCGCGTACCTATCTGCCCTTGCACCGGCAGGAACTTGCCGCCCGCAAGATGCTTGAATTCCTTACCCGTCTCTCTGAATCCGTGCGGCTTGAAGAAGTGCGCCAGCAGGACTTGCTGCTGGCACTGCGTGAAAACCGCGACGCCCTTTCTTCCATGCCGACCATCTGGCCCGTGGTGGGTTTTGTTTCTTCCAGTTTTGGCTGGCGTTCCGCACCGTTTGGCGGGCGGGGGCAGTTCCATAAGGGCCTGGACATCACCAACCGCATCGGCACGCCCATCATGGCTCCAGCCCAGGGCGTGGTGACTCTTTCGGGGCGTGATGGCGCGTATGGTTTCAGCGTTGAAATCAACCACGGCAGCGGCATTGTTACCAAATACGGGCACATGCAGCGCTGCGCCGTGCAGGAAGGCCAGTGGGTCAAGCGCGGCGAAATTGTGGGCTATGTGGGCATGAGTGGCCGCACCACCGGGCCGCACCTGCACTACGAGGTGCGCCTTAACGGTGTGCCGGTTGACCCCATGCGTTATATTCTGGAGTAGGCCCGACCATTTCCGATTGTTCGTTTTTGCATCATGAACCCGGCGCGCGCATCCATAAACGGTTTGCGGCGGCGGGCGCAAGCAATGGGGAAAATGCGGCACCATGCGCAAGCATCACAAAATTTCTGACAGGCCTTCCAGCGCCGCGCACCGCATGCCCCGGCGTGCTGGCCTGTGTGGCGCTTCCTGCCGTAATTTCTCTGATATCGGTGCGACATTTCCGTTGCTGCCGATGCTGACGGCCAGCATGCTTGCAGCCACGGGCGCTGGCATGACCTGACGTGCGGACTCTGTGGGGCAGGTTGTCTCGCTACGTGCCGCTGGTCGGGCTTTTCGCTGATTCCCGCTCTCCCGATCAAGTAAGTTCAGGCGCTCCCCCTCACAATCCAGGTTTCGCATCCAGAATGCGGAACCGTTTTTTATTTTTAAGGGTTGGATGGCGCGCTCTGCGCTTGTGCAGGATCATTATTTTTTGTGGAGAGGCATATGGAAACTACCGAAAAAGGACGACGCGATTTTCTTAAATCGCTGGCGTTGGGGGCAGCGGGCGCTGCCATGTTGACGCCGCAAACCGCCAATGCGGCGGAGGGCGCCACCTTGCAGGTGTGGTCGTGCGGCGGACTTGCCGAGGCCATGATGCCTGCGCATGAGGCCTATCAGCAGCACTCGGGCGTCAAGGTTGTCTACACTGGAGCCTTTGCAGCGGCCTTGGGCAAGTCCCTGCTGACAGGCGGCGGGCAGACCGAGGTTTTTGCCGGACGCGTGCTGGCTCTGGCCCAGAATCTGCGCAAGGCTGGCAAAATGGTCAATTTCAGGCCCTTGTGCTTTACCAGTTACGTCATTGCGGTTCCCAAGGGGAATCCCGCCAAAATTAGCGATATTGAAGACCTGACCCGCGGCGGCGTGCGGGTTTCCATGGCGCGGGACGCTTCCGCTCCCGGCGGACAGGCGGTTATGGGCATCCTCAAGGCTGCGGACATCACGCCCAAGGTGCTTGCCAACGTGCCCGAACAGGGCAGCTGCGTGCAGCGTTCTGTGGAAAGCGTTGCCGAGGGCAAGGCTGACGCCATGATTGTGGAGCGGCGCATCACCCGCATGACGCGGTTTGCCGACCGGCTGGATTTGGTGGAAATCCCTGAGCGGTTTTTCCCCGCCGGGCCGCTGACCTTTACCGTGGGTATGATGGCCAACGCCTCCGACCCGGCAAAAGCCGCAGCCTATATGGACTGGATTACCAGTGAGCAGGGGCAGGCCTTTTTTGAAGCGGCGGGCTTTATCCCTGCCATTTCGCCCAAGGGCATGGAACTTGTGGAAAAGCTGGGGGTGAAGGATGTTGCATGAAATTGTCGCTCGTCCCAGCCTGCGGCTGAGGGCGCTCCAGTGGTGTAACCGCGCGGTATTGTTTGCCTCCACGCTGTTTTTGGGCGAGTGGGCCTTGTTTGGCGTGTTCCGTTGCCCCTTTGTTGTGCCCTTTGTGAGTTGCCAGAACTGCCCGGTCATTACCTGTCCCGGTCAGGTTGCGCGTATGTTTTGGGGATTCTGGGGCGTGTGGCTGGCTGTGGCGGCTCTGTTCGGCAAGGCTTTTTGCGGCTGGCTGTGCCCTGGCCAGCTTGTGAACCGGGCGCTTGCGCTCAATCCGTTCCGTTTTGGCCCTAATCCCGTGGGTGTTGCGAACTTTCGCTGGGCCCGGTATCTGGTGTTGGCGGCGGGGCTGACAGCCTGGTTTGTTCTGGGGCAGCCGCGCGTGGACGTGCCTATCCGTGTGGGGGAATTTTGGCCCTCGGCATGGCTTACATGGAAGCATGCCTTTCCCATGTGGGATTTGCGTCTGCTTATCACCTTGGGCGGGCTGGCGTTGGGGCTGGTGGTGCTGATGTGCTGGTGCCGGTTTGTCTGTCCTTTTGGTGCGGCGCTGGAGGTTGCGCGCAAGTTTGCGCCGTTCCGTTTTTATAGAACGGAGCAGTGCAATGATTGCGACAAGTGCAGGCGGGTTTGCGTTATGCGCACGAGGCCGGACGAGGAGAATTGCACCAATTGCGGCGATTGCGCGGGGAGTTGCCCCACGGATTGCATCCGCTTTGGCGTGAAGGGCCGAAAGTAGAGAAGAATTTTTGATTGGGGTTTGGGTGAGCCTGTCGAGCGTATTTACGCAAACCCGACTTTTTTGGCCTGACGGCGTTAAAATCCTGTTTTTGATGCTCACGTACTTGAGTACGCTGCGCTCAAAAACAGGATTTTTCCTTGTCAGGCCAGAAAAAAGCGTATTTGCAAATTCACTCAACACCAGCCATCGCCTTTGCATTCGCTCCGGCGAGTTTAAGGAAGGCGACTCCACGACCAGCTTTTGATGGTGGACATACTTCCCTGACTCGCAATGTCAAGGTCTGGTCATGGCTAAGCTGTAGTTAGCACAGTTATAAGTAACTTGCTGATATGGAGCATGTTTTCGCTTGATATCATGATTAGTTCTGGTTTTGTGGTGACTGAAAGCCCAGAAGCTACGGGAAAAGAGTACGGAGCTATTCCCGAAACGAGCAGCTAAACCAATGGTAGTTGGCTGAAATGGATTCACATTCAAAGTGAAAGAGAACTCTGGCATGAACGCGGCGCGGAGGGAGATCACCTGAGCGAGCGTAGCGAGGGAAGGAAGCTCCCGCAGCTATAGTCGCGTTGCCCTCGCCACGCTAAGGAAATGGGAAAACTCTTCTCAGGGGGGGCTTCGGGGGGGGGCAAGGGGGGAAGAGGGGCACCGCCCCGATGGAGTGTTGGCACCGTCAACACGACTGAAAATCAGGAGTAGGTCGCGGCTTTGCCGCGCCGTATGCGACTGATTTCCGTGGCTTACCGCCCGGCGGCGCAGACGCCGATGGCGGCCCAAAGCCCGTAAAACGGGATTTGGCATCAGGATGAAGGGGGTGCAGCCCCTAACAGGCCCCCTCTGCCCCACGCCGGGGAGGCGTCCCAAACGCCGCCGGAGGGCGAAACGCCGTCCCGCAGGGCAGAAGAGACCAATCACTTTCGTCGTGCAGGCCAAATCGCACCGCGCGCGGCGCTCTCAAAACCAACAAAAAGGGAGCAAACCTTCAGGCCTGCTCCCATCGTATTCCATACGTCAAAAACAATTTATAACTTCGCCGCTCCAACACCCGGCAAAACCTGCTCCAAGGCATACCCAAGAGAAAGCAACTCGCCCTCGGCAAAGGCCTTGCCGAAAAGCTGCATGCCCACGGGCAATCCGCTTTCAGCGCCAACTCCCACGGGCATGGAAAGCCCGGGCAGACCGGCAAGGTTCAGCGAAAGCGTGTAGGCGTCCATGAGGTACATCTGGAGGGGGTCGGCGGTCAGGCTCCCCACATTCCACGCAGGAACGGGCGAAACCGGAGCCCACAGGGCGTCGCATGTATCGAGGGCTGCGAGGTATTCATCGCGTATGAGGCGGCGCACCTGCGCGGCCTTGCGGTAATACGCATCGTAATAGCCGGAGGAAAGCACATAGGCTCCCAGCATGATACGGCGCTTGACTTCCTGCCCGAATCCCTCGGTGCGCGAATGCACGTACAACTCTTCAAGATTTTTGATATCCGTAGCGCGGCGGCCGTAACGAACACCGTCAAAGCGGGCGAGGTTGGAGCTGGCCTCGGCCATGGCGATGATATAGTAGGTGGCGATGGCCGCATCTGTGTGCGGCAGGCTCACTTCTACCAATTCCGCACCCTGGGCCTGAGCAATGCTCATGGCGTTCTGGCATACAGCGCGGACTTCAGGGGCCAGGCCTTCACCAAAAAATTCCTTGGGTATGCCCAGCCGCGCGCCCTTGAGGGGCTTGCTGTTCAGTGCGCTCACATAGTCGTCCACCGGGCGCGGGGCGCAGGTGCCGTCACGCTGGTCATGCCCGGCAATAACGCCGAGCACGCGGGCGCAGTCTTCCACGCTGCGGGTCAACGGGCCAACCTGATCCAGTGACGAGCCATAGGCAATAACGCCGTAGCGCGACACGCGGCCGTAGGTAGGCTTGAGGCCCACGCAACCGCACAGGGAGGCGGGCTGACGGATGGAGCCGCCGGTGTCCGTGCCCAGCGAAGCAAAGCATTGCCCGGCAGTGACGGAAGCGGCAGAGCCGCCGCTGGAGCCGCCGGGAACGCGGTTGACATCGCGCGGGTTGCGTGTGGTCTGGTAGGAGGAGTTTTCCGTGGTGGAACCCATGGCGAACTCGTCCATGTTGTTCTTGCCCAGAATGACGGCCCCGGCCTCGCGCAGCTGCTGCACGGCAAAGGCGTCATAAAAGGGTGTGTAATTTTCGAGAATGCGCGATCCTGCAGTTGTGCGCAGCCCCTTGGTGGAGAGGGCATCCTTGACCGTTACCGGCACACCCCACAGGGGCTTGGCTGGATTGGGGCCTTCCTTGTCCAGGGCGGCGGCAGCGGCAAGCGCCCCTTCCCTGTCCACGGTCAGCATGGCCGCGATGTGTGGTTCTGTGGCGTCCATGCGCGCAAGGCAGGCCGTAACGGCGTCAACAGCGGTCAGTTCCTTTTTTTGCAGGGCCTGAGCCGCTTGTGTGAGCGAGAGGGAACAAATTTCGGTCATGGCGTTCTCAAATATGTTCTGCACTGCGTTTCGCGCAATGCTGTGCGTTTTTATGCGGCATGCCCCGGTGCTGGTGATTCGCCGGGCTGCTGCACTGGGCCGGGCCAGAGCGCTTTTGCTCTGAAACTGCGCTAGACGATGCGGGGCACAATAAAATATTCCCCATCGGCCTCGGGCGCGTTGGCGAGCACTTCGTTGCGCTCACGCCGCCGGGCCGACACATCGTCCCGCAGGGGGCCGGGATGCTGGGCCGGGCTGTACAGCGGTTCCACATCGTTGGTGTCCACGCGCGCAAGCACGTCCATATAGGCCAAAATATCGCCCATCTGGCGGGCAAACAGGGTCTGTTCTTCTTCGCTGACGCTCAACCGGGAAAGTGTAGCCATGTGGGCCACTTCTTCCAGACTGATGGTTTTGTTGTCTGCCATGTGTAGTCCTTTAAAGGCAATGCCTGCGGGCGCGATCAGCGCGCAGCGGGCAGGCTGAGTTTATACGAGGGGCGCGGCGTGTTGCTCATGATAGGCGTAGACGGCGGCGTCTGACCAGTCTGCACTGCCGGGGCGGCTTCCGCTCCTGCGGCAGGGGCCGCAAGGGGCGCACCGGTGGCGTCCACGGGGGGCAGACCCTGCATGCGCAGAGCAGCTTGCTGCAATACGCGAGCGCGGGTTTGCTGGAAGGTTTCCACATCCACGGGCGTCATGCCAGTGGGCGAAACGCCGAACAAGAAGAGTTTCTGGTGGGCAACGCCCGCGTTGTCCCACGAAATGGGGGCCATGCCCCAGATCATCTTGGAGGCGCGCTGCGCGCGGGCCGTAACCTGCGGCGTTGTCAGGCGCGAATCAAGCCCCATGGACACGGCAAAGCGCACAAAGTCGTAGCCCAGGGCGTTCCAGAAGTCCGTGCCGGGCACCTGAAGGGCGCGGGGGGCCTGCGGCTGGTTCCATGCGCCGGGAAAGACCGCCAGAGCGAACTTGTCGGCATTGGCAACCGTTTTGCCGGAGAGGCTCTGCTCCCAAAGCGTGGTGCCCAGGAGCACCAGACGATCCTCGCCGTTATAGAGCAGACTTGTGGTCAGCATTTCCATGCTCTTCCACGAATCAGGCAGGAACAGGGCTTCAAAGGAGGTCTGCGGCACAGGGGTTTTGCTGCCCTGCGGCGTCTGGGCGTTGATGAGCGGGGCCACGGCATTGCTCCACGAGGTGGAGTCGGCGGGGTTATACGAGGCCTTTTGCAGCAGCATGTTGTGGCTGGCAAGGCTCTGCTCCATGAGGCCGGTCATACGCACGCCGTAGGCATCGGTGGGATAGAAGGCCCCGTAGGTGCGGATGTTCAGGCCAGTGCTGGCAAAGTTGATGAGCGTGTCGATCTGGTCTTGCGGGCTGGGGAAGAAGCGCCAGGCGCGCGCACCTTCGTCGCCCTGTTCAAGCGAGGGCACAAAGGTGAAGAAGGCTCTTTTTTCGAGCTGACCGTGCTCGCGGGCCTGGGCGTAGTTGCGCGCCTGCAGGGGGCCGCCCACAACAGCGCAGGCCGGGGGCAGAGCGTCCAGACGCTGCAACCAGTCGGCAGCTTCGGTATTGACCGTTTCAATGCGCATCTTGACGCCGCTGGCGGCAAGCTCGTTCTGGGCCATCTGCGCACCGTGGCGCACCTTGCTCGCAATGGGCGCATACGTGCCGGAAGACGGCAGGGCCAGCACCACGCAGGGGCCGGTAACGGCCGCAGGGGTAACCGGTTGGGGTTTGGGCTGGGGCGCTCTTTGACCAAGGCCAAAGGGCATCTGACACGCGGCAAGACAGCCAAGAAGCGCCAGCAGCGAAACGTTGCGAGCCAGCGCGGCGAAAGAGCGGCAAAAATTCATGACGGTATCCTGGTTGTAGTACCGGCAGGCCCGCCGTGCGCGGGCCGCAAAAAAAGGTCTGGTTCAGGGAACCAGACCTTTTTAGTACAGGGTAGGCGTGGTTGCAAGTTCGGGGCGTGTGCCGCCGAGCTGCCCTTGCCCTTATTTCTTCACTTCAGTGTAGTCTGCGTCCACAACATCATCGCCCGCATTGCCATGCTGCTGGCCTGCGCCTGCGGCTCCGGCCTCTGCGCCGGGCTGGCCGCCAGTCTGCTGGGCCTGCTGCTGATAGAGCTGCTCGGCAAGCTTGTGCGAAGTTTTGGCGAGGTCATCGGTGGCAGCCTTGATGGCTGCGGCGTCTTCGCCTTCCATGAGCTTGCGCAGAGCGGCGATTTTGCCGTCAATGTCGCTCTTGAGCGCGGCGTCAGCCTTGTCGCCCAGATCGGTCAGGGATTTCTCCGTGCCATAGATCAGGCTGTCGGCGTGGTTACGCGCTTCAATCAGTTCCTGCTTCTTCTTGTCATCCGTGGCGTGGGTTTCAGCCTCGCGCACCAGACGCTGGATGTCGTCTTCCGACAGGCCGGAAGAAGCCGTGATCTTGATGGACTGTTCCTTGCCGGTGCCCATGTCCTTGGCGGATACGTTCACTATGCCGTTGGCGTCGATGTCAAAAGACACCTCGATCTGCGGCACGCCACGGGGCGCCGGGGGAATGCCAGCCAGGTCAAAACGGGCCAGGGTCATGTTGTCGGGCGCCATGGGGCGCTCGCCCTGAAGCACGTGGATGGACACCGAGGGCTGGTTGTCGGACGCCGTGGTGAACACCTGGCTTTTACGCGTCGGGATGGTGGTGTTGCGGTCGATCAGCTTGGTGAACACGCCGCCCATGGTTTCGATACCAAGGGAAAGCGGGGTCACGTCGAGCAGCAGCACGTCCTTGACGTCGCCTGTAAGGATGCCGCCCTGAATGGCAGCGCCCATGGCCACAACTTCGTCCGGGTTCACGGAGCGGTTGGGCTCCTTGCCAAAGAACTTGCCCACCACGCTCTGCACCAGAGGCATACGGGTCATGCCGCCCACAAGAATGACTTCGTCAATCTGCGAGGCGCTCATGCCAGCGTCGGCCAGGGCCTTTTTGCAGGGCTCAATGGTGCGGTCAACAAGGTCGCTGACCAGCGATTCAAGCTTGGCGCGGCCAATCTTGATGAGCATGTGCTTGGGGCCGTTCTGGTCGGCAGTGATAAAGGGCAGGTTGACCTCGGCCTCCATGGAGGTGGAAAGGTCTTTCTTGGCCTTTTCAGCGGCTTCTTTCAGACGCTGGAGGGCCATGCTGTCCTTGGCAAGGTCAATGCCGTTTTCACGCTTGAACTCTTCCACCAGGAAGTTGATGACTCGCTGGTCAAAGTCTTCGCCGCCGAGGAAGGTGTCGCCATTGGTGGCGCGCACTTCCACGACATTGTCGCCAACTTCAAGGATAGAAATATCAAAGGTGCCGCCGCCGAGGTCGAACACGGCGATCTTTTCGTTGGCCTTTTTGTCAGCTCCGTATGCCAGCGAGGCCGCAGTGGGCTCGTTGATGATACGCTTGACGTCAAGACCGGCGATACGGCCTGCGTCCTTGGTGGCCTGGCGCTGGGCGTCGTTAAAGTAGGCGGGCACGGTGATGACCGCTTCTGTAACGGTTTCGCCGAGGTATGCTTCCGCATCGGCCTTCAGCTTGGCCAGAATCATGGCCGAAACTTCAGGCGCGCTGTAGGTGCGACCATCCACTTCCACGCCGGCGTCGTCATTGGCTGCCTTGACGATGGCGTAGGGCGAGTGCTCTTTCCAGCGGCCAACTTCGGGGCTTTCAAATTTACGGCCCATGAGGCGCTTGATGGCGAAAACCGTGCGCTTGGGGTTGGTGACGGCCTGGCGCTTGGCTATATCGCCCACCAGGCGTTCCTTATCTGTAAAGGCGACCACGGAAGGAGTGGTACGGCCACCTTCGGGATTGGTGATGCACTTGGGGTCCTTGCCCTCCATGACGTAGACGCAGGAGTTCGTGGTACCCAGGTCGATGCCTATGATCTTGGACATATCTGAATCCTCCTCAGGAAAACTTCTCTGTGCGCTTCGCGCTACCACCTCCGAGGGGCCTCAGGGAGTGCGCAAACGGCGGCGAGCGCGGGAAAATCAGCGCCATTGGTTGGGCGCGAACAATATGTAAGTCCTTCTCCGTTATCGTCCAGAGCGGTTGGGCAAAAAAAATCAAAAAACTTGTGCAAGTGGTGGTTTGCGAACGTAACCCTGGCATTTTTCCTCGCGAGCAGCTCAAAAAAAAGCCGCCGGAAGCGTATTCCGGCGGCTGATTTATGTCAGGGACTGATGCCCGGTTATATCGCGGATTATGCCTCGGCAGCGTGTTTTTTGTCGTCCTTGCGGATGTCGTCAAGGATGCCAGTTACAATATTGACCTGAGCGGCAAGGTCGCGCACCTGACCTGCGGCGGCGTTGGTTGCCTCGGCAATGCGGGCGCTCAGCGTGTTGACCTCGGCAATATTGCGGTTGATTTCTTCCGAAGCTGCCGACTGCTGCGTGGCTGCCGTGGCAATGGCGGAAACCCGGCTGCTGGAATCGCCCGCGAGATTTGAGATAAGGTCAAGCGAGTGCCCTGACTCCTGCGCCATATGGCTCACTTCTTCAATGGAATTGACGGTGGTATCCACCGTTGTGGCGCTTTTGCTGGTGCCTTCCTGAATGGCGGCAATGGCTTTTTCCACTTCGCTTGTGGCGCTCATGGTTTTTTCGGCCAGTTTGCGCACTTCGTCCGCCACCACGGCAAAACCACGGCCGGCATCGCCAGCGCGGGCGGCTTCAATGGCGGCATTGAGGGCAAGCAGGTTCGTCTGGTCGGCAATGTCGCGGATAAGCGTCAGCACTGCGCCAATGTCCCTTGCCTGTTTGTCCAGCGTGCTCATTTCGCCCTTGAGGCCAGAGGCCTTGCCCTGCACTTCCTGCATATTCTTGATGGTGCGCAGCACAATGTCCGCGCCTTCCTGGGCGTGTCCCTGCACGGAATTGGCCGCATCGGCAGCGCCGTCTGCATTGTGGGCCACTTCAAGGACGGTGGAATTCATTTCGTCCATGGCAGTGGCTGTTTCAGCCATGCGGTCGGCCACCGTGCCGGACTTGTCGCGCACATCGTTGAGTGATTTGTCGAGGGTATTGGCGGCATGTTGCAATGTTTCCACAACGCCTTCAAGCTGGTTCACGGTTTCCATGCGGGCCTTGTGCGCGGCTTGTTCGGCCTTCTTCTCAAGGGCAATGCGTGCGGTGATGTCCTCGCCAATTTCCACATGGCCCACCACGTTGCCGCGCCGGTCCTGCAAAAAGTCGAGCATGATCTGCATGGTTTTGCCATTGGGCATCTCATTGATGACCTGCTTGTTGCCCAGGCGCAACTGCTCAATGCCGCACTGCGGCGTGTTGCAGATGTTGCCCTGCTTTTCCGAGCAGTGCTTGCCCACCACATCGCCCTGACAGGCTTTATTCATACTCTCGAGTGCGACCTTGTTGCAGAAGGTCCAGACCATGTCGTTATCCGTAACAGATATGGAGAGGGGCAGGGTGTTGAGTATGCTCTCGTACCAGTGGGCCTGGCCTTCAAGCTTCGCGACCATTTCTTGAAGGGCCGTTGCCATGTGGCCCAGACAGTCAGAACGGTCTATTTCCAGCTTTGCTTTTTCATCGCCAGCGGCAATGGCCTTGGCGTAGAGCACAATTTTACGGATGGGGCAGAGTCTGTTGCATATAAAAAAAGAGCCAGCAACGGCTAGCAGGAGTGTAAAGCCACCGCCGATCAGCAGGGCTTTCAGGGCGGCTGCGCCAGATAAAGCATCGCCCAGAACCATGGTAAACCCGATGAGCATGGCCATACAGGCCAGTACGAGACCCGCGACAAAAACAAAGATGATGCGATAAGCCAAAGTCATGTTCATGGAATAGAACCTCATCCTGCGCCTTTGATTTGCTGGCAAACGCCATTCGGCCCGGGCGCTGTCAGTTGGCCTGTGCAAAGAATGCAACGCGCAAACAGAAACCATCCCACTGAGATTCCTGAAAGTTTTTACGATGCATATGCCTTTGGCAAAACACGTAGCATATATTATGTATTCAATAGTATATGCTGAGAGGTGGAAAAACAAGGGGATTGTGCAAATGTGCACAAATCACATGCGTATTGCAGGGCAACGCATACAATCTCCGTGTTGCCCTTCTTACGGCAGAATCATCGAAAAATTTATAGCAGCGTGAAAAAAAAGACGAGTCGCCGAGTTGGATATGCGGGATGTCAGGAGAGATCCTGCCGAAATTGCAGGGATTGTCGCAGGGTTTCCTTGTCCATAAATTTTACTTCGGCCCCAAGGGGAATCCCCTGCGCAAGACGCGAAACGCGGACTGTGGGGAACTGCCTGCGCACCATCTGCCGGATGAAGGAAGCCGTATTCTCCGCCTCAAGCGTTGCGCCCAGTGCCAGAATGAGCTCATGCACCTCGCCTTCGCCCAGGCGCTTCACCAGTCTGTCCATGTCGAGGCTGTCGGAATCCATGCGCTCAAGGGGTGCAAGCAGGCCGCCCAGAATCAAATACTGGCCGTGGTAAAAGCCGCCTTCGTCCAGCGTGAGCATGCTGTCCCATTCGGTGACAAGGCAAAGCGTATCGCGGGTGCGCTCCGTATCGGAACAGACGGCGCAGGGGTCAGTGGAAGAAAGCCCCCCGCAGCGCGAACAGAGGTGCAGGTTGTCGCGCAGGTCGTGGATGCCGCGCCCAAGACGCCGAGTTTCGGCTTCCGGCCATTTGAGCAGGGCCATGGCGGCCCGCATGGCGGATTTGGGGCCAAGGCCCGGCAGACGCGAAAGCTGCTCTACCAGGGCCTTGAGCGGTTCGGGAATCCGATCGTGCATGGCTCTAGAAAAGGCCGGGCAGCTTGATGCCGCCAGAGATGGAGCTCATTTCGCGCTCCATGGTTTCGCGAGCGATGCGACCGGCTTCGTTAACAGCGGCCAGAATAAGATCCTGGAGCATTTCAACATCGTTGCCTTCAAGGGCCTTGGGGTCAATGATCAGCTTGCGCAGCTCCTGCTTGCCGGAGACTTCGGCCTTGACCATGCCGCCGCCGCTGCTGGCTTCGTAGCTGTGTTCGCCCATATCCTGCTGGAGTTTGGCGATTTTGTTCTGCATAACCTGCGCCTGGCGCAGAATGTCGTTCATGTTCCGCATGTGTTTCTCCTTGCGTCTGTTGCATGCTTCCGGTTCCGGCGGCGTGGGCCGGGCGGACGCGGAAAGTTTTTTCAGTTGCCAGCGGGCTCAGCGGTTGTCTTGATCCACCGGGCGGCACCCTTTGACCCGTGCGTTCAGCACTTCAAGGCAGGGCTGCAACTCGGGCCTCTGGCTGAACTCTTCAATCAGTTCGGCCTCCGGGCGATAGGGCCGGGGCGCCACGAGCTCGAGCTGTGTCTGCCCTGCGCCGTAGGCGGCCAAAGCCGCTGTCAGCTCCTCGCGTCCGCGCTCAAGCTGGAACAACTGGGTTTCAGCCTTGGGGGCGAGGCGTAAAATCCCGTCCGTCCATGTGGCGCTCACGCTGCGCAGCAAATGCTGGCGCGGCATGTCGCGCCCGGCGCCTTGCCATGAAGAGCAAAAATCACAAAATGCCGCCCAATTGCAGGCTGCCTGACCTTCCCGCTTGCCCTGGTCTGGTGTGCCTGCGCCGCCCTTGTTGAGGCCTTGCCCGTCAGCGACACTTGCGCTGGTGTCCGGCTGGTCAGAATCTCTGGGGCCAGCTCCATTTTGTCCAGAATCCTCTTGCCTGAAATTTCGGTGGCCAGAATCTTCCCGACGGGGGGTCTCCTGGCCGGGGCTACCCTGATTTGGACTACCCATATCTGAGATAGCCGTATTTGTGCTGCCCTGATCAAGTTGCGCTGCTCCTGTTTGCGCACCGGGCCGCCAGGGCCGGTGCGTGGGGGCAGCAAAACTCTGGGCCGCGTCAGGC
The DNA here is from genome assembly GCF_019422935.1 of Desulfovibrio sp. Taxonomy (NCBI): domain Bacteria; kingdom Pseudomonadati; phylum Thermodesulfobacteriota; class Desulfovibrionia; order Desulfovibrionales; family Desulfovibrionaceae; genus Desulfovibrio; species Desulfovibrio sp. Next base: position 104,892 of record NZ_JAHZCJ010000002.1, on the reverse strand, counting down.
TCGTCTGATTCCGCATCGTCCGCATCATTGGCGGCGTGCTGGCCCGTGGCGGCATCCCTGGGGCGGGATTGCGCCATCTGCGCGCTTCCGGCGGGCATTTCCGCGCTGTTTTCCATACGCTGCGCGGAGGGGGGCACGGCCTGAGCCTGGTGCTGAGTTCCCTGTCCGGCTCCGCCAGCTGGCCCAACGGGGCCGGGCGTGGCCTGCCCTACGGGTAGTAATTGCGGCAGCAGGGCAAGGTTGAGCAAAAGCAGTTCGAGCGCTGCTGCTGGTTCCGGGCTTTGCACTATGCCGCGCTGCGCGTCAAGGGCCATCTGCCATGCCGCGTGCAGATGCGCGGCAGAAAATTGCGGAGCAATGCCCTGCCAGAGGGCGGCTTCGTCTGCGGGGAGGCGCAGGCTCGGCACAATGGCCTGACCGCTCTGGCGCAGCAAAAAGAGGTTGCGCAGATTGCCCGCAAGCTCGCGCATGAAAAAGCCAATATCCACACCTTGCTGCAATATCTGCCCGCACAGGTTTGCCACGGCGGCGCAATCCTGCCCTTGCAGGGCGGCAAACAGCTCCGCAAACAGTTCCTGCCCAGCAAGGCCAAGTACCTGCCGGGTGGCTGCAATGGTGAGTTCCTCGCCGCCAAGGGCGAGGGTCTGATCAAGCAGCGACATGCTGTCGCGCACACTGCCCGCAGCCCTGCGCGCAATAAGTCGCACGGCCCCTTCTTCAAAGGCGGCGTTTTCTTTGCGCAGCACAGCGGTGAGGTGGGCAAAGAGCGCGTCTTCACTCAGGTGGCGAAACACAAAATGCTGGCAGCGGCTCACAATGGTGATGGGGAACTTGTGCGCCTCGGTGGTGGCAAAAATAAAGACCACACGTTCCGGCGGTTCTTCCAGCGTTTTCAGCAACGCGTTGAAGGCGTTGCGGGTGAGCATATGGGCTTCGTCAATGATGAAAATCTTGTAGCGGCCTTCCATGGGCGCGTAGCCGATGGTTTCGCGCAAGGAGCGGGCGTCTTCAACGCTGTTGTTGGAAGCGCCGTCGATTTCGGTCACGTCAACGTGCACGCCCTGGGTGATCTTGCGGCATTGCTCGCACTGGTTGCAGGGTTCCGGCCCCGGAGCGTGCTGGCAGTTGAGCGCCTTGGCAAAAATACGGGCAATGGTGGTTTTGCCCACGCCGCGAGTGCCGCTCAAAAGGTAGGCGGCTGCGGGCCTGTCTTCTGCCGCAGCGCGGGAAAGGACGGCCTTGACCATGTCCTGTCCTGCTACCTGGGCGAAGTTTTGCGGCCTGTATCGTGCGGCGAGGGAAAGATGTTTCATGGCGCTCGTTGCCTTTGAAAGATGACCAACGGGCTGTCGGGCAGTCCCGGATTGCGCTGCGCGCGAACCCGCAGGAAAGGCTGTTACCTGTTGTGTCCGTGTTGCGCCGGATTACGACGCAGGGCGGACTTGGTTTACTCTTTGGTACCCGGCAGCCCCGCAAGAGCGGAGCTGCCGGACGCATATCTCTATAGGCGGCGGCATTGCAGCCCGCCGTTTGTCTCCACTAAATGGTAAAGCGGTGCAGCCAGCCTTCGTACTTGGGATTTTCGCCCTTGACGATGGCAAAGTATTCTTTCTGCAGGTGCTTGGTCACCGGGCCAGCGTGCCCAACGCCAATCTGGCGGTGGTCAAGCTCGCGGATGGGGGTGATTTCAGCCGCGGTGCCGGTAAAGAACGCTTCATCAGCGATGTAGAACTCATCGCGGGTGAACTGCTGTTCTTCCACGGTGTAGCCGAGGTCTCTGGCAAGCTTCATGACGGAATCGCGCGTGAGGCCGCCCAGAATGGACGTCCAGGGCGTGGTTTTGATCACGCCGTCGCGCACGATAAAGATGTTCTCGCCCGTGGCTTCGGAAACATAGCCGTTGGTGTCGAGCATCACGGCTTCGTCATAGCCGTCTTCCTTGGCTTCCACCTTGGCAAGGATGGAGTTGATGTAGTTGCCGGCGGCCTTGGCCTTGGACATGCTGGTATTCACATGGCTGCGGGCAAAGCTGCTGGTCTTGACGCGGATGCCCTTATCAAGAGCTTCTGCGCCAAGGTACGCGCCCCAGGCCCAGGCGGCGATGATGGTCTGCACCGGGTTGTTGCCGGGGTAGACGCCCATTTCGCCATGGCCCACAAAAGAAAGGGGGCGCACGTAACCTTCGGGCAGTTTGTTGGCCTTGAGGGTCTCAATACAGGCGGCTACGAGCTGTTCAGCCGTGAAGGGTACTTCCAGGCGCATAATCTTAGCGGAGTTAATTAGGCGCTTGCAGTGGTCTTCCAGACGGAATACGGCAGAAGTGCCGTCGGCGCAGGCGTATGCGCGAATGCCTTCAAATACGGCGCTGCCGTAATGCAGGGCGTGGGTCAGCACATGAACCTGTGCTTGTTCAGAAGGGAGCATTTTTCCGTCAAACCAGATAAACTTTGCGTTCTGCATGGCTTTCCTCCGCAGTAGCCTGCTGTATAAGACGCGGGCTCGCCGGGGCAGTCCCGGCGGTTGCCGCAAGAGCAAAAATCTACTGAAAATGACCGCATATGGCAAGCAATTGCGCCAGTGGGAGAAAGAATATCCACAATTGCGGGCGCATGGAGCGGGCGCATGGAACAGGCAAGGGGGATGCGCGGCAGGCAGGGCGGGTAAGGATGCCTGAAAACTGTCCAATAATAAGGGCTGGCCCTGCGGATGGCGATGCCGTATGTTCAGGGCCAGCAAACAAGTATTTATGAGGCCGGAATTATGAGCGAAACATATGTGCTGGGCATTGACGCCGGGGGTACGCATACCGATGCCGTACTGCTTGCCTGCGATGCCGCCGCAGAAGAAATGGCTCCGGACGGGACGGGCGCAGATGGATTTGGCACCGAAGCTTTGCCCTCCGCCCGGCTGGTGGCCAGCGCCAAGGCGCGTACCCGTCATGACAATCTGCCCGCATCTGTGCGCGAGGTGCTTGCCGCCCTGGCAAAGGCTGCTCCTGACTGCGATTTTGGCGCTGTTTCACGCGTGACCCTTGGGGCGACCCTGGCTGTCAACGCTCTGGTGCAGGATCGCGCAGACCCTGTGGGACTGGCCCTTTCCGCCGGGCCGGGGCTTGACCCGCACCATTTTGCAATGGGCGCGCATGTCTGCGTTGTCCCCGGCGGGCTGGATCACCGGGGCGTGGAGGTCAGCCCCCTGCGCACAGCTTCCTTGCCCACCGCTGTCAGGGAATGGGAGGCGGCGGGTGTTGCCGCCGTGGCCTGCGTGGGCAAATTTTCGCCGCGCAATGCCGCGCACGAGCTGGCCATGAGCGAGGCCGTGCGGTCGGCTGCGCCGCAAATGTCCGTAACTGTAGGGCACAGGCTTTCGGGGCGGCTCAACTTTCCCCGGCGCATGGCAACCGCCTATTTTAACGCCGCCGTGCAGCGCCTGCACAATGAATTTCTGGATGCCGTGGAGGCGGCCCTTGCCGAAGCTGGCATCACGGCCTCCGTGCGTCTGCTCAAGGCGGACGGCGGCGCGGTGCCGCTGACGCTTTCGCGTCGGGAGCCTGTGCAGTCCATACTTTCCGGCCCTGCGGCCAGCGTCATGGGCGTGCTCGCCCTGTGCGGCGGCAGCAAGGCCATGCGTCAGGGCTGCTCCCTGCTGCTCGATATGGGCGGTACAACAACAGACATGGCGCTCTTTGTGGACGGCTCCCCGGTGGTGGACAGGGACGGCATGTTGCTCAAGGGGCGGCGCACCCTTGTGCGCGCTCTGGCTTCGGTTTCCATCGGCGTGGGCGGCGATTCGCTGCTTACGGTGGATGCCGCGCCCGGCGCTGTGCGCCCTGTTCAGGTCGGCCCCTTGCGTGAAGGCCCGGCCATGGCCTTTGGCGGTTCCCGGCCCACTTTGCTGGATGCCCTGAACGTATTGAATTTTGCTGTTGACCCGGCTGACGTGCAGGGCATCAATGGCGGGGATGCCCTGGCCGGCGATGTGGGCGCATCCGCAGCGGGCATTGCGGCGCTGGCCGCAGAACACGGCCTGTCCCCGGAATCTCTGGCTCAAATGGCCGCAGACGATGCCCTTGCGCAGGTGGCTGCCGCTGCCCGTGCCCTGACCGATGACATCAACGCCCGCCCCATTTATACTTTGGCGGCCCTCAAGGCCGTGCGCGAGGCGCGCCCGCAGCATGTGTGGCTGGTGGGCGGCCCTGCGGCCTGCGTTGCCCGGCGCATGTCCAAAGTTCTGGACATGCCCGTGGAAACGCCGCCGTATGCGGATGTTGCCAATGCCGTGGGCGCGGCCCTGACCTTGCCCACAGACGCGCTGGAACTCTATGCCGATACCGGGCGCTGCGTGCTGACAATCCCGGCCGTTGAATTGACCGAGCGCATTGGCAAGGGCTACAGCCTGGGTGAAGCCCGTCAACGGGCCAGCGCCCTGCTGCGCGAAAGGCTGGAGGCTGCTGGCGTCAGCGGCGCGCGGGTGGAAGTGACCGAGGCAGACATCTTTGCCACGCTGGACGATGCGGGCTTTGGCAGCAAGGATATTCGTGTTGTTTGTCAGGTTGTTCCTGGTCTCTCCGCTGCCATGAAAATTATGTGATCGGGTGTGGCGTGCGTGGCTTTTGCCCTCCGGCTGCGTCAAAATATTGCCCGGTGTCGGTCGAGTACCGCTATGTACACTCCGTCCATGGACAATATTTTTCCTTGCCGGAGAACAAAATCCATCGCACGGCGCACCCGATCACGAAGAGACAAGGGTTTCAGAATTTCGGCGGAGAGCAAAAGGCGCTCAGTTGCAGACATACCTTGTTGGGGTGAGTTTCAAAGAATTGAAGCTCTGGTTACCGGAAGTGACACGAGTAGCGCGGCGGATTGATATGAAAAGTCTTCAGGGATACACCATAGATCTGGCAACGGCAGCTCATGTGCCTCTGCTGGCGGCTATCGAAGTTGCCGCTGCGGGGATTTTTCCTCCAGGCTCCATACCAGATCACATCCGTTCCGAGTTCTCACCTGTAGACAAACTGCATGAAGCTGTTCAAAGCGGCCTTCTCTGGGTGGCCCTTGACCAAGCGGGTAATCCTGTGGGCTATGCCTATGTGCGGCTGATTGACCATGCCGCCCTGCTGGCCCAGATTGACGTGCACCCCGACCACATGCGCAAAGGCATAGGCGCGGCACTCATTGGCCGGGTTGCAGGGCGCATGCGGCAACGCCAAGTGCCCGCCATCTATCTGACAACGTTTACTCACGTGCCCTGGAACGCGCCATTTTATGCCCGCTTGGGCTTTACGGCGCTGGATGATGCGGGCTTACCCCAGTTTCTTAAGGATATTCTTGAAGAAGAAAAGTTCTGCGGCCTGACCGACCGCATTGGTATGCGCCTGCCCCTCGCGGGGGCGGCATAGGTCTGTTTACCCCGGCAACATGGCTGGCACTCCCAGTCTGAGCCATTACATTATTACCACCAGTCAGCTACACCATGCAGATAGTTCTTTTTGAGCCGGAAATTCCCCCCAATACAGGCAATATCGCCCGGCTGTGCGCCGCTACGGATACAGTCCTGAACCTTATTGAACCCTTGGGCTTCAAGCTTGAAGACCGCTACCTCAAGCGGGCAGGGCTGGATTACTGGCCCAATGTGCGGCTGCGCGTCTGGCCCGACTGGGCCGCCTTTGCGACGCAAGGGCAGCAGGGTGCGCGCCTTGTGTTGACCTCGGCCAAGAAAGGGCAGGTCAGCGCCCCGGCCCATCAGTTTGCCTTTGAGCCGGAGGATTGCCTTGTATTCGGCCCGGAAACGCGCGGTCTGCCGCAGGAAATTCTGGCGCTTTCGCCCCACCGCATCCGCATTCCCATGCTGGAGGGCCGCGTGCGCAGCCTCAACCTCTCCACCTCGGCGGGCATTGTGCTGTACATGGCCCTGGCCCGCACCGGACTCATGGAGGATTGGGCGTGAGTCTGGCGCAGCTATTCCCCTATTCCGTGTGGGAATGCTGGTGGCTTGCCCCTCTGGCCCTGATTTTTGATCTCTGGCTGGGCGATCCTGACCTGCCGTGGAGGCACCCTGTCTGCGCTGTAGGCAAGCTGCTGGACTGGCTGGAAGCCCCGGCGCGGCGGTTTATGCGCAAGAACGGGCCGGATACCGAACGCCAGCGCGGGCGCTTTGCCGGGGCAGTTGCCCTGGCAGTGCTTGTGGGCCTGACGGGCGCGGTTGCGTGGGGGCTGGTTTCCTTGCCTGTGTTTGGGACGCTGCTGGCCCTGTATCTGGCCTGGGCCGGGCTTGCTCTGGGCAGCCTGCTGCGCACAGGGCAGGAGGTGCTGCGCCGGGTGGAACACTATGACGAGCCGCAAGCGCGCGAAGCGCTTTCGTGGCTGGTCAGCAGGGACACGTCCAGCATGGATCGCTCCCTCATGCGCAAAACCCTTGCTGATACGCTTTCTGAAAACCTTACGGATGCCTTTATGGCTCCTTTTTTCTGGCTGCTCGTGGGCGGGCCTGTGGCCATGTGGTGCTACAAGGCCGTGAGCACAACCGATTCCATGTGGGGCTACGTGACGGAAAAGTGGCGCTGGCTGGGATGGGCCGGGGCGCGCGGCGATGATGCGCTGGCCTACATTCCTGCCCGTTTGTCGGCCTGCGCGGCCTGCCTAGCGGACAGATGCGCGAGCATCTGTGAGCATCATCTGCGTTTTTTGCCTGGGCGGCTGCGGCCTGTGCGCCTGTGGCAAGGCCGCTGGCCCGGTTTTCGGGTCGTGGCCCGACAGGCCGTGGGCATGCCAAGCCCCAATTCCGGCTGGTCCATGACAGTCTGCGCATGGCTGTGCGGCGCGCGCATGGGCGGGCCGTCCGTGTACTTTGGCACGCTGACGCCAAAACCCTGGCTTGGGCCGGAACAGGACGAGGCAGCGCCCTGGGATCGCAAGCGCTTGCTGGCGCTTTGCGAACTCTTGCGCTATAGCGCCTTGTGTGGGGGACTGACGCTCTGGCTGTGCTTCATGGTGGTCAGTCTGCCTAATTTTTGAGGAAGATATGCTGTTAATAGTTCTGGGTGCTGTATGCCTGCTGGTGGGTATTCTGGTCGGGCTTACGGGCGTGGGCGGTATTCTTGTTCCTCCCGGGCTGATTCTGCTGAGCGGGCTTGAGCCGCATGAGGCCATGGGGACGGCATTGGCGTCATTTTTACCCATCGCGCTGGTGGGAACCGTCATGTACCGCCGTCTGGGCCATGTGGACTGGTCGCGGGCCACGCCCTTTATGATCGGCGGCCTCGCGGCACTGCCGGGGGCCGTGCTCAACGCCAGCATCAACGCAAAGCCGCTGGTAATTTTGCTGGCGGGCATCATCCTGTTTGCGGGCTTTTGCGTATTGCGGCCCCCCAAGGCTGGCGGCAGCGTTTTTTGGCAGGGCAGGGCGGGATTTTTTTTCATCGGGGCGAGTACGGGTTTTCTGGCGGGCATGACCGGCGCGGGCGGCCCTGTGCTCACCATTCCGTGGATGATAGCCGCCGGGGTTGCCCCCATGACGGCTGTGGGCCTTGCCATGCCGTACCAGGTGGTTACGGCCGTGTTCGGCACCGTGGGTAATATAGCTGACGGGCATGTGGATTTTGCCCTGTTGCCGATAGTCTGCATTCTTGAAATCGCTGGTTTTGCTGGCGGCGTTGTTCTGGCAAAACGCACGCCCACGGGCATGCTGCGCAACCTCATAGGCGGCGTGTGCTGTTTGCTTGGGCTGTTTCTGCTTGTGCGAGAGCTGGAGTCTGTCATCCTCAAGATGTTTTAACCGGGTTTCGTCCGCCGCAAGGCTACTGTTTCAGGCATTATATACATTGTCGGGCTGAGCCTGATCCGGGCTGCCCTTTTGCCGCAAGGCAAGTATGCCGTCCATTGCATTCCCCGAGGGGGCCGCATGAATATCGCCGCGCTTTTTATCCGCCGCCCTGTGGCCACTGTACTGATAATGCTGGGCATGCTGTTTTTTGGCGTGTCGGGGTATCGCAATCTGCCCGTAAACCAGTTGCCCACGGTGGATTTCCCCACCATTCAGGTGCAGGCCGAGCTTGCCGGGGCCGACCCGGAAACCATGGCTTCCTCCGTGGCTACGCCGCTGGAAAAAGAATTCTTCACCATTGCGGGCATTGATTCCATTTCATCAGTCAATTCCACGGGCCGCACACGCATCACCATCCAGTTTGCCCTTGATCGCAATATCGATGCGGCAGCTCTGGACGTGCAGTCGGCCATCGGTTTGGCCCAGCGCCGTTTGCCCTCCAACATGACTGTGCCGCCGAGCTTCCGCAAGGTGAACCCCGCAGATCTGCCCATCCTGCAACTGCGTGTATCGTCTGCCACCTTGCCGCTCTATGTGCTCAATGAATACGCGGACACGCTCATCGGCCAGCGCCTTTCCATGGTGGACGGCGTGGCCCAGGTGGTCATTTACGGGCAGAAGCAGTACGCCGTGCGCGTGCAGCTGAACCCGGACGAGCTGGCCACGCGGGGCATAGGCATTGATGAAGTGGCCGATGCTGTGGCCTCCGCCAACAGCATGCTGCCCACAGGCTCGCTGGAAGGGTCGCATCGCGCCGATTCCATCAAATCCTCGGGCCAGCTCATGAACGCCCGCGCCTTCAGCGACGCGGTGGTGGCCTACCGCAACGGCGCACCTGTGCGCCTGCGCGATCTGGGCGAAGTGGTGGACAGCTTTAAGCAGGACAAACAACTCACCTGGAGCAACGGCGGCGCGCCCAGCATCATGCTGGCCGTGGAGCGCCAGCCCGGCACCAATACAGTGCAGGTGGTGGATTCCATCCGCGCCCTGCTGCCCGCGCTGGAAAAACAGTTGCCGCCCTCCGCAAAAGTGGAGGTTTTTTACGACCGCTCGGAGTCCATCCGCGAATCAGTGGCGGACGTAAAGTTCACACTGGTGCTCACGGTGTTTCTGGTGGTGCTGGTCATCTTTATCTTTTTGCGCAATCTGCCCGCCACAATCATTCCCAGCCTTGCCCTGCCCATGTCGGTTATTTCGACTTTTGCCGTCATGTCTGTGCTGGGCTACAGCCTGGACAACCTCTCGCTCATGGCCCTGACCCTTGCCGTGGGTTTTGTGGTGGACGATGCCATCGTCATGCTTGAAAATATCGTGCGGCATCAGGAAATGGGCAAGGATCCGCAAACCGCGGCCTTTGACGGCTCGGCGGAGATCGGCTTCACCATTGTTTCCATGACGCTCTCGCTGGCGGCAGTGTTCATCCCCGTGCTGTTCATGGGCGGGATTGTGGGGCGGCTGTTCCGCGAATTCGCGGTGGTCATCATTGCCGCAATCTTGAGCTCCGGCGTGGTTTCGCTCACGCTCACGCCCATGCTCTGCGCCTATTTTTTGAAGGCGCAAGGGCGGAACATGGCCGGGCACAAACCTGCCGTGAGCGGGCTGTACGGCGCGCTTGAACGATGTTTTGACAGGCTGGCCGACCTGTACGCCCGCTCGCTGGATGTGGCGTTGCGCCATCGGCGTATTACCCTGTTGGCCTCGTTTGGCCTGCTGGCCCTGACAGTATGGCTGGGCATGGTCATTCCCAAGGGTTTTTTGCCCACGGAAGACATGGGCCTGTTGCAGGCCAGCACCGAGGCGGAGCAGGGCGTGTCCTTTGAGGGCATGGTGCGGGCGCAGCACAGCCTTGACCCAATGCTGGAATCATCCACCCATGTGGCGGCCTACAACTCCATTGTGGGCATTGTGGGCGGCAGCCAGAGCATGAACAACGGCATCCTGCTCATGCGGCTGGCGGAGCACGACAAACGCCCCGGCATTGAGGCCGTGGCCCAGAAGCTGCGCAAGGATCTCAACACCTCGCCTTCCATGCGCGTATTTGTGCGTGTGCCGCCAACCATCAGTATTGGCGGCCGCGCCTCCAAGGCCCTGTATCAGTACACGCTGTTTGGGCCGGATATGGGTTCGCTTTTTGAAAGCGCCCAACGCATCGAGGATGCCCTGCGCAAGTTGCCGGAATTGCAGGACGTCAACAGCGACCTGCAACTCAAGAATCCTGAACTGCGCGTGACCATTGACCGCAACCGCGCCGCAGCTCTGGGCGTGACCCCGCAGCAGATAGAGCTGGCCCTGCAGTCGGCCTACGGTTCGCGCGAGGTTTCGACAATTTACGCGCCCACGGATGACTATTCGGTCTTTGTGGAATTGCAAAAGCCTTTCCAGAAAGACCGTTCGGCCCTTTCGCGGCTTTATGTACGCTCCAAGAGCGGCGACCTTGTGCCGCTGGATACTCTTGCCAAGCTTTCCACCGGGGTTGGCCCCATCGCGGTCAACCACAATGGGCAGTTCCCGTCCGTGACCATCTCGTACAATCTGCGCCCCGGTATTTCGCTCAGCCAGGGCGTAGGCGCGGTGGAGGCGGCGGCGCGCCCGCTGCTGCCCGATACGGTGACCGCCGAATCGCAGGGCACTGCACAGGCCTTCCAGAGTTCGCTCAAGGGCATGGGCTGGCTGCTTGTGCTGGCCATTGTGGTCATTTATCTTGTGCTGGGCATTTTGTACGAGAGCTTCATCCACCCGTTCACCATTCTTTCCGGCTTGCCGTCGGCTGGCTTTGGCGCGCTGGCGACCCTGTGGCTGTTCGGCATGGAGCTTGATCTGTACGGCTTTGTGGGTATCATCATGCTGCTCGGCATCGTGAAGAAAAACGCCATCATGATGCTCGATTTCGCACTGGAAGCGCAGAAGAAGGATCCGTCCCTTGACCCGCTGGCGGCCATTACCCAGGGCTGTCATGTGCGCTTTCGGCCTATCATGATGACCACCGTGGCCGCGCTCATGGGCGCGCTGCCCATAGCCGTGGGCATTGGCGCGGGGGCAGATGCCCGCCGCGCGCTGGGTCTGGCCGTGGTGGGCGGGCTGTGCTTTTCGCAGCTGGTCACGCTCTACATCACGCCAGTGTACTACTATTATATGGAAAAACTCTCCCGCAGGCTGGGACGCCTCTGGGGCGGGCGTTTCAAGCAGAACCGGCAGGAACATGCGGAGAATGGGCAAGCCTTTCCGCCTTCGCACTGATCCGGCCCTGGAGAACCTATGAGTATGCAGAATTCCCCCTTTTCATCCATGCCCGCCGATTCCGGCGGTGCACCTGTATGCAGGCGCTGCGGCACCTGCTGCCTGCTGGGCGGGCCGACCCTGATGCTGAGCGACGCCGCATTGCTGGTTTCCGGCACATTGACACTCGAAGCTCTGGTGTGTCTGCGCGCCGGGGAGTGGGCGCGGGATGACTCGCGCAAGGCATTGCGCCCTCTGGAGGGGGAACGCCTCAAGATTGCCGGGCCCGGCGGCAGGGTGCACCCCTGGCGCTGCCGCTATTACCGCGAAGGAGCGGGCTGCGGCATCTATGACCAGCGCCCGGCCCAATGCACGGCCCTGTTCTGCATGGACACCGGGCCGCTGGAGGCCCTGCTTGCCAAGGGTTCGCACCTTGGGCGGTATGCAGCTCTGAACGCGCTGGCCGACGGGATTCCCGGATTTTCAACTCTGAGTGCTGCCAGCAGGGCCTTGCTGCCTGACCTTGTGAGCGCGCATGAAGAGCAGGTTTCTGTGCGGGCGGTGCTTGAACTGGCCGACAGACTGGGATTTTTTCCGCAGCAGGGGCAAGGCCTGACGGTGGAGCGTTATGCGGAGCAAGGCCCGCTGGAGGGCAGCGAGCGCGAAGCCGCCGTGGCGGAGCTGGGCGAAGCCGCCCGCATGGACGCGGCCTTTCGCGAGCTTTGCGTGGAGCGCGCTGGCGTTCCCCGCGCCATGCTGCCCTTTTTGTTCGGCAGGTCGGTCAAGGATCTGCTGGCAGAGGTTGGCCTCAAGCCTGTTTCGGGCAGTTAGCCCACAGCGCGGGCGATTGCCTCTGCGTGGCGGCCCTGAACCATTTGCGGGCAGAAAGGCGCTGGGCGTTTAACCCGCCTGCGGTTGACAGAACAGGCCTCCGTACCTAACCTTGGATGAAAGTAAAAAAATCACGCCCCCCGGCGGGCAATGAAGGAAGCAACATGCCATTGTGCAGCATTGAAGAGGCCATTGCCGACATCCGGCAGGGCAAAATGATTATTCTGGTAGATGACGAAGGCCGCGAAAACGAAGGCGACCTCACCATGGCCGCCGAGCATGTGACTCCGGAAGCCATCAATTTCATGGCCAAGTTCGGCAGGGGGCTCATCTGCCTGCCTATGGCTCCCGAAATCATTGACCGCTTGCAATTGCCCCTGATGACCCAGCGCAACGGCTCGCGCTTTGGTACCAACTTCACCATCTCCATTGAAGCCCGCGAGGGCGTGACCACGGGCATTTCCGCAGCCGACCGAGCCACAACCATTCTGGCTGCCGTGGCAGACAATGTGCGGCCTGACGACATAGTCACCCCCGGCCATATCTTCCCCCTGCGGGCCAAGGTTGGCGGTGTGCTCTCACGCGCCGGGCAGACCGAAGGCGGCGTTGACCTTTCCCGTCTGGCCGGGCTCAAACCTGCGTCTGTCATCTGCGAGATCATGCGCGACGACGGCACCATGGCGCGTATGCCTGACCTCGAAATTTTTGCCGAAGAACATGGCCTCAAGATTGCCGCGGTCAAGGATCTCATCCGTTACCGCCTTGACCGGGGGCAGGTTTCGGTGCGCCGTGTGGCACAAGCCCACCTCCCCACGCGTTTTGGCGAATTCTCGGTCATTGCCTATGAAAGCGAAAATGAACCCGGCACGCATCTGGCACTTGTGAAGGGCGACCTTTCCACGCAGGAACCTGTGCTGACCCGCATTCACAGCGAATGCCTCACGGGCGACGCCCTGGGTTCGCTGCGCTGCGACTGCGGCGGCCAGCTGGGCGCTGCACTGCGCCAGATTGAAAAAGAAGGACGCGGCGCGCTGCTCTACATGCGCCAGGAAGGACGCGGCATCGGCCTTGCCAACAAGATCAAGGCATACGCCTTGCAGGATGAAGGCTACGACACCGTCGAAGCCAACCGCAAACTGGGCTTCCCCCCGGATTTGCGCGACTACGGCACCGGAGCGCAGATGCTGGTTGATCTGGGCATCCACAAGATCCGTCTGCTGACCAATAACCCCAAAAAAATTGTGGGGCTTTCCGGTTACGGCATCGAGATTGTGGAGCGGGTGCCCATTGAAATGGAAGCCTGCCCGGAGAATGAAAACTATCTGCGCACCAAAAAAGAAAAAATGGCGCACATGCTTTCATGCTCTTGCCACCATTAGACCTGTTGCGCCGCCCCTTGGGGCGGCGCTTGCTTTTTACAGGAATTGAAGCCACAGGCGCGCCGTTGCGCCGCCGTTCTTGAAAAGTTGCAAAACAAGGAGCGACGCTATGGGCTTGGGGGAAATGCTGAAAACCCAGTTGGGTTTGCTGTGGAAGTTTCTCGGATTTTTTCAGCCTCCGGTGTTGCGATTTTTGCACGCGCTGGTGGTCTGCCTGATAATGGCGCAGGTGCTGACGCAACTGTTTGGCCTTGGCACAGTCCACATGATTCTGGGCCTTGTGCTGTGCGTGCTGGGATTTGGCCTTGTGGCATGCGGGCTTGGCATGCGTGGGCCGCGCCACTACTTTCCCTATCTGTGGGGCGACATGGCGCAACTTGCCAGTGACGTTGCGGCCATACGCAGCGGCAAGCTGATTATAGCGCCGCGCCCCAAGGGGCTTGCCTGTGTTGTGCAGGGCCTCGGCATGGGAGCCTTGAGCATGACCCTGCTCACTGGCCTGTGGTGGTTCCGTTCGTGGCAGATGGGCGATGCGTCGCACACAGCGGCAAGCCTGCACAGCCTCTTTGTATGGCTTTTGCTGGCCTATGCCGTTGGGCATGGCGGCATGGCCCTGGGGCATTTTTTCTTCTGGAAGCAGGCCGCTGCGAAGAAGCCTCAGAAAGGTTAACAGGATCCGCCCGACCGGGTATATCCTCTGGTATCTGCCGTTGACGGCAGCTATTGGCAGCGGTATTTTTTAGTGGCGGCGCGCGTTGCGCCGCCACATCCTCACAAGCGCCCGATTCCGGCATGTCTGCCTGGCAATGGGCCGTCCTTTCCACGCCTCCCCTCCGGTAGAATTTTGTGATGCCTTTGCTGAACATGGAATATTTTTTTCATGGCAGTCACAGATTTTTTTTATGTGTCCCTTCCAGCCTGAGGGCTGGAAACATTGTGGGAACTGCGTCTTCACAATACCGCACACCATGCTTAACTGTTTAAAACGATTTGAATTGCAATGATGCAGATCGCATTGCCCCGGTATGGACGTAACGACAGTGGGGAAACTTTTGGCGATAATGTTAGACTGTGATACCAAAGTTTTTTGGCTTGTGCCCTTTGCAAACTTGTCAAACAACGCTATACGTCTTCATTCTCGTAAAAAAGTTGACCGGCTGTTCAAACAACCGTATGGGAATCCAAATCTGTCAGGCCCGCGCAAGGGGCGCGAGGTCTGTGCCTTACCATAAAGACGTTCATGACGGACTTTTAAGGAGGCCTTATGGCAAGCCAGGCGTTGATTAAGGATTTTGAAGACATGATCGGCAAGGAAAACGTGTTCAGTTCCGAAGCCGACCGCATGAGCTATTCGTATGATTCTGCGGTGCTACCGCCGGTCATGCCTTCTTTGGTGGTGCGTCCCACTACCAAGGAACAGCTCGGCCAGTGTGTGAAAAAACTGTATGACAACGGTATCCCCATGACCGTGCGCGGCGCGGGAACCAACCTTTCCGGCGGCACCATTCCGGACAAGTCCGAGACTGTGGTCATTCTGACCACCGGCCTCAACCGCATTATTGAAATTAATTCTGACGACCTCTACGCTGTGGTGGAACCGGGCGTCATTACTGCTGAATTTGCGGCTACGGTTGCCAAGAAAAATCTTTTCTACCCCCCCGATCCGGGTTCCCAGGCAGTGTCCACCCTCGCGGGCAACATTGCTGAAAACGCTGGCGGCCTGCGCGGCCTCAAGTACGGCGTTACCAAGGATTACCTCATGGGCATCGAATTTTTCGACGCCACGGGCGAAGTGGTCAAATCCGGTTCGCGCACGGTCAAGTGCGTTACCGGTTACAACCTCGCCGGCATGATGGTGCAATCTGAAGGCACGCTGGGCGTTATTTCTGAAGCCATCCTCAAGCTCGTGCCGCCGCCCAAGGCCTCCAAGGCCCTGATGGCCGTGTTCTCTGACGTGCAGGACGCCGCCGACGCTGTGGCGGGCATCATCGCCGCCCACGTTGTGCCCTGTACCCTCGAATTCCTCGACAACAACACCATCGTGCGCGTTGACGACTTCACCAAGGCTGGTCTGCCGCGCGAAGCTGGCGCCATCCTGCTCATCGAAGTGGACGGCCACCCCGCTCAGGTTGCTGACGATGCCGAAGCCGTTGAAAAGGTGCTGAAGGCCAATCACGCCACTGCCGTGCACGTGCCCAAGGACGCCGCCGAAAAGTTCAAGCTGTGGGAAGCCCGCCGCATGGCCCTGCCCGTGCTGGCCCGCGCCCGGCCGACCACCGTGCTTGAAGACGCCACCGTGCCGCGTTCGCAGATCCCCGCCATGGTCAAGGCCGTCAACGATATCGCGGCCAAGTACCGCCTTGAAGTGGGCACCTTTGGCCACGCTGGCGACGGCAACCTGCACCCCACCTTCTTGTGCGACAAGCGCGACGCTGACGAATTCAAGCGCGTGGAAGAAGCCATCGACGAAATGTTCGATACGGCTATCAAGCTGAAGGGTACGCTCTCCGGCGAACACGGCATCGGCACCGCCAAGTCCAAGTGGATGGAAAAGGAAACCTCACGCGGCACCATTCTGTTCTCGCAGCGGCTGCGCCGGGCTCTTGACCCCAAGGGACTGCTTAACTCCACCAAGCTGGTGGGCATCTAGGCCGTTCGCTCCGGCATTGCAGAGGCGGGGTCTTTTGGCCCCCGTCTTTTCCGGGGGCTGCCCGCCCTGTGCGGGCGCTACCGGGCAAGAGCAAAAATTCAACCGCTCCAGGAGCGTTTCATGAGTACTATGCACGAACTGGCCCAGCGCCTTATGGCCCTGGACGACAGGATCACTGCCTGCATGAAATGCGGCATGTGCCAGGCCGTGTGCCCCATGTTCGGCGCCACCGGTATGGAAGCTGACGTGGCTCGCGGCAAGCTGGCCCTTATTGACAACCTGGCCCATGAGATGATTCAGGACCCTGCGGCTGTGGCCGAAAAACTGGGCCGCTGCCTTTTGTGCGGTTCCTGCCAGGCGTCCTGCCCGCCCGGCGTCCAGATTATGGACGTCTTCATGGAAGCCCGTGAAATCGTAAACGAGTTCATCGGCCTGCACCCGGTCAAGAAGATGATCTTCCGGTCGCTTCTGACCAAGCCTGGCCTCTTCAACTTCGCCATGCGCGTTGGCGCGCCCATGCAGGGCCTTATCTTTGGCTCGAGCAACGACGCGCAGGGTACCGTGTGCGCGCCTCTGCTCAACTTCATGCTGGGCGACCGCCACATCCACCCCCTGGCAAAAACGCCTCTGCACGCCCGCTACGGCGCGCTTGACGAACCCCGCCGCGCTGGCGGGCTCAAGGTGGCGTTCTTCCCCGGCTGCGTGGGCGACAAGATGTACACCGATATGGCAGAAGCCTGTCTGAAGGTGCTGCGTTATCACAACGTGGCCGTGTTTATGCCCAAAAACCTCACCTGCTGTGGTATCCCGGCGCTTTCGTCCGGCGATGCCAAGGGCATGGTGGAGCAGATGCGCGTGAACGTGGAAGCCCTCAAAAACGGCGACTTCGACTATATTCTCAGCCCCTGCGGTTCCTGCACCTCCACGGTCAAGGAACTGTGGCCCCGCTACGCGCACCGCCTGGGTTCTGCAGAAAAGCACAAGGTTGAAGAACTGGCCGCCAAGGCCATGGACATCAATGCTTTCCTGGTGGATGTGCTCAAGGTGCAGCCCGCCGAGCAGGCTCAGGAAAATGCCGTCAGCGTGACCTACCACGATTCTTGCCACCTCAAGAAGTCGCTTGGCGTTGTCAGCCAGCCCCGTTCCGTTGTTGCGGCCAACCCGGCCTACAAGATTACGGAAATGGCCGAAGCTGACCGCTGCTGCGGCTGCGGCGGATCGTTCAACCTCTTCCACTACGACTATTCGCGCAAGATCGGCCAGCGCAAGCGCAACAATGTGGTAGCTTCCGGAGCCAAGATTGTGGCCGCCGGTTGCCCTGCCTGCATGATGCAGCTTGAGGACGTGCTTTCGCACAACCATGACTCCGTGCGCGTCAAGCACACTGTGGAGTTGTACGCTGAAAGCCTGAAGTAACATGTGAGCGCGGCGGGGGACTGTGGTTCCTCCGCCGCGTTTATCAACCCGGCGGTTATTCTGCCAGAATGCCCATCTGAAGAAGAGCCGTGGGGGTTTGTTTCTGAAGCTATGGGCGTGTTACGCCGTTCGCAGGAATATGAGCGCAAACAATGGCAGCGGGTGAATCCGGCCCTCTGCACACTACTTTTCGCGGCGAAGCTGCATGGTTCAAGAACCCGGCGTGTTTTGAAAAAGGAGTTGTTTATGACACATCAGGAATTGGTAGAAGCCTTTTCCGCCAAGGCTGCGGCTGTTACCGCCGTAGTGCAGGAAGTGCCCAACATGGCAGCCGCCTTGCAGTATGTTGTGGACGTTTGCGCCAACAAGGCTCCCGCCGAGCTTTTGGCTGACGAACCCGGCACGGAACAAGGCCCTCTTGGCCCCAATAAGGTTCCCACGCGCGTGCAGCGTGTGGTGGCAGCGCCCCAGCTTGGCGACGCCGACTTTGCCGCGCTGGCAGCTGCCTGTGAAGAAAAAGGTTTTCTGTGCATCCGAGAAGGGCTGCGCAACTATCTTGCCGGTATTGACGTGGGCGTTTCCACCGCCGAGCTTGGCGTTGCCGCCAGCGGCACCTGCCTGCTCAATACCGACAGCGAAGATGTGCGCCTTACGGGCATGATTTCGGAAGTTTCCGTGCTGATGCTGCGCAAGTCCACCATCTACCCCGATCTGCCCTCCATAGCCCAGTTGCTGCGCGAGCGCATGAACGAAGGTACCGCCACGTACACCACCCTGGTGACTGGCCCCAGCCGTACCGCCGACATTGAGCGCGTGGCTGCCGTGGGCGTGCATGGGCCGCTGGAACTGCATATCATTCTGCTGGAGGACTAACCCATGCATGACGCCCTCAAGAGCTCATCGGGATATCATAAGGAACTGGACGAAGCCCTGAACGACGAATTTCTGCGTCGTACCCTTGATACCTTTGCCGTGGCTTACCGCGCCAACCGCGAAGCCGTGTTCAAGGAAGTGGACGAGAAAGCGCTGATCAAGCAGATCGCCGACGCCAAGGACTACGCCTGTCAGCACATGGACGAACTGTACGCTCAGTTCAAGGCCGAAGCTGAAAAGCGCGGCGTGCACGTGCACCGTGCCGCCACTGCAGCCGAAGCCAACGACATGATCGTTCGCATCGCCAAAGAAAACAAAGTGAAGAAGGTGGTCAAGTCCAAGTCCATGACCGCCGAAGAAATCGGCCTGAACACCGCGCTGGAAGGCAATGGCCTGATCGTGGACGAAACCGACCTTGGCGAATGGATCATCCAGCTGCGCCACGAAGGTCCTTCGCACATGGTTATGCCCGCCATCCACCTTTCTCGCTATCAGGTGGCCGACGACTTCACCAAGGCCACCGGCGTCAAGCAGGATTCAGACGTGCAGCGTCTGGTCAAGGTGGCCCGCGTGCAGTTGCGCCGCAAGTTCATCGCCGCCGATATGGGCGTGAGCGGCTGTAACTTTGCCGTGGCCGAAAACGGCGCGATCTCCACCGTGACCAACGAAGGCAACGCCCGCATGGTTACGACCCTGCCGCGCGTGCACGTTGCCATTGCCGGTCTGGACAAGCTCGTTGCCAAGCTGGACGATGCCCTGGTGGCCCTTCAGGTGCTGCCCCGCAACGCCACCGCCCAGCGCCTTACCTCCTATGTCACCTGGATGTGCGGCGCAGGCCCCTGCGCGGCCAATGCCGACGACAAAAAAATTCTGCACGTTATCTTCCTTGATAACGGCCGTACCGAAATCGCCAAGGATCCCCTGTTTTCGCAGGTGTTCCGCTGCGTGCGCTGCGGCGCTTGCGCCAACGTCTGCCCCGTGTACCGCCTCGTGGGCGGCCACAAGATGGGCTACATCTACATTGGCGCCATTGGCCTGATCCTTACCTACTTCTTCCACGGCAAGGATCGCGCCCGTATTCTCAGCCAGAACTGCATGGGCTGCGAATCGTGCGCCAATGTGTGCGCTGGCGGCATCGACCTGCCGCGTCTTATCCGCGAAGTGCGCTCGCGCCTCAACGTGGAGCAGGGCGCGCCCATCGAAGCCAACCTGCTTTCCGCTGTGATGAAGAACCGCAAGCTGTTCCACAAGCTGCTCAAGTTCGCCAGCTTCGCCCAGAAGCCCTTCACGCGCGGCGCGCAGTTCCAGCGCCATCTGCCTGCCGTCTTCCTTGGCAAGCACAACTTCAAGGCTCTGCCCGCCATTGCCAACAAGTCCTTCCGCGACCGTTGGCCCGAACTGGCCCCCAAGGTGCAGAACCCCACCTTCCGCGTGGCGATCTTCAGCGGTTGCGCCCAGGACTTCATCTACCCCGAAGAACTGGAAGCCTGCGTGAAGATTCTGGCCGCCAAGAACGTGGCCGTGGACTTCCCCATGGAACAGTCTTGCTGCGGCCTGCCCCTCGAAATGATGGGCCAACGCAAAACCTCCATGGATGTGGCCAAGCAGAACATTGCCGCATTCCGTGGCGGCAACTACGACTACATTATCACGCTGTGCGCCAGCTGCGCCGGTCATCTCAAGCACCACTACCCTGAAATTCTGGATCAGGATTTCTCCACGGTGGAAGCTCAGGCCTTTGCGGAAAAGATCATCGACTTCAGCTCCTTTGTGCATGATGTGCTGGGCCTCAAGGCCGAGGACTTCAACAAGTCCGCGCAGAAAGTCACCTACCATGCCTCGTGCCACCTGTGCCGCGGCCTGGGCGTCAAAAAAGCCCCCCGCGATCTTATTGGCGATGCGGCTGAATACGTGCCTTGCGAGGAAGAAGAAGTGTGCTGCGGTTTTGGCGGCAGCTACTCTGTGAAGTTCCCCGAGATCTCGGCCCAGCTGCTGGACAAGAAGATCGCCAACATGAAGGCCACCGGCGCTGACCGCCTGGTGGTGGACTGCCCCGGCTGCGTCATGCAGATCCGTGGCGGTGCTGAGAAGCAGGGCCTCAAGATCAAGGTTGATCATATTGCCGAACTTCTGGCTGAAAATCTGAAGAAATAATCCAACGAAACATCTTCCTGCGGGTGGGGAGCTAAGGCTCTTCATCCGCAGGAAAGTTGAGGGGAGGTATCGGTTCTCCACTGTGGGGAGGGCCGATACCTGGTCTGGCCGTCTTGCCTTTTGCGGACGGAAATCCTCTGGCTGAAACCCCGTGGAGCAATGCGGCAGCATTGCATTAACATCATCCTGCCAGGCGGCGAGGTGTAAAACTGGGCAGTGTGTGCTGAGAATGAGAGCATCTCACTGCTTCTCAAATGCGGAGGCATTATGTCTATTGGAATGTTGGCCCTTTTAGCTATTATCCCCATCCTTGTTGCTCTCATTTTTATGGTTGGCCTGCGGTGGCCAGCTACCCGAGCCATGCCTCTGGCCTGGCTGGTCTGCGTTATCTGCGGGCTTGTGGGCTGGAAGCTTTCTCCCACCTATCTGCTTGCTCTGTCGCTCCAGGGCGTTGTCGTTGCCATTGGCGTTCTGATTATCGTTTTTGGCGCAATTCTTATTCTTTATACTCTTGAAGAAAGCGGCGGCATGGAAACCATCCAGTGCGGCATGCAGGGCGTCAGCCGTGACCGCCGTCTGCAAGCAATCATTATTGGCTTCATGTTTGGAGCCTTTATTGAAGGCGCTGCTGGTTTTGGTACTCCCGCCGCTCTTGCCGCGCCCCTGCTGCTTGCTCTGGGCTTTCCGGCAATGGCCGCAGCTGTGGTCTGCCTGGTGTTCAACTCCGTGCCAGTTACCTTTGGCGCAGTGGGCACACCTGTTATCGTTGGTTTCAGCTTTCTTAAAAATCTTGTGGCGGAATCCGTTGCCGCCAACCCAAATCTGCCCTTCCAGAATTATGACGGTTTTGGTGCGGCTGTAGGCCAGTGGGCAACCTTTATGCATGCCCCCATGGCAATTATCCTGACCATTTTCATGCTGGGCTTCATGACCCGCTTTTTTGGTAAGGAAAAGTCATGGTCTGTTGGCTTTGCCGCCTGGAAGTACTGCGTTTTTGCAGGTGTTTGCTTCCTTGTGCCGTACCTTGCCTGCGCGTGGCTGCTTGGCCCTGAATTCCCTGCCCTGCTTGCTGGTCTGCTTGGCCTCGGCGTTGTGGTGTGGGGAACCAAGAAGGGATTTTGCGTCCCCAAAACTGTGTGGGAATTTGCCCCGCATACCGAATGGGACAAAAGCTGGACAGGCTCCGTGCCCCCCAGCACCAAGACAGAATTTCGTGCGCACATGACTCAGCTCCAGGCATGGTTGCCCTATGTGCTGATCTGCATCCTGCTGGTGCTTTCGCGCATTCCTGGGCTGGGCCTCAAGGCCTGGCTGCTGAGTTTCAAGCTGAACTTTGTTGATATCCTGGGATTCAAGGGCGTAAACGCGTCTATTGATTATCTGTATCTGCCCGGCACGTTCTTTATCGTAGTGTCGCTTATGACCATCATCTTGCACAAGATGCCCAAGGCCGCAGTTTCTCGAGCCTGGGGCGAAAGCCTGCGCAAGATGAAGTCCCCCACCATTGCCCTGATCTTTGCCGTGGCTCTGGTGTCCATTTTCCGTGGTTCGGCCACAAACCCCATTGATGTGCCCTCCATGCCTTTGGCCCTTGCCCAGGCAGTGGCTGCGGTGGCTGGTTCTGTGTGGCCTGTTCTGGCTGCCTTTGTGGGTGGTCTTGGTGCCTTTATCACCGGCTCCAACACGGTTTCTGACCTTATGTTTGCTGAATTCCAGTGGAACATGGCTCAGGCACTGCACCTGCCCCGTCAGATCATCGTGGCGGCTCAGGCCGTTGGCGGTGCCATGGGCAACATGGTCTGCGTACACAATATCGTGGCCGCCTGCGCTGTTGTGGGCCTGTCTGGCCGGGAAGGAGAGGTTCTGCGCCGCACCTTCTGGCCCTTCATGCTCTATGGCACCATCGTAGGCATCATCTGCACCGTGCTGGTGATGCTTAATCCTGGCGTGTTTTAGAGTGCTGGCGGCATAGCCGTAGCACCTATGTTGAAAAGGCCGTCCAGCAGTGCTGGGCGGCCTTTGTGCATAGATCGGGGGGCGGTTTGGTGGATATGCCTGGAACCATTTGTGTAGGGATGGTAGCTAATGGCTGCGTTGTTTGCCTGGAAGTTGCTTCCAGTACCAGTTGCTCACGAGCGTATTGTCGCGTGACGCCCATTCCCCGCACGATTCAAAATAGTCCAGCACGCTTTGTTCCCTGTGGCTGAGCTCAAGCCCTGAGCGTGCCATCTGACGCATGCGGATAAAGATCACCAGGCATTCAAAGAGCGAAAAAAGATCGTCAGACTCCAGGGCATCCTGGTTCAGGTACTTGGTAAATTCTTGGTAAAAGGGGTTATGCTCGTCAACTATGGCATCATAATCCGCACTGAATTCCTTGAGCGACATAATGCCTGAGCGAAAGTGTTTTTCAAAGGGACACTCATTATCCTGTCCTGCTTTGGCACAGAGGCGCTGCATAAGTTCCAAATGATCTGAAAGCGGCATAGCTTGGCTCCTGAGACAAAATGTTCTGCTTAAAGATAGTTTATCTTCTATAAACATTCAAATCAAGCGGGCGAAAAAAAAGCCCGCTCTTGTTCAGGGCAGGCTGTGGCAAAAAACAATTATATGAGGGAGCTTGAGAGATTAAAACTATTTAACCTGTCTGCTCAATGCGCTGGTTGAACAGCAAAAAAGTTTTTTTGATTTTTTGTTAAAAGTAAAAATTGCTTTTTGCAATTACGCTAACGCTGGTTGCGTCGAGGTTGCAGATACTGCGGCTGAAAAAGCAGGCGATACTGCTTCACAGTAGACAGTCGCTGAGGGGCTGTTACTTCGCCTTCGATAGACAGCGCCTTGTCGGAAAGCCCGAACGGTTGAAGCTGTCCAGGCGGAACATCCATGTGTGAAAGCCTTTCGCCGCTGACATTGAACACCGGAAGGCTGCTGGAAGAAGAACCTGCCATGAGCACAGCGGTGGCGTTGGCCGAAGGCGAGACGTTTTTTCCAGCCGCCGAGCGCTGTGAGGTGGCGTTGAGCAGGCTTGGCATGGAGACTTCGGCCCTGCGCAGCACATCAATAAAGTCGTTGCCGGTGCGGCCAACAAAGGTCACAAGCGAAGATCCGTCGCCATAGACAAGCAGGCTGACGGGCATGGTGCCGCCGTGTATGCCAAAATAGGCAGGGCGCGCGCCAGCTGGCATGACCACCCAACCTTGCTGTTCTGGCAATCCCTGGCTGTCGGTGCTCCAGGCGATTGCGGGGACAAGGGCAGTCAGTAAAAAACAGAACAAATAAAGTGTGTTCCGCATATTATCCTGTTCCGGATAGGGAAATTTGCATGTTACGGTAAGATTCTACCGCCATGCCACACCCTTTAGTGAGCCGCGCGGCAATTGTCAAGGCTGCTGAAAAGGGGCGTGTCCTATGCCTTTACAAGCCTAGCCGGGACGGCGTTTTTTGGATTTTGGCGCAGGCTGCGTGGTTGGCTCTGGTGCTGCCTTTTGCGGCTGTGGCGTCAGGTCTGGCGGCGGCGGAATCTGGGGCAGATTCTGGGCATTGCCAAGGTAGTGCAGAAAAAAATCGCCCAGGGATTCCGTCATACGTCTGTGGATTGCCCCGCGTGTTTCTTCCGTGACCGAGCGGCACAGTTCTGGCAGTTCCATGGCCAGGGATTCCGGGCAGGGCGCCATGAGCGCGCCCGTGTCGGCCTGCGGCAGGCTCAGCCAGCGGGGTTTTTTATCCATAAGTTCAAATATGCGTCGCGCATGCAGGGCGGGGTTGTTCAGGCTGTCATTGGGCGCGGCCATAATCAGCAGGGGCGGGTAGAACCAGTGGAACGACTGGCGCGAAAACAGCATGCCAAAACCGGGCGCCACTGCCGCTATGGCGCGAATGCGCGTGTCGGCAAGGCTGCGCGTGAGCGGCAGGTTTTTGCACAGCGACTCCATGCGCTCGCGGGCCCAGGTATTGCAATACATATCGTTTGGAGCTGTGCGCGAGCAATAGTTGGCCCAGCCCTCGCAGTCGGGCAGCGCACCGCCCAGCAATAGAGCCGCCGCGCCGCCAACGCCAAAGCCGATCGCTCCTATGCGCGAGGCGTCAATGCTGGGCTCCACTTCCGGGTCATGCAGGAGCACGTCAATGCTGCCGGAAAGTTCATGCGCTCGGTTCTCAAGCTGTTGCCAGGTCAGCAGGTTGTCCATGTTGTCCATGTTGTCGCCCGGGTGATTGGGGGCAGCCACCACAAAACCCAGCGACGCCAGCCATGCGGCGGTGTCATGGTAGGAAAAACGCGTTCCCGCAGTGTCATGCGAGAGCAGAAGCAGAGGAAAACGCCCGTCCACCGCCTTGCCAGCGCGGGAGGCGGAAATCTCCCACGGGGCATAGTTAAGATCGCGCGGCGGTCGGGATGATGGATACCACACATTCACATCCAGGCGCAGGCCTGTTTCCGGCGACCACTGGCCAATCGTTCTGAAGCCGACCATATAGGTGTCGGCAGCATAGACGGCAGGAGCGAACAGAAGCAGGGCAAGGACGGCTATGGTGGTGAGTACGCGCATGGCTGTGTTGTGCCACAAGCTGCCTTGGGGTACAAGAGCAGACCGAAGGCGCGCCAACGCGCCTGATGAGGGAGATCAGCCTTTATGGAACTACTGAGCAGCTTTGTCAGTTTTATTCTGCACATAGACGTGCATTTGTTTGAGCTTGCCGATCAATACGGGCTATGGCTTTACGCCATACTGTTTGTCATTGTTTTTTGCGAAACAGGCCTTGTAGTAACCCCTTTCCTGCCAGGTGATTCCCTGCTGTTTGCCTCCGGCGTGGTGGCTGGGGCCGGGCTTTTGGGCTATGGCGAAATGATGGGCGTACTGCTGGCGGCGGGCATACTGGGTGATGCGGTGAATTATTTGATAGGGCGGCATGTGGGGCCAGCCATTTTTTCGCGCGAGAACCGCCTTATCAAAAAATCTCACCTGCTCAAGGCGCACGATTTTTACGAGAGGCACGGCGGCAAAGCCATTGTGCTGGCTCGCTTTGTGCCCATTGTTCGCACCTTTGCGCCCTTTGTGGCGGGCATTGCCCTGATGCATCCGCCCACGTTTTTTCTGTTCAACATCACGGGCTGCGTGCTCTGGGTGGGCGGGCTGGTTTCCGCCGGGTACTTCCTGGGCAACCTGGAATGGGCGCGGCAGAACTTCAGCCTGATTGTTTACGGCATCATCATTGTTTCCGTGCTGCCCGTTGTTATTGAAGTGGCGCGCTCCAAGTTCGGGAAGAGCAAGGATTAGGCCCTACAGCATCACACGCAGGCGTCCGCCTTCCATATGCGCCTCCCTGTTGATGCACAGGGGGGCGTCTTCATCATGGTGAGACACAAAAACCATCTGGACGCCCTGCAGGGCGAGCTGATCCAGCAGATGCAGGTACTGGGCGCGGCTTGGCGCATCCAGGCCGGAGCAGGGTTCGTCCAGCAGCAGGATATCCGGCCCGCCCACCAGGGCGCGCGCCAGGAACAGGCGGCGCAACTGACCCGTGGACAGATGGCGGATGGATTGCCGTCCAAGCTGTTTGAGGCTCTCGGGGCTTTCATCGGGGAACATCTGGGCCATGCGGTTTGCGGCCTCGGCACGTTCGGCATCAGAAAAGCGGCGGTATACGCCAATGCTGTTGTCAAAGCCTGTGCAGACCATATCAAGCGCATTGAGGGAATAGCCGTATAGAGCCTGCGAAAGATCTGACACAAGGCGCACACCCTTGCGCAGGGCTTCAAGGGTGTCTACCTGCCCGCCCTGCCCAGGCAGCCAGCGGTCGAATCTGCCGCCGGCTGCAACAAATTCATCACCTGCCAGCAAACGCAGCAAGGTGGATTTGCCCGAGCCGTTGGCCCCGGTGATGCGCCAGTTTTCGCCCTGATGCATGCACCAGCTGATGTCGTGCAGCACTTCCTGCCGATCAATGAATACGGTGACGTTATCCAGATCAAGCATGGCGTGCCCGCCGTTAAGCACCTGTTCTGCAACGCCGGAGGCATTGTCGTGCTGCTGCGCTTTCGGCGTTTCTTCGCTGGCCTCAGACCCAGGCGGCGCTGTGAGCAGGCGGCCATTACGTACATAACGGCGTCCTGCGCACCAGTCGGGAATATTGGCGGCGCGGTGCGCTGTCATCACAACCGTGCAGCGGCTGGCGTATTCCCCCAAAGTCTCAAAGAAAATCTGGCGATAGCGCTCATCAAGGCCTTCATCGCACTCGTCAAGCAGCAGCAGGGTAGGCGCGCGCAGAAGGGCGCGGCCAAGCAGCAGCAAACGCAGCTGCCCCTGCGAAAATGTGGGCACAGTGCGCTCAAGCAGGCCCTCGGCGTCAAGCCGAGCGGCCATGGCTTCCACAGCCTGCCGCCTGTAGGACGTGCTGTCGGCATAGACCAGGGGGGTATCCTCAAAGCCGGTGAGCAGCAGGTCGCGGCCCGTGAGATCCCAGGCCTGGCGCTGATAGTTTTCCTGCTGCGCAGGCGAAACAAGGCTTGTCATGGCCCGGCCCGTCAGCGGGGAGTCCTCCGGCCCGTCAGGCCCGTGCCACTGGATGCGCCCATGGGCTGGCCACAGCTCGCCGCGCATGAGCCGCAGCAGGGTGGATTTTCCCGAGCCGTTGGGGCCTATGAGCGCGCAGTGCGCGCCGCGCCGCACCTGCCAGTTGATGTTGTGCAGCACATGGTTCTGGCTGACGTCACCGGGCAAAAAAAGACTTACGTCATCTATGGATACAATAATTTCGGACATACGTGATCCGTGGTGTCAAAGGCATGCGCCGTTTTACAGGGGCAGCACAATCCGCTGGCCCCGATTAAAAATGGTATACTCGGCAAAGCCAAAGGCGCGCGCGTATGAGGCCAGCCGCGCAAAGCCGTAGCCCACGTCATCCGTCCCGTGCGCATCAGAGGCGAAACTCACGGGCAGGCCCATATGCGCGGCCATGAGCATGATGGGCGGTGCGGGATAAATTTCGCGACAGGCCTTGCGCAGACCCGCGGAAGATATCTCCATGCTCATGCCCATGCGTTGCAGGGCCGCAAGGCCGCGCTGCACCAGCGCCATGCTTTCCGGCTTTGCCAGCCAG
The DNA here is from genome assembly GCF_019422935.1 of Desulfovibrio sp. Lineage (NCBI taxonomy): Bacteria > Pseudomonadati > Thermodesulfobacteriota > Desulfovibrionia > Desulfovibrionales > Desulfovibrionaceae > Desulfovibrio > Desulfovibrio sp. Next base: position 77,454 of record NZ_JAHZCJ010000002.1, on the reverse strand, counting down.
ATGTGGAACTGCTCCACAGAGAAAATCTTGATGAGGTCAGGGTGCGCGGCAATGTTGAAGAGGCCGGAAAGGATCATGCGCTCCCAGGCTTCAAAATAGGCCTGATACTGCTTGTCGCATTCTTCCTGCGAAAAGGCTTTCCACGGCTCGGCGCCGTCGTCAAAGCCCCAGTGGCCGATGAAATGCACGCTCCCCAGCAGGTAATCAAAATCAAAGGCTGCGCAGGAGGTGCGGGTGTAGTCCTCCTGCCCTTCAAGCCAGTCCATTTCCATGCCGAACAGTACGCGGCAGGGGCCATTGGGGTTGGCGGCCTTGAGGGCGCAAACCTCGCGCACGTAGTCCGGCAGGTGGCGGGTCAGTTGCTCGCGGTATTCGTGTGTGTAATCAAAGCCCACGGGCCGGGGCGAATGCTCGGTAAAGCCCATGTATTCAAGCCCGTTGGCCTGGGCGGCAGCATACATTTCTGCCGGAGTGTTGCCGCCGTGCGAATACTTGGTGTGCGTGTGCAGGTCTGCGAGAATCATGCTGGTCTTCCTGAATATGCCCGGGCCGCGCCCTTGGCCCGCCGGAGAATGACATTCCGGCCCCTGAAAGGGAATGTTGCCAATATAAAAAGGCCTGCCATGGCGGCGCAGGGGGCGGCAGGTCTGACGCTGGTGTGAACTCTGGCTTGAGTATGACCGCGAACCGCAGGTCTGGCAAGCCAAGGCCAAAGGACTGGCTGAATTGCTGCCTTTTTTATGGATGGGCTATGAAAAAAGGGAGCCTCCAGCGGAGGCCCCCCTTTTATCAGATGCCGGGCTGCAATCAGCCTGCGATTCTTTTGACTATTTCCTGTCCGGCCTTGCGCCCTGCGCCCATGGCCAGAATGACCGTGGCCGCGCCGGTGACGATGTCGCCGCCCGCAAAGACGTTGGGAATGGAGGTTTCGCCAGTGGCCTCATCGGCCTCGATGTAGCCCCATTTGTTCAGTTTGAGCTCAGGGGTAGCCTCGAGGAGGATGGGGTTGGAACGGGTGCCCAGAGCCACAATGGCAAGGTCGGTGGGCAGATCGTATTCCGAGCCTTCCACAGGCACAGGCCTGCGGCGGCCAGAAGCATCGGGCTCGCCCAGTTCCATACGCTGCAGGGTTACGGACTGAAGGCGCATTTCCGCATCGCCGTTGAAACGCAACGGGGCGGAAAGCATGGCAAACTGCACGCCTTCTTCTTCCGCGTGTTCCAGCTCTTCCAGACGGGCGGGCATTTCAGCCCTTGTGCGGCGGTAGACCACATGCACGCTTTCCGCACCCATGCGCAGGGCTGTGCGCGCCGCGTCCATGGCCACGTTGCCCGCTCCGAACACGGTAACATGCTTGCCGGGGTAGGCCGGAGTGTCCTGCGAGGGGAAGTTGTAGGCGCGGCCAAGGTTGACGCGGGTGAGGTATTCGTTGGCGGAGAACACACCCACCAGATTTTCGCCGGGAACGCCCAGAAAGACGGGCAGGCCAGCGCCAACGCCGATGAAAATGGCGTCGTATTCCTTGCGCAGGTCGTCAATATCAATGGTGCGGCCACCCACGGAATTGAGGTGGAAGTCCACACCGGCCTGACGCAGGCCGTTGATTTCCGTGGCTACCACGGTCTTGGGCAGGCGGAAGGCGGGGATACCGTAAATGAGCACGCCGCCGGGTTCGTGCAGGGCTTCAAACACATCAACCTTGATGCCTGCGGTGGCGCACACGCCAGCACAGGTCAGGGATGAAGGGCCGGAGCCGATGCAGGCCACTTTTTTTGCACCCAGGGGCAGGGCGCAGGCGTTGGTGCCGGTCACCTGCTCACAGGCGGTGGTGGCGATGTAGGTATCAGCCACAAAGCGTTCAAGACGGCCAATGGCCACGGGCTGACCCTTGGCCTTGAGCACGCACTTGCCTTCGCACTGGTGTTCCTGAGGGCACACGCGGCCGCACACGGCAGGGAGGCTGTTGGTGGTCTTGATGATGCGGTAGGCGGCATCCATGTTGCCCTCGGCAACCTGATGGATAAAGTCGCGGATGGGCACTTCAACAGGGCAGCCCGAGACGCACAGGGGCTTTTTGCACTGAAGGCATCGGCTGGCCTCGGTCTGAGCCATTTCCTTGGTGTAGCCCAGGGCGACTTCTTCAAAGTTGGAGCGGCGCACTTTTGCGGGCTGGCAGGGCATGTCCACACGGGGAGCCACGGTCTTTTTGGGCTTGCTATTCTCCATGGCTGACTCTCCGGTATTCTTCAATGGAAATGGTTTCCTGCTCCCGGTAGGCGGCCAGGCGGCGGCGCAGTTCGGGAAAATCCACTTCGTGACCGTCAAATTCGGGGCCGTCCACACAGGCGAACTTGGTTTTGCCGCCAACGGTGACGCGGCAGGCGCCGCACATGCCGATGCCGTCAACCATGATGGGGTTGAGGCTGACCGTGGTCTTGACGCCAAAGGGGCGCGTGGTTTCAGCCACGGCGGCCATCATGGGCACGGGGCCGACGGCCACGACTTCAAACACGTCCTTGTCTTTTTCAAGCCGGTCGCGCAGAAGTTCGGTAACAAGGCCCTTGTGGCCGTAGCTGCCATCGTCCGTGGAGACAAGCAGTTCATCCACAAAGGATTTGAGCTCGTTTTCAAAGAGCAGCAGGTCTTTGCTGCGAGCGCCGATAACGCCCACGACCTTGTTGCCGATGCGTGCATGGCCCTTGGCGATGTGGTGCATGGCGGCAATACCGGTGCCGCCGCCCACGCATACAACCGTGCCGCGTTTTTCAATATGGGTGGGGTGGCCCAAGGGGCCGCAGACGTCAAGAATGGCATCTCCAACGCCGAGTGCTTCAAGCATGGCGGTACTCTTGCCCATAACCAGATACACTATGGTAATGGTGCCGTTTTCCCGGTCAGTATCTGCAATGGTCAGCGGAATGCGCTCGCCCTGTTCGCTCATGCGCAGCATGACGAAGTGGCCGGGGCGCGCTTTTTGCGCGATTTGCGGCGCGTGGAGCACCAGTTTGCTGGTTTTGCCCGGGATCAGGCTTTCCTTGTGCAATATAGGTGTTGGCATAGGTTCTCCTCGTCAGGCATCTGAGTTGCTGCATGGTAGCTGCGATCGAAATTACTTGCAAGTAACAGTTTTATCGTATCTCTTTTACATGACTGATATAATTTGTTCTCCGTTTTTACTTTGCGTTTATGGGCATGCAATGGGCCTTTTTTTTAGACCTACCCTAAAGATCTGGCCTAATGTTCCGATAAAAATCTTGACGAGTGGGGAAGGGGAGACGGTACAAAACCAAACAAGGAGGCGGACAGGGCCAACCCCTTTGCAAGGAAGCAAGTGATCCATTCATGGAGGAATGGTCATGTCGCAACACATCGGTGACGTTTTCCAGTTGGGAGCCTCGCCGCCTGAATTGGCCGATGATCCATCACACAATCGTGATCTGAGGCTGGTTGAGCGGTATCTTGCAGTTCTGGAAGAAAACAAAAAGGCATGCCGCTCGGCTTTGACTGACGCGGATATGGCTTTGGACATGGCGGGTTTTGTGCGGCGGCAGTTGCGCAGACCAGCCCAGATGCCCAGGATGTCTCCGGCCTTGCTGGCCCTGGCTCTTGTGCGGCGCGTCCCTGACGCGCCCGAACAATAAACCGGACGGACTTCTACGTTGAACTCCGGCCCGGATGCAGAACGACCATGCGTTTTCAATGCAACATTAACGCTGCATTGCAGAACACAAACCACTAGCATCACTTTTCCGTGACATGATAGGGGGCATGGCAGTCCGCAATCCATGACGAATTCTCCACTCATAGAGAGGCGGGGGCGTGGGGCCTCTGCCTCTCGCGGTTTGTGCGCTGCAAATATCTTTAGTCAGCGATGTCCCGCCTCTCGTGCTGCCGTGCAGCGGCAGCCCCTCCTCACTACGTAGTGAAAACGGCCCCTTCCGGGGCCGTTCTGATACGTCGGCAACCGCCCAGAGCGTTCGCCGCATGTGCGCGGATGCTAGGGATAGAATCCTGTAGGCTTTTCCGAGAGGTTGATGAGGATGTTTTTCTGCTGGGTGTAGTGCTCAAGAATGACCTTGTGCGTTTCACGCCCGATGCCCGATTCCTTGTGCCCGCCAAAAGGCGCACCCGCCGGAATGCTGTTGTAGGTGTTCACCCACATGCGGCCTGTTTCAATGGCGCGGCTTATGCGCATGGCCCTGTTGATGTCGCGTGTCCAGACCGCGCCGCCCAGGCCGTAGGGGCTGTCGTTGCCCATGGCCACAACCTCCTCTTCCGTCCTGAACTTGATGATGACGGCAACGGGGCCGAAGATTTCGTCCTGAGCCACACGCATGTTGTTGGTGACGTTGCCGAGCAAGGTCGGGCGCATGAAGCAGCCCTTGGCAAGCTCGCCATCCGTGATGCGCTCGCCGCCGCAAAGCACGGTGGCGCCTTCTGCTTTGGCCTGCTCAATGCAGAGCTGAATGGCCTTGAGATGCGATTCGTAAATCTGCGAACCCATCTGGGTTGCAGGATCCCACGGAAGGCCAACTTTGACGCGGTTGAAGCGTTCCACTGCTTCTGCCACAAACTGGTCGTAAATATCCTCATGCACAAAGACGCGCGACCCGGCGCAGCACACCTGCCCCTGATTGAACAGAATGCCCATTTGCAGGCCGTCCATGGCCAGATCCCACTGACAATCGGGAAAGTAGATGTTGGCCGATTTGCCGCCCAACTCAAGGGTGGAGGGGATGAGGCGCTTTGCCGCTGCAAGGCCCACCTGACGGCCAACTTCTGTTGACCCGGTGAAGGCAAGCTTGCGGAAGCCTGGGTGCTCGAGCATGAACTGGCCGGAGCGGGAGCCGCGCCCGGTGATGACGTTGAACACCCCCTTGGGCAGCACATCTGCAATGAGCCGCGCCAGTTCCAGAACGGAGAGCGATGTGTGGTTGGAAGGCTTGAACACGGTGCAGCACCCGGCGGCAAGCACGGGGGCCAGCTTCCAGGCTGCCATGAGGAAGGGAAAATTCCACGGCACAATCTGGCCCACAACGCCGATGGGTTCGCGGAACACCAGCGACATGGTGTTTTCGTCCAGCATGACCGCGGTGCCTTCATCGGCGCGCACCACCCCGGCAAAGTAGCGGAAGTGGTCGGCGGCAAAGGGAACGTCCACATTCATGGTTTCCCGGATAGGCTTGCCGTTGTCCAGGGTTTCCACCATGGCAAGGTGTTCTTTGTTGGCATCAATAATGTCTGCAATTTTCAGCAGCATATTGGCCCGTTCAATGGGGTCGATCTTTTTCCAGCTGTCCCATGCCTTGTTGGCAGCCGCCACTGCGGCGTCCACATCTTCCTTGGTGGCTTCGGCGCAGGTTGCCAGGCGTTCGCCATTGGCGGGGCAGAACGTTTCAAACGTGCCGCCGTCAGAGGCCTGCTTCCACTGGCCGTCGATGAATAGGGAGTACGAATCCTGAATGTCCGGTTTGTTCATGAATCACTCCTTTTTTTGAAACCATGATTGTCTAAAAGACAATAGGGGAGTTGTATGGATTGCAAATCCATATTTAGTGGTAGATTTTTGTTTGTGCTGACATGGCTTGATGCATATTGTGAAAAAAAATACAATTTAAAATTGTATTTATATGATCTTTCAACACTATAAAATCTGCTTGTTGCGTAGTAAATAAAGCAATGCTGGCTTATTTTGCAAACGTGTCACGCTAATATTGCGTATCAGGATGGCTTGTTCAAAAAAGATATGGGATTCAGGCAGGATGTGTGAAAACACCCTGCCTGAATCCCATATTAAAGGTGGTATGTCGGAATGAAATCAGCTTTTTGCTGCGCGATAACCGTGCGAAAAGTCGGCGGCGTACAGGCGTGAGGGCGCGCCCTCGCAGCTTTCTGCGGGCAGCACAAGAAAAACGGTCTGACGGGTGAGGTTGTGGCTGGTTATGCACTGGGCCAGTTCGCCCAGCGTGGTCCAGTGCAGTTGTTCCTCGGGCCAACTGACCATGTGGGCGCAAAAGATGTGTGTTTCGGGTGGCAGGCTGCGCAAGAGCTCGTCCTGAAGAGCCTGAGCCGATGCTGCGGAGAGGTACACGGCCATGGAGGCCCCATGCTGCGCCAGCAGGTGCAGATGCTCACGCGCCGGTACCGGAGTGCGGCCTTCAAGGCGGCTGATAATGAGGCTCTGGGTTACTTCCGGCACGGTAAAGGTAATGCCCGCCGCAGCCGCAGCCGCACAGGCGGCGGTAACGCCCGGCACCACACGCCAGGGGATGCCATCCGCATCCAGCAGGGCGGCCTGCTCGCGCAACGCACCGTACAGGGATGGGTCGCCCGTATGCACACGGGCCACGGAGCGGCCCGCCAGTGCGGTTGCCCGCACCAGCGTATGGCACTGCTCAAGATTCAGCGGGGCGGAATCCACAACCATGGCGTTGGGCGCGGCACAGGCCACCACCTCGCGCGGCACCAGCGAACCTGCATAGAGCACGAGGGCGGCCTGTTCAATGGCTTTGCGCCCCTTGATGGTCATGAGGTCCGGGTCGCCTGGCCCTGCGCCCACAAATGTAACGATGCCGGGCGTGGCCCCGGTGTGCTGTGAGCTGTCCATGCTGCTACCTGCCTTCGGGCTGTGCGCCGGACTGAATGGGAGCAGGCGCAGGTTTTTGGGCGGCAAGCAGAAACACGGGGTTCATGGCCGCCAAATGAACATCGCCGCCAAGGCTTTTGCCCTCAGATGCGCTGATTTGCAGAATTTCCACAGGCCAGCCCATGTCTTCAAAAAAGCGGCGGCACAGACTGAAACTGTCCAGAAGCACACAACTGACCACTACGCGGCCCCCCACGGGCAGGCGCAGGCATACGTGCCCCAAAATGTCATCGCCGTCATCGCCGGAAAGACCGCCGCCGATAAACACGCGTTGGGGATCCGGCAGGCCGGGCAGACATTCTGGGGCTTGCCCGAGGCGTACTTCCACATTGGCCGCGCCAAAGCGGCGGCGGTTTTCCTGAATGCCCATGGCGCGCCCGGCGGAGCGTTCCACCGCGATCACGCGGCCCTCGTGCGCCAGGACGGAAGCTTCAAGAGCCACAGCGCCCGAGCCGGAACCGAGATCCCACACCACGTGCCCTGCTTCAATGCGCAGTAGCGCCAGAGCGGCGGCGCGTACAGGTTTTTTGCTTATGAGGCCCCGGTCAACCGCAAGCTGGTCGGCGTCAAGCCCAAGGTGCGGACGGCGGGCCGGAGCCATGGGTATCAGCACCATTGTGCAGGCCGGGCCAAATTCGCGCCCGGCGGCATCGGCCATGCTCAGGTGGCTGACGCATTCATCGGCAGCGCCCATGCGCTCAAAAATATGGGCATCAAACCAGTCCACCCCACGGTCGAGCAGATGGCGGGCGAGCACATCGGGCGACATGCGCGCATCAGTCAGGATGCAGAGTGGCGCGTTTTTGCCGCAGGCCACGTTGAGAGGGCGCAAATCGTCGCGTCCGTGCAGAGAGAGGCAGATAACCTTATGCCATGGCAGGGACAGGCGCGCACAAGCCTGCTGCAGAGAACTAACAGCGGGCAGCAGGCGCACGGCATCCGGCCCCATGCGGCGCACAAGGGTCGCGCCGATGCCAAAGAGCAGTGGGTCGCCGTCTGCCAGCACAAGCACGCGCTCCCCTGCGGCCCGCAGCTGGCTGAGCCTGGTGAGCAGCGGTTCCAGCGGCGTGGTCAGGGGCAGCAGCCGCGCCTTGAGGGTAGAGGCTGCTGCTGGAGCAACGTTCTGATCGCCTGCTGTCTGGTCATGCGCGGGCTGGCTTTCTGTGGAATGTCCGCCTGCGGCACACGTTGTTGCCCCGATTAAGGTGCTGCTGGATTCCAGACTGCTGCTGGAAAATTCCTCCAGCAGCATGCGTCCGGCGCAGATCACGTCGGCTTGTTCCGCCAGTTGACGCTGGGCTTCGGCCAGACCTGCCAGACCTCGCGGGCGTGCGCAGTCGAGGCCCATGACCGTGATGGGTTCCGGCGCGACAGTCGTTGGCTCAAAAACAAAAAATGACTGCAACATTTCCGACATGGGCGGCCAGTCGTCCTGCTCGGATGTGCCCGCGATGGCGGGGTTGGCGGGCGTAGCGGCGGGGGGGGCGGTAAGGGCAGGCGCGCTCTCGGCCTCTGGTGCGGCCTGTATGGTATTGGCGGCAAGTGTGTTTGCAGCTGCTGTTGCAGTGGAATCGGCTGGCAACTCCGTGGGCGTTGCAGGGGCGGCATCAATGGATGTGGGAGCGGCGAGTTCTGCAAAGGCGCAGATATTTGGGGCCGCCGCCGTGTCGTCATCAGCGGGAAATTCCGGCAATTCGGCAGCATGTTCATCTGGATGCTCGCCGGGAGTCTCCAGCGGGCCAGCGGCAAGGGCCTCGGCCAGAACGGCGTTGGTTGTGTCATCGTCCCGAGTCTGGGTATCGGGCGTATGGGTTGGCACGGCAAAGCCGGGCAATGAGACCTGTTGTTTCATAACGCCAATAATTCCCTGCCGTCAGTGTGAAAAAGGTGCAAGCTCACGGGGCGGCCTGCAAAAAGTTGCGCTGTGCGTGCCGCCTGCTGCGCCACCCGCTTGATGGTCTCTGCGCCCGCATTGTCTGCCAGCAGCAGTTCCAGTGCGTGAGCCGCTGTGACGCACCGGATAATGGCATCCGTGCAGGCAGCGCCAGCTTCGCTGGCAAGCTGCGCAAGGGCCTGCATGTCCAGCGTGGAATCCTTGGCATGAGTGTACGCATGCCCTTGGGCCAGCTTGACCAGTTTACCAAAAAAACAGCCCCAGATAATCCGTTCAAACTGCATGCCCCCCACAGCTTGCAGGGAGAACTGCGCAAAATCCGCCACCTGTACAAAGCATCGCTCCGGCAGGTCGGGATAGCGCTCCATAAGCAGCCGTTCAGAGCGCCTTCCCGTGGTCAGGCATGCGCAATGGCAGCCTGTGGCGCGGGCCACGGCAAGCCCTTGCTCGATGGTGGCCTTCCACGCATCGTGGCTGAAAGGACGCACCGTGCCCTGGGTTCCCAATATGGAAATGCCGCCTTCAATGCCCAATCGGGGGTTGAAGGTCTTGTGCGCCAGCCGTGCGCCATCTGGCACGCTGATAAATACCGTCAGTTGTGTGCGGCTCTGGCGGGCAGCGGCGTATTCCTGCTCCTGCGCTTGCAGAGCGTGGGTTATTTGGTGGCGCGGCACCGGGTTGATAGCAGCCTGACCAATAGGTACAGGCAAACCGGGCAAAGTGACGCGCCCCACCCCCGGCCCTCCCTTTATAATGATGTGGTCGGGGTATGCAACTGCCGTGGCGGGGGATACACCCTCTGCGTCATGGGCGGGTGCCTGCCGTGCGGCATCCTCGCCCTGATTTGTAGGGAGATGCATGGGGGGCAGCATGCTCTCCACCACTGTGGCCGTTACGCGCGCGCCAGAGGTGGCGTCAGGGTCATCGCCTCCGTCCTTGATTATGCTGGCGTGGGCAATGGCGATGATATCCGGTGGAGGCGGATCGGCCAGCCCGCTTGCGGCGTCAGTTTCGGCAGCGCCCCATGCCGCATCCAACTCTGGCGCGGGGCCTGTGGCGCAGTTTTCAATGTTCAGGTGCAGCCAGCCCCGAGGCTCAGGCAGAGCATCGCCGTTCTTGTCTTGACCAGCGTCAAAAGGGGGCAGGGGTACCGGGATTGCAACTGGTGCCGTGCCTGTGCGCAACAGTTGCAGTGCGGCCAGCGCTGCCCCTGTGGCGGCGCTGCCGGTAGTGAACCCTTCCCGAAGCTTTTCGGTCATGCGTCAGCTCAGATTGGGCGACAAACTGGATGCCAACGTTTGGGACAAGCCGGTGTGGGCGTCTGGATCGGGCAGCCAGACCTTGCCACGGGCCACAAGCGACACCGGGCCGTCTATGCCAGCCATATCAAGGCCGCCTTCAGCAAAGAGCCGCACGTCCAGGGCCGAGCCGCCGGGCTGCATGATGGAAAAAGAGCGGCGCGTGCCAGCTCGCGCAAGGCACAGGGCCAAGGCCAAGGCTCCGGAACCGCATGCATTTTCGAGGAATGTTGTTCCGGCATCGCGCACATGTACAAGGGGCAGCATATCCAGCAGGCCCTGACATTCGCGCCACCAGATGACACCTGCGGCAGGTTCGGCCTCAAGGCCGTGCTGCTGGCGTAGCTGTGCGGCCACGGCATGGCAGTCATCGGGCAGGGGGTGCGTTGCCCCGCCAAGCAGCAGATGGCAGATGCCCGGCAGGCGAACCAGATACGCGCCTTTTTCTATAGTAGTAATGGAATATTCAGGAAGGCGCAGCAGTGCCTCCACCTGCCAGAGAGGGGCGGAGCCTCGGGTGCGCAGGCGTACAGGAGTCTGCCAGCTGGAAACCTGTATTTCATCAAGGCGGGCAGGATGTTCTGCAGAGGTTGCAGTTTCGTTCTTTTGTTCACTGCGAGGGGCGATTCCGTCCAGCATGCCCTGTTCCGGGCCTGAATATTGGGCAGTGTATGCCAGCAAGGCTCCTACTGCACGGCTGGCATTGACGCAAAATTCACCGCCCGCCATACGCAGCTTATGCTGGGGCAGGTTTACAAAACCCGCCTGTTCGCCCCCAAGCATGGAAGAATCCAGCGCCAAAGACGCCAGACGCGCCTGTTCTGCCGGGCGCTGGCCAGTGTCGGGAAAAAGCAGGGTGGTGTTGCCCCCGGGGCTCCATTTGGAAAAAGTCAGTGCAGGCATGGGAAATCCTTGGTTCTTGGCAAAGTATGCCTCAGCCCCGGCGGGCTGTCCAGCGCTGGCGGCAGAGCGGGGTCAGCCGCCGGATTTTTGCTGACAAAGGGAAATAATCGGATGTACGTTGCAGCTGGACTGTGATGAAAAAGCGAAAGAGTGTTTCCTATTTACAACTTGCGGTTTTTCCTAAACGCGGGTATGTGAAAGGCAGTTGCCGTCTCCAAGGCCTATGGCTGTGAGTGAGCCGGTAACGTGGCGGGCACACCGCGATTTACTGTTGTTGACGGTAATCGACGACACTAACAACGTTTGGGAGGCAGTATGAAATCGTTTCGTCTTCTTGCTCTTGCGGCCGCTCTTGTTCTGAGCTACGCCGTGGCCGCTGCGGCCGCTCCGGCTTGTAACAAGAAAATTGAGAGCTTCGACTTCGTAGTGGACTATTCTGGTTCCATGATGATGAAGAACGACAAGCTGAAGCAGGACAAGATTCTTGTGGCCAAAAATGTGCTCACGCGCATTAACGCCGCTATCCCCGCTCTGAGCTACAATGGTGGCTTGCATACCCTTTCGCCCAACGGCGCCATCATTGCCCAGGGTCCTTGGGATCGCGCCGCCATGGCCGCTGGCCTCAAGAAGCTGAGCAGCAACTTCGATATTTTTGGCCGCATGACCAGCATGGGCAACGGCCTGCAGGCGTATGAACCCTTCATCTCCAGCATGAAGCGCGACGCCGCCCTGATCCTCGTGACCGACGGCGACAACAACCGCGGTACCGACCTCGTGCAGGTTGTGAGCCAGATGTACGCCAGCCAGCGTAACCTGGTTGTGCATGTGATCTCCCTGGCCGACACCCCCAACGGTGAAGCCACCATCAAAAAGATTGGTGCCCTGAACTCCAACGCCGTTGTGGTGCGTGGTGAAGAACTGGCCACCAGCGATGCCGCTGTTGAACGCTTTGTGCTTTCCGTGTTCTGCAAGGACGAAGACGTCATCGTGCTGCGCGGCGTGCACTTCGCTTTCAATTCCTATGCTCTTGACGGCAAGGCCATGGGCATCCTGAACGAAGCCGCCACCCTGATCAAGAACAACCCCAACAAGCGCGTTGTTCTCTCCGGCTGGACCGACTTTGTGGGTTCCGATGCTTACAACATGAAGCTTTCGCAGGAACGCGCCAGCTCCGTGAAGAACTACCTCGTGAAGCAGGGCATCCCCTCCAGCCGCATGACCGCCATTGGCCGCGGCAAGTCCTTCAAGTATGACAACAAGACCGACGAAGGTCGCGCCATGAACCGGCGCACCGAAGTGTCCTTCGAGTAATCTCGGAGCGTCTTCGCGTCAGTCGAATTAAAGCAAAAGCCGGGTGGTGTATGCCGCCCGGCTTTTTATGAGGTGCATGGCACATGCGTAAGATTCTGGCACTCATTCTCACGTTGGGGTTGACCACTGGCGGTTGCGCCTGGTTTGGCGGCTCTTCTTCCACTGATGAAGAAATAAAGCCCGCTCAGCCGCAGGAACAGACTGCAGCCCCTGAACCGGCCCCGGCCCCTGTGGCTCCTGCCAAGGACGCCAAGGGCAAGAAGGGTAAAACCAAGGCCGAAAAAACGGCTGAAGTTAAACCCGTTGCCACCAAAAAAGGCGCGAAGACCGAAGCTCAGGTCGCCGCCGAGCTCACCATGGTGGGCAACAGGCTGGCTGCCCAGGCTGCCCGCACGGTGATGCCTTCCAAGTCGTCCAGGGAAGTGCGCCAGGATGGGAAGGATTACGTGGGGACCTACATTGATGTGGACTCTTCCAACGTGACCACTGAATTGCGCCCCAGCCCCACCGGCCAGTACGTCGGCTTTATCCGGTATCAGGAAAGGGTGATGGATTGCCGTGGCAAGACCCGTCAGGAAGCTATGTCTACTGCTTCTTGCGAACAGGTCAAGGCACGCAACATCAACGAACTGATCCGTTTTGACGGTTCGACCTGGCAGTATTAGTAAAAGTAGTAACGCCGCTCTGGTTGTTCGCTGCCTGGTGCCGCGTTCTGCCGGAGCGGATGTTCCACGCTCGGTGAGTTACCGTTCGTGAAGAGATTTCAGCGGGGTTTCGGCCCCGCTTTTGCTTTTTCTGGCGTGGGCAAGCAAGTGAACGGCGGTGCCCATGGCGCAGACAGAGTAGCACCCGTGTCCGGCCTTATATTGCAGATGAACCGGTTAGCCCTTGGCAATGCAATTGGAGCATGAGGGCTGCGTTGCCCTTGTCTGGGGTGGGGGGGAAAAGCCAGATCAGGCGGCATCGCCTTTCAAAAAGCCCTCCGGCAGATGATCGCGAATCCAGCGCGCGCACTGGGCCGGATTTTTACCCTCGGCGGGGCAGCGCAAGGTTGCATAATATGTGTACAGGGCCTTGCGTTCGTTAAAGATATCCTCGAGCTTCTCGCCGGGATTCATGGCGATGCCGCGTTCAGGATTGCGGGCGATGCGTTCTTCAATCAGATGAAAGGGCACATCAATATAGACGACAGGCCCAAGCGCAGCCAGATGCCGCATGGCCGCATCGCGGTAGATGACGCTGCCGCCTGTGGCTATGACAGTTCGGTTGGCCTTGATGGCGCAGATTACCTTGCCTTCGGTATCCAGAAAAGCTGCCTTGCCCAAGGTGTCGGTAATGTCTTGCAGACGTGCGCCGTAGGCTGCTTCAATCAGGTGGTCGCTATCAACAAAAGCCCATCCCAGCTCCTGTGCCAGGGCTGAACCCACGGTGGATTTACCCGCACCTGCCATGCCTATAAGGGTTATACAGGGGGCTGGCATCGCTGGGGCTGCTGTTAAATCCGGCTTGCTGGACATGCGGACTCCTGAATGGCTTGAATGAAAACGCATGGCCTCAATGCTGTCATGCGCGGGCATACGGAATTTCTGAAAGTAAATCGGTTAGTGGGAATGTGCCCAAGCCCGCGCTGCCTGTCAACGCCGGGCATTGCCGGCGGTGGCTGATGGTGCGCAGGCGTTCTGCATTCTCTCCCGTACAGAGGTCTCCTTTTCCCGAAGGCTAAAGTTTTTTTGCTCCAAGGCCGATAAGCGGAGTAGAGGTAAGTTTTATGCGCAAGTCAGTTGGAATGCTATTGCTTGCTTTTTGGGCGTGTTCCCTTTGCCGCGTTCCCGTTGCGGCTGCCGTTGAGGCCGTTCCCCTGCCGCCTCAGGTTCCTGCTCACACGGCCTCCGGGGCCACCAATCTTACCGATGTGTGGCTGCACAGCGGAGGCGGGCGGCTGTATTGGAACACTCTGGTAACGCCCCGTCAGATTGCTCTGGAAGGGGCGCGGTTTGTGGATCCTGCGGCTGTGCCGGAGTTGTCCATGACTCCTCAGGCGGACAAAAAAACGCCGGTGCGCCAGGCAAGGCGCAAGGTCAAGGTCTCAAAGCCCGCCCCGCAATCCGCCACATCCCCGGTGCCCAAGGGGGTGGGCAAAACATCCCTTCAGGCGCCTGTCAGCAGCAGTGCCATCCCGCCCATGAACAACCCTGCCCAAGCACAGGGCAAGTCTGGCTCGCCTGCCGCAAGTGCGGCCAAAGCGGCCAATTCTGCGCCTGCGTCAAGCTCCGCGCCCATGCCATATTCATCGGCGGCAGCATCGTCTGTGGGCAGCATTGGCGGTGCTGGCAGCGGGGCTATGCCAGATGTGCCTGCCCCTCCTGCATTTTCAGCGGATGATGTGCTGCCGAGGGCCAATGCCAGGCCTTAACCCCATAAGACAGAAGGTAGCCTGGCTCGCGCTGCCTGCGCGTGTGATCCATGTTTTCCACACAAGCCGCCAGTGCCGGTTTGAAGTATCCGCTTAAAAAAAATGTGCGCGCGCTGCGGTCAGATTTTTTTTGAGCGCGGCGCGTTTACTCTTGCGGCATAATTGCAACAGGGGCATTATAGTCGCGCGTCGTATAGGGAATCTGGCGCTTGACGGAGACCTTGCTGGCGTGTATGTAGCTTGTTCCATATATTTTAACGCCAGGGCAACGCTGCCCTTCTGCGCTTAAAAGCCGGGGGGTAGCCCCAAAACCGCTCAGGCCCGGCGTGCCGCATCGCCCCGGTGGTCGGCCCAAGGCCCTGCCGGAAATTTTTTAAGGAGTCTGCCATGAAAAGAACATATCAGCCGAGCAAAATCAGAAGGGCCCGCACTCACGGGTTCCGCACCCGCATGGCCACCCCCAGCGGGCGCGCCATCATCCGCCGTCGCCGCGCCAAGGGCCGTAAGGTTCTGAGCGCCTAGCGGGCGGGCTTGCCCCGTTCTACATGGGTATTCCCATGAATCAGAATGGTCTGCCGCAGCACCTGCGGATACGCCGAAGGGCGGAATTCGTAGCGTGCTATGAGCGGGGCAGGCGTCTGCATACCGAGCATTTCCTTGTTTTTGTGCTGTCGGGCAATAGTCCCGGTCTAGCTGCGCGCACTGGCATGGCTGTTTCCCGCAAGGTAGGCAATGCTGTTGTGCGCAATCGCGTCAAAAGGCTGCTGAGGGAATTTTATCGCCTGCACCGCAGCGATTTGCCCAAGGAAGCTGACATCGTTACCGTTGCTAAAAAGCATGCCGGAGAGGCTGCGCTGGATTTGGCCAGCGTAGCCGCCGAGCTTTTGCCGCTGATGCGGCGCGTGGTTCGGCGAGAGCCGGGCCGTCCGGCATTGGATGGGCTGCCATGAGTCATTTGCTGCGTAATCTGTGCATATTACCCATACGCGTTTACCAGCTTTGCATCTCGCCAGTGCTTCCCCCCGCCTGTCGGTTTTATCCCACCTGTTCCGCCTATGCCGCAGAGGCCATCATGACCCACGGCATATTCCGGGGCGGCTGGCTTGCGCTCAAGCGTCTTGCCCGCTGCCATCCCTGGGGCGGTTCAGGCTATGATCCTGTTCCACCACCAAGACGTCCCCGTGACGTCCCGCCACTGTCCCAGGAGTGAACGCCCTCATGCAAGACGGAAAAAATCTGATCATCGCCATCCTTTTGTGCCTCGTCGTTATTGTGGGCTGGAGTTACGTGTCCGAGTATATGGGCTGGGTCCGCAAGCCTGATCCGGCCATTGTTGCCCAGCAACAGCAGGCTGCACAGCAGCAGCAGGCACAGCAGGCCGTCGCAACCGCGCAACAGGCCATGCCCGTATTCACGCCCGCCCCGGGCCGCGACCTCACGGTCAACTCCCCCCTCTATGAAGCCGTTTTTCACACTGGCGGCGGCGCGCTGCGCTCCTTCAAGCTCAAGCAGTATCAGACTGGTCTTGCGGTAGATTCTCCGCTGGTCAACCTCGTTGACCCCACGACCGCCGCGGTTGCCCCTCTGGGCCTTGTGGTGAACAGCCAGCCTTCGTGGAGCACTGGTCAGTGGTCCGTGGAAGGCAATGAAAATGGTCTGAACATTGGTGCCGGACAGCAAGGCGTGCTGCGCTTTGACGGCGAAGTGGACAGCCTGCGCGTTATCCGCGAAATGACCTTCAGCTCCGATACCTATCTTATCCGCGAAAAAATCCGCGTGGTGAACACCACGGATCAGGCCCGCAGCGTTCGCGTCAGCTACACTGTGGCCGCCGATGCCAGCAATGCCGCTGGCGGCCGTTACGATGCCATGCGTCTTGCCTGGGACAACGATGGAAGCCTTGGCGAAGAATCTTCGCCCAAGACGCTTGAAACCACTGGCGCGCAGGTTGCTGGCAAGATTTACTGGGCTGGCACCATGAGCACCTACTTTCTTGCTGCGGTGCTGCCCGGCGACACGAGCAACGTGACCGTCAAGGGCCGCATGCAGCAGAACGTGTTTCGCGCCGCCATTGAAGAACCTGAAGTGATGCTCGGCCCCGGTCAGGAGCGCGAGCTTACGGTTTCTTACTGGGTTGGGCCCAAGGAACGCGCCAAGCTCGCCGCGGTTTCTGACCAGCTTGCCAAGAGTATTGACCTCGGTATGTTCCATGTGATCGCCAAGGGCTTGCTGTGGCTGCTTGAATTTTTCCAGAAGTACGTGAACAACTGGGGCGTGGCCATCATTTTGCTGACGGTTCTCATCAAGGCCCTGTTCTGGCCCCTTACGGCCAAGAGCTACGCCTCCATGGAAAAGATGAAGAAGCTTCAGCCGCACATGGTTGCTATCCGCGAGAAGCACAAGGACAACAAGGAGCTCATGAACAAGGAAGTCATGGCGCTCTACAAGACCTACGGGGTCAATCCGGCCAGCGGCTGTGTGCCCATTCTTATCCAGATGCCCGTGTTCTTTGGCCTGTATCAGGCCCTGCTCACGTCCATCGAGTTGCGCCACGCGCCCTTTATCACCTATCTGCCCGGCACCGACATCATTTGGCTGGCTGACCTTTCGGCCAAAGACCCGTTCTACATCACGCCCATCGTCATGGGCCTGACCATGTTTATCCAGCAGAAAATGAGCCCCCCGGCCACTGACCCCACCCAGCAGAAGATCATGATGTTCCTGCCGCTAATCTTCACCGCCATGTTCCTGAGCTTCCCCTCGGGCCTTGTGGTGTACTGGCTGGTCAATAACATCCTGTCCATTGCGCAGCAGAGGATGATGGCGAAGAAGTTCTCTACATCCGTAGCGAAGTAGGCCGCCCCGGCGGGTTCGCGTGACACAGCAAGGGGTTCGTATGGAAGGGTTTAAGGAATTCCAGGGAAAGGATCTCGACAGCGCCATAGAAGAAGCCTGCGGCTACTTCAATACAGCGCGCGAAAAGCTCGAGATTGAAATAGTGCAGGACGCCAAGTCCGGCATATTCGGCATCGTGGGGGCACGCAAGGCCAAGGTTCGGGCAAGGCGCGTGCAGCTGCGCGAAACAATGGAAAGCATTCTGGGCAGAAAGAATGGCGAGGGGGCTCCGGCCCCTGCGCCGTCTGCCGGGCAGACCGCAGCCGCGAGTGAGAGCTCCGGGGCTGTGGAGCAACGCAAAAACGGCGGCAACCGGCAGGAGCAAACACCTACGGTTTCACCTGAGTCTTCTGCCCAGGCAGCGCCCAAGGCTCCTGTGGCTCCCAGCGCTCCGGAAGTCCCGGCCGAAAAGGGGCGGGGAGATGGGCGCGATCGCCAGCAGGAGGCCCGTCCTCAGCGCAACCAACAAGACGATAGACGCAACCAGCAGGATGACAGGCGCAACCGGGGCCGCAACCGCAAGCCGCAGCCTCTGGACGCTTTTGAGAGTGAAGAAGAGCTGGACGCAGCCATTAATGGCAATGTGCTGGATAAACCCGCAGACCGGCCCGCAGACCGCCCCTTTGACCGCCGGGGCGAGCGTAACGGCAAGCCTGAGAGAAATGGCGGCAAACCCTCCGGCAGAAATCCCAGAAACGACCGGGGCCGCGACCGTACAGGCAGAAATGCCGAAGGCGGCGAGGGCGTGGAGGCGGGTAATCCCTCCGAGACTTCTGCGCGTGAAGCCAGAGGGCGGCGCAATGATTCCCGGCCTGACAATCGTTCAGACAACCGCTCCGACAACAGGGGCAACGGCAGGGCAGAGGCCCGTTCTGCCCAACGCGAGAATTACCGCCCAGAGCGCGCGCCGCGACCTGACGCGCCAGTTGAGGGGCTGGAAGATGATTTTGAAGCCGCAGGCGAGGGTTTGCCGGTTACTCCTCTGGAGCAGCTTGACGCCGCAAAGCTCGAAGCCCTTGTGGATGAAACCGTGCGCAAGCTCATCCGGCCCATTGCAGGGGACGGCGTGGGCATCACCGTCAAGATCGGCGGCGGCAGGGTTTATGTGGGCATTGATTGCGATGAAGACTCCGGCCTTCTGATTGGTCGTGAGGGGCAGACCCTGGCCGCCCTGCAATACATGATATCGCGCATTGTTTCGCGCGGCATGAATGCAGCCGTGCGGGTGCAGCTTGACGCCGGGGAATATCGCCGCCGTCAGGATGAAAAGCTGCGCGAGATGGCTCTGGCTCTTGCAGACAAGGTGCGCCAGAGCGGGCGCTCTTACTCCACAAGGCCGCTTTCTTCGTACCATCGGCGTATTGTGCACGTGTGCCTGCAAGAGGCCGTGGACGTGCAGACCCGTAGTACGGGCGATGGCCCGATGAAGCGCGTGGTCATCATGCGCAGAAAGGGAGAACGCGCCTAGCTTAAGCCTCTCTGGCAGATGCGCGCTTGGCGCGCTCATACCGCAAGCGGGGCCAGCAGGGTCTTGAAGGTGCTTGTTACGTTGCCGGAGAAACAGCCCGAATGGGCGCAGATCTCCGGCAACACGCGTTGGCGAAGCCGCCCAAACATAGGCAGAATATGGAAACAGCAGTGCAGACAGATCGCGACGACACCATCGCCGCCATTGCAACCCCTCCCGGTGCCGGAGGGATTGGCATCGTGCGCCTTTCTGGCCCTCGGGCCAAGGAAGTTCTTGCCCGTATGTTTCTGCCCCTTTCAGCACAGGTGGAAAATTTCCATCCCTGGCTTTTACACCGGGGCCGCGTGCTGGACTGGAACGGCGAGGCGCTGGATGATGCCCTGGCTGTTTTTATGCCTGGGCCGCGTACCTTTACTGGTGAAGACGTAGCCGAGATTCACAGCCACGGTGGCCCTTTTCTGGTGCAGGCAGTGCTTGAAAGCGCGCTGTGCCACGGGGCGCGGCAGGCTGAACGCGGCGAATTTTCGCGCCGCGCCTTTGTCAACGGACGTATGGATCTGAGCCAGGCAGAAGCTGTGGCCGAACTCATTGCGGCCCCCTCTCGCGAAGCTCTGCGCTATGGTCTCAACCGTCTGGAAGGCGTTCTTGGTCGGCGCACTGCCGAATTGCGCGAAGAACTGGAAATGCTGCGCGCCCAGATGTGCCTTGCCGTGGATTTTCCTGACGAAGAAGTTGAAGGGATGGAGCCAGCCGCGCTCTGTGAAGTTCTCGACAGGGTCATGCTGGCTGTGCGGCGGTTGCTGGCCGGGAGCAGACGGGCCCAAATCGTGCAACAGGGCGCTGTAGTTGTGCTGGCTGGCGCGGTGAATGCCGGCAAGTCCAGCCTTCTCAATGCGCTGCTAGGGCGCGAGCGCGCGCTTGTGACCGATATCCCCGGCACAACGCGTGATTTTCTGGAAGAAACATGCAATTTTGACGGTCTGCCCGTACGCCTGACAGATACTGCAGGCCTGCGACAGGCTGAAGAAACCGTCGAGCAGCTTGGCGTAACGCGCAGCCGCGAAAAAGTTTCTCAGGCTGATCTTGTTGTTCTTGTGCTTGATGGCGGCCTCCTGGGCGAGGAAGGTGCGGCGGCAGATGCCTGCCCGGACCCTGCGGCCAGCGAGGTTCTTGATTCTGTGGGCGACACGTCCCTGATCGTGGTGTGGAACAAATGTGACATTTGCATGCCAAAAGTGTTCCCTCCCCGCTGGATTGGTGCGCGAACCTGTTGCGCAGTGAGCGCACTTTCCGATACATATGTCGAAGAGCTTGCAACCATGTTGCGGTCTGTGCTGCTTGGGGGCGGCTCGGATACCGCGCCGGAAGACGGCCTTGCGCCCAACGCAAGGCAATCCATGGCGCTGGAAAAGGCTTTGAAAGAACTTGAAGGGCTGCGTGCTGATGTTGTTGCAGGGCAGCCTTACGATTGTTGCGCGGTCAGACTCGACATGGCCGCTGCTCATCTGGGGGAAGTGACCGGGCTTTCCAGCCCGGCTGAAGTGCTTAACAGCATATTTGCCCAATTCTGCATTGGTAAGTAACCTATGGATATGGACGTTTTGCGCCGCAGGCTGAGTTGCGAAGAAATCAACGCCATGCCCCTTTTTCATTACGAGGGGCCTGTGCAGGTTATTCGCACCCTTGAGGATTGGAAAAACGCGCTGCCGGATCTGCGATCCACAGACCTGCTGGGATTTGATACGGAAACACGGCCTTCCTTTCGCAAGGGACGCCGCAATTTCCCGGCTTTGATCCAGCTTGCCACGGCCAATGCCGTGTATCTGGTGCAGTTGGCCTTTTTGCCGTTCGGGCCACATGTGGTCGAAGTTCTGGCAAATCCCGATCAGGTCAAGGCTGGCGTGGGCATCCGCGACGATATGCGCGATCTTGGGCGCCTGCATGACTTTGAGCCAGCGGGGCTGGTGGATCTTGGCGGTGTGGCACGCGCGCACAAAATGCCCAGTCAGGGCTTGCGAACTCTTGCGGCCAATTTTTTTGGCTGGCGTATTTCAAAGGGCTCGCAGTGTTCAAACTGGAGCCTCATGGAACTGACCCCGCGTCAAATTGCCTACGCCGCCACAGATGCCTGGATCGGACGGCTGATTTTTTTGCGTATGTGCGAAATGGGGCTCATTCCCTCCTGTCGCAGCACCTGTGATGTTGCGCCGTGCAGCGATGCCCTAACAGCGGGGAGCGCCGTGTGAGCGAAAGTGCTTCGCTGTTCTGCTTTCCTCCGCTTGGTCCCAGACTGGTTTTTTTTACGGGCGGCACGGCTCTGCGCGATCTGAGCCGTGAACTGATCCACTACACCCACAATTCCGTTCATCTCGTCACGCCCTTTGATTCCGGCGGCAGCTCTGCGGCCCTGCGCCGCAGCTTTGCCATGCCAGCCGTGGGCGACATTCGCAACCGTCTGCTGGCACTGGCCGACAGCGCGGTTGTGCCCGCCTCGGTCATGGATTTCTGCGCCAGCAGGCTGCCGGAGCAGTCGGCCGAATGCAACGATCCGCACGAACTTCGCCAACAATTGCGCGCCATGGGCAACGGGGCGCATCCCGCATGGGCGGCAATGCCGTCGCTGTTTGCAGATGCCCTGCGCCTGCATCTCAATTTTTTTCTGCAACGCATGCCCGAAGATTTTGATCCCTTCCGCGCCTGTCTGGGGAATCTGATTCTGGCCGGGGGCTACCTGCACCACAAGCGGGTGTTTGGGCCGGTCTTGGCTTTTCTCAGTCGCTTGCTGCAAACGCGCGGCGTGGTACTGCCCATTGTGAGCGAAAGCCTGCATCTGGCGGCAGAGCTGGAAGACGGCTCCCTTGTGGTGGGCCAGCATCGCTTTAAAAATCTTAGCGGCGCTGTGCGGCGGCTGTTCCTCACGGTGCACGAGCCTGACCGGGGAGCCGAGCAGGCAGAAAAATTGCAAACGCCTTGCCGTCCGCCTCTGGCCCCGGCCTCGGTGGCCTATTTGCGGTCGGCTGCGGCCATTTGCTATCCCATGGGCAGCTTTTACACCAGCGTGCTTGCCAATTTGTTGCCACAGAATGTGGGGCGTGCCGTGGCTGCCGTTCAGTGCCCGAAAATTTTTATTCCCAATACCGGAACAGACGCCGAGCTACACGGCCTGACCGTGGCAGGGCAGACAGCCATGATTTTGCGGCATCTGCGCGAAGACGCCCCCGATGCCCCCACCGAGGCCCTGTTGCAGGCCGTGCTTGTTGATGCACGTAATGGCCGCTATGAGGGAGGGCTGGATGCTGGCGAACGTGACGCCCTCGCCCAACTGGGTGTGCGGCTGGTAGAAAAACATATGGTGTATGAAAATGATCCGCAGCGCCATGTGCCGGAATTAACCGCCAAAGCCCTGCTGGAGATTGTTCCCGGCAGTTCGGTGACCCTGTGAGCAATGAAACTCCCCCCGTATCCTGCGCCGAGGCGCAACAAGCGACTGAAAAACAGTTCGAAGCGTCCAATGCAGACATGGTCGGCCAGAGGCTGGACTATGCCCTGACCTTGCTGCTGCCGCAGATGGGCCTGCGAGGGCGCAAACGCAGCATTGAAAGTGGTCAGGTGCTCGTCAATGGGCGTTCCTGCACGGCGGCCCAACGTTTGCGCAGAGGGGATGTGGTTTCTTTGGCTGAGGTGCCGGACGCGGCGCAGCAAGCCCAGAGTGCCCTTGTTGAAGCGCCCACAACTGGCGCATACCCCACAGGTGCGAATATTGACACTTTGCCGCGTCTTTTGGAGCGGCAGGGCGAGTTCTGCTTTTTTTACAAGCCCGTGGGCCTGCACACTGCCGCTTTGACAGGCGGCAGAGGGCACAGCCTGGAGAGCATGCTGCCACAATTGCTGGCAGGGCAGGGCTGCACGGAGGCTGATCCCCAAGATGGCGGGGATATGAGTGCGACGGTTGTGGCCCCTCAGTTGATGCAACGCCTTGATTGCGGCACTTCTGGCATTGTGTGTGCGGCGCTTTCCCCGCAGGCGGCCAAGGCATTTCGCCTGGCCGAGGCTGCTGGCCACTGTGAAAAGCGGTATATTGCCCTCTTGGCCGGGCGGCTGGAAGATGATTTTACCGCGACCTTTGCCCTGCGCACTGACAAACGCTGCAAAAGCCGCGTGCTTGAACGCGAAGCAGGCTGCACGCGCTGGACGAAATTTACCCCCCTGCATTATTTTGAAGGGGATGACCTGCCGCAGCTGAACCTCACAAGGGATTCCCAATTTCACCGCGTTGGGCTGACACTGGCCGGGTGCCGCATCCGGCGTGGCGCGCGCCACCAAATCCGTGCGCATGCCGCCGCTGTGGGGCACCCCCTGTGGAACGATCCCCTCTACGCAGACAAAGATTCCGAAGCCGAAACTCAAACATCCCACGGCACGTTCTATCTGCACCACGGCTGCCTGCTGCTGCCGGGGGTAAGCTGCGTCATGCCCCCGCCCTGGTCTTTTTTGCCACACGCTGTCGCCCGGCAGGTTTTGGAGTGGCTGACATCTGCCAATTAACGTCTCCCGCAGGTTAAGTTTGCCTCCTTTCCATGCAGCAAATCGTTGCGCGAAGAGTCCTTCTGGATTATAGATTGTGCACTCAATCCAGTGCGTGATTTTCCCGCAAAAAGCCGCGTCAGCTGCGGGAATGCGCAAAAAAGTTGCCTCATAACATACCGCGATGATTTGAGTTCTTTTTTGTTCATTGAAAAGTTTAATTTGACGCCCTGTTTTCTCTTGGCACAAAGTTCTGCCCGGTATAAACGGAAGGGGTCAAACGGGTTGGCGAAGTGGTAACAGCTCGCCCCCGGAAGCTGCAGGCAGTGCCTGCGCAAACAGCTACCATTCGTGGCGCTCCGCGCTTGCAACCAGTTCAAGGAGAAAGGATGTTTCCTGCTCTACTGCCCAAATCCGCTCCGTTTTTTGCCATGCTCAACGAGCAGAATGATCTGCTGCGCCGCATGTCCGCCCTGTTGGTAAACATGCTGGAAGATGTTTCCAACATGGATCACGTGCACAAGGAAATCGCCTTTCTGGAAGAAGAGGCCGACCTGCTGCACAGCAAGATCATCCGGGCGCTTTCCCAGACGTTCATCACGCCCATTGACCGCGAGGACATCCTGCGCATCAACCAGGAACAGGAAGAGTGCATGGACTGCCTGCACAGCCTGAGCACGCGGCTACATATTTTTGAATTTGCCTCAATCCGTTTTCCCGCCTTGCAGATGGCGCGCACCATCAGCGCCATGCTTGATCTGACCTATGAGATGCTCGCTGGCCTCGCCAATCGGCGCGACTGTCACAAAACCCGTGTTTTCCGCGGCCTGCGTAGCGAATGCGACATGGTGCTGGCCGTGGGCCTGGCGGAACTGATGGACGAACATCAGGAACTGACCAGCAAGGCCCTCATGCGGGTGCTCAAGTGGAGTCAGGCCTATGAGCGCATGAACATCCTGCTTGAACAGGTAAATGCGCTGGCGGAAACCATTGAAGAAGCGGTGCTGAAAAATGTTTGATATCCCCGTGCTGCTGGCGCTCATTGTGCTGGTGGCCCTGGTGTTCGACTTCACCAATGGTGCGCACGACTGCGCCAACGCCATTGCCACCGTGGTTTCCACCAAGGTGGTGACGCCGCGTTTTGCGGTGGGCGCAGCGGCCCTGCTCAATCTGGGCGGGGCATTGCTTGGTACTGAAGTGGCAAAAACACTGGGAAGCGGCATTGTTTTGCCGCAGGTGGTGGAGGGCAGCCATGTGCTCGTGCTTGCCGCCCTGGTGGGAGCCATCACCTGGAACTGCATAACCTGGTATTTCGGCATCCCTTCATCGTCGTCTCACGCCCTGATTGGCGGGCTTATCGGCGCCGCCGTGGCAGATGCGGGCTTCAGCGCACTGAACGCCAAGGGCATCTGGGACAAGGTGCTGGTGCCCCTTGTGGCCTCGCCCCTGGCTGGCTACGCAATGGGTTTTTGCTGCATGTGGATCATTTACTGGATCTGTGGAAATATACACCGCCGTAAGGTCAATGCCTCGTTCCGGCGTCTGCAACTGCTGTCAGCCGCGCTTATGGCCACCAGTCACGGCCTCAACGATGCCCAGAAGACCATGGGCATAGTCACCCTGGCCCTGATGATTTTTGGCAAGATCGACACAGTGGAAGTGCCGCTGTGGGTCAAGTTTTCCTGCGCCGGGGCCATGGCTCTTGGCACCGCCGTTGGCGGCTGGAAAATTGTTAAGACAATGGGACACCGTATTTTCAAGCTGGAGCCGGTGCACGGCTTTGCTGCGGAAAGCTCCGCCGCTCTGGTCATCACCGGCGCATCCCTCATGGGTGCCCCGGTCAGCACCACGCACACCATATCTGCCTGCATTTTTGGTGTGGGGTCTTCCAAAAGGCTTTCAGCAGTGCGCTGGAATGTGGCCGCAAATCTGGTGACCGCATGGGTGCTCACCTTGCCCGCTGCGGCGGGCGTAGGGTTTGTTTCCTACTGGCTGCTGCATTTTATCTGGAATTGACAGACATTCGCGCAGTGCGCGGGCCTGGCGGCCCACCTTGCAAGAGAGACCATTCAAAAAACCTGTCCCCGCGATTTGCCGGGACAGGTTTTTTTGTTTCAGGGGGGATGCGTAGTGCCGTGGGTATCCATTTGTTTGCAAGATACAGCCAGTGAGCATCAAGTCCTGATCAGAACAGGAGTGACGGGGCATGTCGCAATGATGCGGAGATGGAGGGGCTTGCAGAGGGGGAGAAAATTGCGCGCAAATGGTGCAGTCACGCTGGCAGGGGCAGAAGCCGAGCGCAAACAATACGCGCTCGCCTGGTTGCGGGCGCGCTGCAGATGCATGTATCGCCGGGTGGGTGTGGAAGCCGCAAGGCCTGACTGCACACGCCAGCGGCTGGGCCGCAAGGGCAGCTTGGGCAGATTAGTCGCGGCTGCCTTCGCGTTCTTCCTGGCAGGCGCGACACAGACCAACGCCGGGCAGCGCTTCAAGGCGCTTGGCGGGGATGGGGTCGCCGCATTCACGGCAGCAGGCAACGCCATTGATCCATTCCGGGCCGCCGCGATCCACCGCGGCACGGGCCCGCATGAGGGCTGATTCGCGGTCAAGGCGCTCCAGCTCGGTAGCCTGGTCAAAAACGTCCATGATTACTCCTTGTGTAAAGCAAGCGGCAACCCCGCAGAGCGGGGTTGCCGTAATTTTTGCAGAATATTTTCAGGAAGCCCTATGTAGTGTACAATCGTGCTTCTGTAAAGACCCGGACAGGTCGATTTTTTTAAAAAGTCTTCAAAATGTCTTCAAGCGTGGTCACAAAGCTGTCCAGATCCGCCTGCTCAATGTTCAGGGGCGGCAGGAGGCGCAGGGTGACGCCGTGGCTCAGGTTGCATATGAAGCCCCGGCGCAGCAGTTCTTCCCACACATCCTTGCCGGGAACGGTCAGCTCAATGCCCAGCATGAGGCCAATGCCGCGCACTTCGCGGATTTTGCCGGGAACGCGCTGTTGCAGCGCTGCCAGCTGAGCCTTCATGTGCTCGCCCAACGTGCTGGCGCGGTCTGCCAGCTTGTCGCGCAGCATGATTTCAATCGTCTTGGTCGCCACAGCGGAAACAAGCGCGCCGCCGCCAAAGGTGGTGGCGTGGCTGCCCGCCTCAAAGCCCTGCGCAACTTCGTCCGTAGCCAGCATGGCGCCCATGGGCAGGCCGTTGGCGAGCGATTTGGCCATGCTGATGATGTCGGGCGTGAGGCCGCAGGTCTGGAAGGCCCAGAACTTGCCGGTACGGCACAGGCCCGCCTGCACTTCATCGCACATAAAGAGGATGTCGTGCTTGCGGCACAGCGCCTCAACACCGTGCAGATAGTCTGCGGGCAGGGGCACAATGCCGCCCTCGCCCTGCACAACTTCAACCAGCACTGCGGCGGTGGCGGGGGTGATGGCGGCTTCCATTGCTGCAAGGTCGTTGGCCGGAACCTGCTTGAAGCCTTCGGGCAGGGGCGTAAAGCCATTGCTCAGGCTCTCGCGCCCCGTGGCTGCCAGTGATCCCAGCGTGCGGCCATGAAAGCAGCCCTCAAGGGTGATGATTTCGTAGGCATCACGCTTTTTCACGCTGCGCATGTAGCGGCGAGCCAGTTTTATGCAGGCCTCGTTGGCTTCCGCGCCGGAATTGCAGAAAAAGGCCTTGCTGTGGTGGCTTGTAGAGAGCAGCAGCCGAGCCAGTTCAAGCTGTTCTTCCTGATAAAACAGGTTGCTCACGTGCCAGAGCTTGTGCGACTGGGCCTCAAGGGCGGCGCAGATTTCATCATTGCAGTGACCAAGGGCTGTTACGGCAATGCCCGCCAGCAGATCGACATATTCCTTGCCGTCCACGTCCCAGAGTCGCGCGCCCTTGCCTCGCACGATAGCCAGCGGGTAACGGCTGTAGGAACGGCAGAGCAGGCTCTCTTCCCCGGCTTTCACGGCGGCAAAGGCTTGTGACATGGACAAACTCCTTCTCGGTGAACGTATGAATGGTGGAATGGATGAAAGTCGCTGGCGGTTGCCAGCGCAGAGTATCAGCGCCCGGTGTGACCGAAACCGCCGGAACCGCGCTCTGTGGCAGACAGTTCCGTTACTTCACGCCATCGCGGTCGCACAAAGGGCTGAAAGATGAGCTGGGCCACGCGCTCGCCGTTCTGGATGCGGCGCTCCTGACCGGAGGTGTTCAGAAGGAACACCAGAATTTCCCCGGTATAGTCCGGGTCGATGATGCCGACGCCCTGGGCGACGGTGATGCCGTCGCGCGCGCCAAGGCCGCTGCGCGAGTAAACAAAACCGGCAATGCCAGCCGCGCGGGGCTGTACGCTGATGCCCGTGCAAACCTTGAGCCTGCCCCCGGCGGGAATAAGCGCTTCGGGCGTATCAAGGCAGGCGCGCAGATCCATACCTGCCGACTGGCTGGTGGCAGGAGCAAGAAAATCATCCTGCCCCTGAGCGTAGAGCTCACGCGCGCCGGGGCGCACAAACGCAATGTCCACGGGGGCCATGCCCTCGTGGAGGTCGTTTGCCTTTTCGGCGGCGTGCTGCTGTGCTTGGTCGTTGTGCATTGGTTGTTACTAGCGCAGCTTTTCGTTGGGGGCAAGAGCCGGATTGGGGCGCAACCCTGTTGACTTGGCATTTTGCTGTGTATACAGAAAAAGCATTATCAACACTCAACAGGATTATTGGATGTATACTTATCAGGATTCTGCCCGTTATGCATAGCAGGGGCTATTGCATAACAGCTTGATTGTTTAGGCAATAGCCCTTGCTCCGTCCTGACATTTCATCGGGAGGAAGCATCATGGGCTATAAAAAAGCGACTAAAGTTCTGCCGCAACACTTGTTGCGGGCCATACAGGAATATGTTGACGGGGAATATCTGTACATTCCCCGCAAGGAAGAAAACAGAAAACACTGGGGAGAAACCGCCCCCAACCGTGCCTTGCGTGTTGCCCGAAATAACGAGATGGCTGCCCGGCGCAAGGCGGGCTGGTCTGTTGCGCAACTGGCGGAACGGTATTTTCTTTCCGAAAAAGCGGTTTACAAAATTCTTGCGGCCTTGAACTGAGGCTAACAGAGCCTGCGGCTGGCCGGGATTGTGCCGGCTGCTATGGTCATCTCGCAGGAATGGTATTGTTTGTCTTCAGCGCCCTGACGTGTCGGGGCGCTTTTTGTTATGAACAAACGGGCGGGCTTGCCATCAGGCGGGATTTCTTTCAAGCTGCGCGGCAAGGAGACTATATGCAGATTATGTCCATAGCCGTGGTGGGCGGCGGCCTTGCCGGGTGCGAATGCGCCCTGCATCTGGCCCGCGCCGGTCACTCCGTAACCCTGTTTGAACAAAAGCCGGGCCACAGGTCGGCTGCCCATATCAGCGAGCATCTGGCTGAACTTGTATGCTCCAACTCCCTGCGGTCAGATGAACTCACATCCGGTGTGGGCCTGCTCAAGGCTGAAATGCGCGCCCTTGGCAGCGATTTTATGGAACTGGCCGATGCCCACCGCGTGCCCGCTGGCAAGGCTCTGGCCGTTGACCGCGAGGCTTTTGCCCGCGCCATGACAGAGCGCGTGGCGGCGCAGGCCAATATCACGCTTGTGGAACATCAGGTGGGATCGCTGGACGACCCGGTGCTCGCGCCCTTTACGGGCGAGGGCAGGGCAGTGGTTCTGGCTGCCGGGCCCATGGCCTCGGAGGGGCTTTCCGCCTCGCTCGCAGACGCCGTGGGCGCAAAACACTGCTATTTTTATGACGCCATCGCCCCCATTGTGTGGACGCACTCCCTTAATATGGACGTGGTGTTCCGCGCCTCCCGCTATGGGCAGGAAAACGGCGAGGCCGACGGCGAGGGGGACTATCTCAACTGCCCCATGAGCCGCGATGAATACGATGTTTTTTATGCGGCCCTGCTGGAAGCGCAAAAAGTCTCCGCCCACGAGTTTGAGCAGGAAAAACATTTTGAAGGCTGCATGCCCATAGAGGCACTGGCCGAGCGCGGCCCGCGCACCCTGACCTTTGGCCCCCTCAAACCCGTGGGGTTTGTGGACCCGCGCACAGGCCGCAGGCCCTGGGCCATTCTGCAACTGCGGGCAGAAAAGGCCAACAGCGAAACCTGCAACCTTGTGGGCTGCCAGACCAAGCTGACCCAGGGCGAGCAGGCGCGCGTGTTCCGGCTGGTGCCGGGCATGGAGAATGCGGAGTTTGCGCGCTTTGGCAGCATGCACCGCAATACCTATGTGAACGCGCCAGACGTGCTGGCCCCGGATTTGTCGTTGCGGGCGCGCCCCGGCGTGTATCTGGCGGGGCAGATCACAGGGGTGGAGGGATATGTGGAATCAGCCGCCAGCGGCCTGTGGCTCGCCCTGCTGCTCAATGCCCGCGCACGTGGCCTTGAATTGCCGCATCCGCCGGTTGAGAGCGCCCTCGGCGGGCTGCTCAATCATCTGCGCACTCCGGTAAAGCATTTTCAGCCCTCCAACGCGCACTTCGGCCTTGTGCCGGAACTGGGCGAAAGGGCGCGTAAAAAAGACCGCAAAGCCCTGTATTCCGCCCGCGCGCAGGAAACATTCAGCGAATGGCTCGTGGCGCAACGTGAGGCTGGCATTATTTAAGATGCTTGCAGAGGCCCGCGTTTTTTGTAATGGTATTTGATGCACGTGGTTGCAATGGTTTCTCCGGCTGCCCACACGCAGGCACATGGCGCATCTATCAGGGTTTCAGAGATAAATTGCGGCAATGTGTCAAAAAAGTGTTGACGGCGGCATGGGGAGTAGCTATATAACCGCTTGCCTCATGTAGGAGCGTAGCTCAGGTGGCTAGAGCACTTCCTTGACACGGAAGGGGTCAACAGTTCAAGTCTGTTCGTTCCTACCAAATGACTCTTCGGGGATAGTTCCCCTAAACGGCGGAAGGCCTTGGCCCCGCCCATAGCACAGGTCGCTTGATGCGACCCGAAGACCGGATTCGGCGCAGTGGGGAGGTTTACCTCCCCACTTTGTTTTATGTGCCTCCGGGTATTTTTGTAAGGAGCTTTTCATGGAAGTCCGTGTGGAAGGGCAGATGGTGGAAGCCGGTGACTCCGTAGCTTCTGTCCTGCAAAAAGCCTTGAGCGGCAAAAAGTTCAAGGCGGCTGTGGCCGCGCGCGCCGATAACGGCGCTCTGCTGGATCTTTCCGCACCCCTGCCTGCTGGCTGCGCCGAGCTTGCGCCCGTGTACGCCGACTCGCCCGAGGGGCTGCAGATGATCCGCCATTCTACCGCCCACGTCATGGCGGCGGCGGTCAAGCGTCTCTTCCCCACTGCCAAGGTCACTATTGGCCCTTCCATTGATACTGGCTTTTACTACGACTTTGACGTGGAAAAGCCCTTTTCCAGTGAAGATTTCCCCGCTATTGAAGCGGAGATGCAGCGTATCGCCGATGCGCGCGAACCCTTCACCTGCAAGGTGCTGCCCAAGGCGGAAGCCATTGAAGTATTCCACAATATGGGCGAAGCCTACAAGGTTGAGCTGATCGAAAGCATCGATGCCGACACGGTGTCGCTCTATACCTGCGGAGATTTTACGGATCTGTGCCGTGGCCCTCACGTGCCGCACACGGGTTTTGCCAAAGCGGCAAAACTCATGAGCGTGGCCGGGGCCTATTGGCGCGGTGATGAAAAGAACCGCATGCTTTCGCGTATTTACGGCACTGCCTTTGCCGACCAGAAAGCTCTGGACGCCTACCTGAAGCAGCTTGAAGAAGCCAAACGCCGCGACCACCGCAAGCTTGGGCGCGATCTGAAACTCTTCACCTTCAAGGAAGATGTGGCCCCTGGCATGGTCTTCTGGTTGCCCAGAGGCATGATGGTGCGTACCATTCTTGAAGACTTCTGGCGGCGCGAACATCTCAAGCGCGGGTACGAAATCGTGCAGGGGCCGCAGTTGCTGCGCGTGGAAACGTGGCAGAAATCCGGCCACTACGACCACTACCGCGAAAATATGTATTTTACGCAGATCGAGGAAGACACCTACGGCGTCAAGCCCATGAACTGCATCTCGCATATGCTCATTTACGGCAACGAGCTGCACAGCTACCGCGATCTGCCCCAGCGCTATTTTGAACTGGGCGTGGTGCACCGCCACGAAAAGAGCGGCGTGCTGCACGGGCTGTTGCGCGTGCGCCAGTTCACGCAGGACGATGCGCATATTCTGTGCGCGCCCGAGCAGCTTGAGGGCGAAATTCTTGAGGTCATCCACCTTATCCGCGACCTCATGAATCTCTTCGGCTTCCAGTACAAGGTTGCCGTTTCCACCCGGCCCGAGAGCAGCATCGGCACGGACGAAGCGTGGGAGCTTGCCACCAACGCGCTCACCAAGGCTGTGGAAAAGGCCGGACTGCCCTACGAGATCAATGAGGGCGATGGCGCGTTTTACGGCCCCAAAATTGACGTGAGACTGCTTGACTGCATTGGCCGTGAATGGCAATGCTCAACGATACAGGTTGATTTTACCCTGCCGGAACGTTTTGACCTCACCTATGTGGGGCAGGACGGCGAAAAGCACCGCCCGGTCATGGTGCACCGGGCCATCATGGGGTCGCTTGAGCGGTTCATCGGCATTCTCGTTGAGAACTTTGCCGGTGCGCTGCCCACATGGCTTGCGCCCGAGCAGGCCCGCCTGCTTACCGTGACGGAAGCGGGCGACGAAGCCACTCTCAAAATGTGTGAAGAACTCAAGGCGATGGGCATTCGCGCCACCGCCGATACCCGCAACGAGAAACTGGGCTTCAAGGTGCGCGAGGCGCAACTGGCCAAGGTTCCGTATATTCTGGTGGTGGGGGAAAAAGAAGTGCAGGCGGGCGGCGCCAATGTGCGCCTGCGCAATGGGGACAATATGGGGCTCAAATCCGTAGCGGAAATCGCCGCGCTGATCCGGACGGACGCCGAAGAGCCTTTCAAACAAGGAGGGATGCGCTATAGCTTCGCCTAATATGAGATTCCGTCGCGACATGCCGCAGGACGGCGTGCGTCGCAACGAGATGATCCGCGCCCGTGAAGTGCGCGTGATCGCCGCCGATGGCGAGCAGCTTGGAATTCTGCAACGCAACGATGCTATTGACCGGGCCAAAGAAGCCGGCATGGATCTTGTGGAAGTGGCTTCCACTTCTGAACCGCCCGTTTGTCGCATAATGGACTACGGCAAGTTCAAGTACGAACAGCAGAAAAAGAAGCAGGAAGCCAAAAAGCGGCAGGCCGTGGTGCAGATTAAGGAAATCAAGGTTCGTCCCAAAACCGACGACCATGATTACGAAACCAAGGTCCGCCACATCCGCCGTTTTCTTGAAGAGGGTGACCGCTGTAAGATTACGGTGTTTTTCAGGGGCCGCGAAATTGTGCATAAAGATCGCGGTATGGCCATTCTTGAACGGGTTGTGCAAGACCTTGCCGATATCGCCAAGGTGGATCAGGAAGCCCGCGCCGAAGGCCGCACCTTGCAGATGATGCTGGTGCCCAAAAAGCAGTCGTAGACCGTCTGTGCGGGGGATGTGAATTTCCCCTTGCGTGGTTCGGTGCTTTGGGGCATTATGCCCTTCCCTCGGTGCGCCCGTAAAACGGCGTCCGAGTGTATACGTTTTTAAGGAGTACGCCATGCCCAAGATCAAAACCCGGCGTTCCGCCGCCAAGCGTTTTTCGCAGACCGGCAGCGGCAAGTTCAAGCGTCGCCGCCAGAACCTGCGCCACATTCTGACGAAGAAGGCCGCCAGCCGCAAAATGCGCCTGGGTCAGTCCACCCTGGTGGATCAGACCAATGAGAAGGCTGTGCGCCGGATGCTGCCCAACGGCTAATTTGCTTGTCTTTTTACTTGCTGACTGCGGCAGCCTACGCGGGCGCGCCTCGGTCACATAGGCTGCTATGCTCCGCTTCGGCGCGCCGCTTGGCTTTCTTGTCCGCAAGTAAAAATCCTGCGCAAATCACAGTAGATGCTGTGAGCGTGTAAAGCAGATTCTGACGGGAAAAGGTAATTCAGCGCGATGCTACGGCATCGGCGGCGCATGCGGAGCCGCGACTGACGTTCAATCCGCGTCTCTCATTTGAGAGCCTGAAGTTTTTTACGCTCCCCAACGGGCATTCCTCCGCCTAGTTGGGAGAAGGAGGCAACGCATATGCGTGTGAAGAGAGGTCTTGCAAGTCATCGTCGTCATAAAAAATATTTGAGCGCAGCCAAGGGTTTTCGTGGTGGTCGCAGCCGTCTGTACCGCACCGCGCGCGAGGCTGTGGAACGCTCGATGCAGTACTCCTATGTGGGCCGCAAGCAGAGGAAACGCGATTTCCGCACTCTGTGGATTCTCCGCATCAACGCCGGCGCGCGTCTGAGCGGTCTTTCCTACAGCCGCTTCATGCACGGTCTCAAGCAGGCTGGCATTGAGCTGAACCGCAAGGTTCTGGCTGACCTTGCCGTGTATCACAAGGACGACTTCGCCAAGATCGTCGATCTGGCCAAGGCCGCTCTGAATTAAGAGCGGTGCTCCCCGCGCCGGAGGGAGACCTCCTGGCAGCGACGCCTGCGGCTTTTAAAGCGCAGCGCGGCTTGCGGGAGCGGGGCCTTGCATGGTATAAGGCGCGGGCGGTGCACAAGCGCCGTCCGCGCCTTGATTTTTTTGTATCGCCGGGGATTGCCCGGCGGGCAGGGCGAATTCATGCCGTGAGGATGCGCAGATCGCAGAAATGGCAGGATGTTCCGCAGGGCAGGGCCGTCAGGCCAAGCCGCGAGCGGGTGCCGTCATTTCCGTTTTTCTGCGTCTCCCTTAACAAAAAGCCGCGCCGCGCGGCATTGGGATATCCGCTATGGATCTGATTTCTGCACTGGAAAGCCTGGTTCCCGAACTTGAAAAAGGTCTGGGCCAGGCTTCTTCGTTGGATGCCCTTGAGGCTTTGCGCGTGGATGTTCTGGGCCGCAAGGGCCGCATAGCCCAGATCATGGCCCAGTTGCCCTCGCTGGCCCCGGCAGAGCGCCCCGCCGTGGGCCAGACCGCCAACAGCGTCAAAGAACGCTGCAACGCCCTGTTCGAAGCCCGCAAGGCCGCTCTTGAGGCCGGGCGCGAGGCCGAAGCCCTGCGCCGTTTCGATCCTTCCGTTCCCGGTCGCGCACCCTGGCGCGGCAGCCTGCATCCCACCACCCTGGTGACGGAAGAAATCTGCCAGATTTTTCAGGGTTTGGGCTTTGACGTGGCTTCCGGCCCGGAAGTGGAAATCGACTACTACAATTTTGAAGCCCTGAACATGCCGCCCGAGCATCCCGCCCGCGACATGCAGGATACCCTGTATGTCACCGAAAAGGTGCTCATGCGTACGCACACCTCGCCCGTGCAGGCCCGCACCATGCTGGCGCGCAAGCCTCCACTGGCCGTCATTGCCCCCGGCAAGGTGTACCGGCGCGACAGCGACCTCACCCACACCCCCATGTTCCATCAGATCGAAGGCCTCATGGTGGGCGAGGGCATCAGCATGGCCCATCTGCGCGGCACGCTCACGGCCTTTGTGCGCGCGGTTTTTGGCGCGGAAACCCAGGTGCGCTTCCGCCCCAGCTTCTTCCCCTTTACCGAACCTTCGGCAGAAGTGGACATCTCCTGCTGCATGTGCGGCGGCAAGGGGCACATTGGCGACGCGCCCTGCCGCGTGTGCAAAACAACGGGCTGGGTTGAAATTCTTGGTTGTGGCATGGTTGACCCTGCCGTGTTTGAAGCCGTGGGCTATCCTGCGGATGTCAGCGGCTTTGCCTTTGGCATGGGTGTGGAACGCGTGACCATGCTCAAGTACGGCATCGGCGATCTGCGGATGTTTTTTGAAAACGATGTGCGCTTCCTTGGCCAGTTTGCCCGGTAGGACACTATGCCCAGCGTTATGAGCCCCATAGATTGCAGCAATGCCCGCATGCGCGCAGGTCGCCTCACGGGGCTGCCCGTATGCCTTGCGCTGCTGTGTCTGCTGGCGGCATCCCTGTTGCCCGGCAGCCCGTGCTGGCTGGCGGCGGATGAAGCTCAGGCCGCCTCAGCCTACACCCCGCGCCATTCGGGCATGGACGCCCCGGGCGAACCCAAACGCATCGAATCCTTGCCCAGCAAGAACGCAGGGCGCACGGCAGAGGGCGGCATGGGGTATACGGACGCTTACGGCAACACCATTGACGACCGCCAGCCGGAAGAAAAACCCGCTCCCAAGCGTCCCAGACCCGGGGCCTACGGTGTGGGCGCGGGCCAGAGCGAGCGCTACGAGCGCCCACTGCCCGATCCGCAAAATCAGACTCCTGCCTGGAGTTTCAAATAACCACGCCAAGGCGCGGAAACAGGACGAACTATGCTGCTCTCACTTTCATGGCTGCGTGAATTTACTCCGTATGAAGGAACGGCTGAGGCGCTGGGCGACCGCCTGACCATGCTCGGCCTTGAGCTGGAAGATATCAGTCGGCCCTACGATGCCATAAGCTCCATTGTGGTGGGGCATGTGGTTTCGTGCGACAATCATCCGGAATCCGACCACCTGCACGTCTGCAAGGTGGACGCCGGACAGGGCGAGTTGCTTGATATCGTTTGCGGCGCGCCCAACGTGGCTGCGGGCCAGAAAGTGCCTGTGGCCCTTGTGGGCACCAAGATGCCCGACGGCATGATGATCAAAAAGGCCAAACTGCGCGGCGCGCCCTCTTTTGGCATGATCTGCTCCGAGCGCGAACTGGGCCTGACCGAAGACCACACCGGCATCATGGTGCTGCCCGAAAGCTTTGTGGTGGGCAAACCCCTTGTGGAGCAGCTTGAGCTTGACCGCGAAGTGCTGGATATTTCCATCACGCCCAACCGCGCCGACTGCCTTTCGGTTCTTGGCCTTGCGCGTGAAACTGCCCTGGCCTGCAACCTGCCTCTCTCCATACCCGAGCTGCCGTTGGAGCTGGACTCTGGCGCGGAAGTGTTGGTTCCCATTGATATTGACGACCCCGAGCACTGCTGGCTGTATTCCGGCCGCGTCATCACGGGCGTCAAGATCGGGCCTTCGCCCATGCGCCTGCGCCACCGCCTGCATGCCGTGGGTGTGCGCCCCATTTCCAATATCGTGGACGTGACCAACTACATTCTGTTTGAATATGGTCAGCCCCTGCACTCCTTTGACATGGACAAGCTGGAAGGTGGCCGCATCGTGGTGCGTCGCGCGCAGGAAGGCGACATCTTCACAACGCTTGACGGGCAGGAGCGCGCGCTCACCTCTGCCGACCTCTGCATCCGCGACGGCGCGCGTGCGGTCGCCCTTGCTGGCGTTATGGGCGGCCTGAACAGCGAAATTTCCGATGCCAGCACCAATGTGTTTCTGGAAAGCGCGGTCTTCAAGCCCGCCACCATCCGCAAAACATCGCGCCGTCTGGGCCTCTCGTCCGAGGCATCCTATCGCTTTGAGCGCGGCATAGACCAGCAGCGCACCGTGTGGGCGCTTGACCGCGCCTGCGCCATGATGGCCGCCGTCAGCGGCGGGCGCGTGCAGCGCGGCCTTTCCATCAACGAACCCCGCCCCTTCAAGGCGGCAAGCATTGAATTCCGCCCCGCGCGGGCCGATTCCCTGCTGGGTGTGCAGCTTGGCGCGGACTTTGACGAAAAGGTGCTCACCGGCATGGGCTGCAATGTGGACAAGGGCGAAAGCAGCCCCGTGTGGCGCGTGAGCCAGCCCTCCTGGCGGCCCGACCTCACCCGCGAGGCTGATTTGATTGAAGAAGTGGGCCGCGTGCACGGGCTGGATACCATTGCCCCCGTGCTGCCCGCCATTGCCCGCAACCTCGACCGCGCTGGCGAGCCTGAATCGCGCTATGGATTCTGGTCGCGCCTCAAGCACTGGGGCGCTGGCCTCGGTCTCAACGAAGCCGTGAACTACAGCTTTGTGGGCCACAAGGACATGGATCATCTTGCCATGCCGCGCGAGGGCCGCATTTCCATCATGAATCCGCTCTCGGCGGAGCAGGACGCCCTGCGCACCGCGCTGGCACCGGGCCTCATGTACGATCTGCGCAACAACCTCGCCCAGGGCGCGCAGGGTCTGCGGCTGTTTGAACTTGCCAACATCTTTGAAGCTGACGCCGCTTCTGAAACCACCGCCCGCGAAACGGGCATGCTGGGCGTGCTGCTGTATGGCGCGCGCTACGACACGGCCTGGCCCCAGGCTGAGGGCGACATGGATTATGCCGACCTCAAGGGCGTGGTGGAAAACCTGCTGCACTATCTGCACCTTGGCGCGCCCAGCTATGAACTGGCTCCGGAACACGCCTTTTTGCTGCCCTGCGTGAACGTCTTTGTGAATGGCCGCGCGGTGGGCTTCATGGGACGGGTCAAACCCGCCATGGCCGACGAATACCACGCCCGCAAGGACGTGTGGCTGGCTGAAATGAACCTCGACATCCTGCGTGAACTGCACGATGCCGCCACGGTGCGCTTTGCGCCCCTGCCAGTGTATCCTCCCGTGCGACGCGACATTACCGTGACCGCCGGGCCGGGCCTCAAGGTGGCCGACATTACTGCCCACGTGCAGGGGCTCAAGCTGCCCCTGCTGGACGAAGTGGCCCTGGTGGACTGCTTTGAACCCAAGACGGAACAGGGCGGGGAACCCGTGCGCAACCTGACCTTCCGGCTCACGTTCCGCCATGCGGAGCGTACCCTCAAGGATACGGAAGTGGACAAGGAGCGGGAGAAGGTGGCACAGTCGCTTGTAAGCGCTCTGGGCGTGAAAATTTAACACAGTGCGCGCAGGCCCGTTTTTTCGGGCCTGCGCAATTCCGGCACATTTTCAGAGAGTGTCAGGAGGGGTATGACATGTCGGACCACACGCCCGACAATACCTACCGCATAGGTGAGGTCGCGGAACTGCTCGACCTCAAAACCCATGTGTTGCGCTTCTGGGAAACAGAGTTTCCCCAGTTGGCGCCGCTGCGCACCGGTAAGGGGCAGCGCCTGTACACGGAAGAAAACGTGGCCCTCTTGCGTCGTATCCGGCAGTTGCTGCATGAGCAGGGCATGACCATTGAAGGCGCGCGCCGCGTACTTGCAGGCAGCGCCGTGGTGGATGAAAGCCTGCCCGAACGTGTGGCGGCGGTGCCGGACCCGGATTTTATGCGCATGCTCCAGCGGGAGCTGACCTCGCTGCGCCGTCTGCTCAGCGAAAAATAGGCTGCGGCCTGCTGGCGCAACTAAATATTTCAGGGAAGGGACGCGGGGGAGGCGACCCTTTCTGTTGGTGGCCCTCCCCCGCAAACAGGCTCACCCCGATATAATCATGATCTTATCGCCTTCATTGCTGTCTGCCGATTTTGCCCGTCTGGCCGAAGAGCTTGGCGCCCTTGAGGCCGCCGGAGTCACTTGGCTGCATCTGGACGTGATGGACGGGGCTTTTGTGCCCAACATCACCTTTGGTCCCCCGCTGATAAAGGCTCTACGGTCTGTCAGCGGGCTTTTTTTTGACGTGCACCTCATGGTGAATGATCCGGCCCGCTACATTGCCGACTTCCACAAGGCAGGGGCAGACATGCTGGTCATCCATGCCGAGGCCGACAAGCACCCGCAACGTACCCTCACGGCCATCCGGGCCATGGGCTGCAAGGCGGGGCTTGCCCTCAACCCCGGCACGGATGTGAGCGCGGCCCGCTGGCTGGCGGCGGATATGGACATGCTGCTGCTCATGAGTGTGAACCCCGGTTTTTCGGGTCAGGCATTCATCCCCTCCACGTTCGACAAAATCCGCGCGGCCCGGCAGATGCTTGACGCCAACGGCGGGGCCGAGGCGCTCATCCAGATCGACGGCGGCGTATGCCCCGAAAACACGGCCGAGCTTGTGGACGCCGGGGCGGAAGTGCTTGTGTCCGGCTCGGCCTTTTTTGGCCACAAACCTTACGAAAAACGGCTTGCCGCCTTTAAGGCTCCGCTTGCGGGCAAAACGCCCCGCCATGCGGAGGATGCCCTGAGACGCCGCGCCGCCAACCATATCACGCAAAAGTAGAGGAAAGAGTCATGCCCACCCGCAGACAGTGCGCCAATGCCATCCGCGCCCTTGCCATGGACGCCATTGAAAAAGCCCGCTCCGGTCACCCCGGCGCACCTCTGGGCATGGCCGACATGGCCGAAGCCCTGTGGCGTCACGGTTTCAAGCACAATCCGAGCAATCCCCGCTGGTTTGACCGCGACCGCTTTGTGCTTTCCAACGGTCATGCCTCCATGCTGCTCTATGCCTTGCTGCACCTCACGGGCTATGATCTGCCCATGGAGGAACTGCGCAACTTCCGCCAGTGGGGGGCCAAAACCGCAGGGCACCCTGAATACGAGCCTGATCTGGGCATTGAAATGACCACCGGCCCGTTGGGGCAGGGCATTTCTTCCGCCGTGGGCATGGCGCTGGCCGAAAGCATGCTGGCCGCCCGCTACAACACGCCCGAGCACACGGTTGTGGATCACCACACCTATGTGTTCACGGGCGACGGCTGCCTCATGGAAGGCGTTTCGCACGAGGCCTGCTCTCTGGCTGGCACCTGGGGCCTGGGCAAGCTCATAGCCCTTTATGACTCCAACGGTATTTCCATTGACGGCAAGATTGACGGCTGGTTCAACGAAGACGTGGCGGCTCGCTTCCGCGCCTACCACTGGCAGGTCATCGGCCCCATCAACGGGCACGACGCCGCCGCTCTGGACGCCGCCATTGCCGAAGCCAAGGCCGACCACAGCCGTCCCAGCCTGATCATCTGCCGCACCCACATTGGTTTTGGTTCGCCCAAGGCCGATTCCGCATCCTGCCACGGCTCGCCCCTTGGCGACGATGGCATTGCAGCCACCCGCGCGGCTCTGGGCTGGACCGAAGAGCCCTTTACCGTGCCGCAGGAACTGTATTCCGCATGGGACGCGCGTGAAAAGGGCAAGGCTGCCGAGGCCG
This sequence comes from Desulfovibrio sp., assembly GCF_019422935.1. Classification (NCBI taxonomy): domain Bacteria; kingdom Pseudomonadati; phylum Thermodesulfobacteriota; class Desulfovibrionia; order Desulfovibrionales; family Desulfovibrionaceae; genus Desulfovibrio; species Desulfovibrio sp. The sequence goes on along the minus strand of NZ_JAHZCJ010000002.1, from coordinate 37,165 downwards.
CCTGGGAGCATACCTATGCCGCCTACGCCAAGGCCAATCCCGAGCTTGCCGCAGAATTTACCCGCCGTATGCGCGGCGAACTGCCCGAAGACTGGGCCGCCATTGCGCGTGGCATGATTGAAGAAGCCGTGAGCAAGGCCGAAACAACGGCAACGCGCGTGGCCTCCAAGAAAACCCTTGAATGCCTCGTGCCCCGCCTGCCCGAACTTGTGGGCGGCTCAGCCGACCTCACCGGCTCCGTGGGTACGTTGACCAGCGCCTCCGAGCATATGGACGTGCAGACCCACAAGGGCAACTATGTTTCCTACGGCGTGCGCGAATTCGGTATGAGCGCCATCATGAACGGCTTTGCCCTGCACGGCGGGTTCATCCCCTACGCGGGCACGTTCATGTCCTTTGCCGATCAGGCCAAGAACGCCCTGCGGCTGGCTGCCATCATGGGCATCCGCGCCGTGTGGGTGCTGACGCACGACTCCATCGGCGTGGGCGAAGACGGCCCCACCCACCAGCCTGTGGAACAGCTCGGCATGCTGCGCCTTATGCCCAATTTCAATCTGTGGCGTCCCTGCGACACGGTGGAAACCGCCGTGGCCTGGCGTAGCGCCCTTGAAAGCGTCCACACGCCCACCGGGCTTTCGCTCTCGCGCCAGAATCTGCCTTTCTGCCAGCGCGATGCCGCCCAGGTGGAAGCCATCGCACGCGGCGGCTATGTGCTGCGCGACTGCGAAGGCACGCCCGAGATCATCCTTATAGCCACTGGTTCCGAAGTGTCGCTTGCCCTTGAAGCCGCTGATCAGCTGACCGCCGATGGCCGCAAGGCCCGCGTAGTCTCCATGCCCTGCGCAGAGATTTTTGACGCGCAGGACGCGGCCTACAAGGAAAGCGTATTGCCCCGTGGCGTGCGCGCCCGCATTGCCATTGAAGCCGCCGCTGCGGATTACTGGCGCAAGTATGTGGGCCTGGACGGCGCGGTGGTCGGTATGGAGCGTTTTGGCGCTTCCGCCCCTGCCAAGATCGTTTTTGAGCGTCTGGGCTTTACCGTGGCGCATGTGCTGGAAGTGGCGGAAGGCCTTTTCCGGCAGCTTGGGAAGTAACTGACCGACAGAACGAAGCAAATCCTCTTACAGGGAGAACGCATATGCCCATCAAAAAAATGCAGGATCTGGACCTGACCGGCAAAACCGTTGTGATTCGCGAAGACCTGAACGTGCCCATGAAGGACGGACAGGTATCCAACGACAAGCGCATCCGCGCTTCGGTGCCCACCATTACCACGGCCCTTGAAAAAGGCGCGGGCGTGGTGCTGCTTTCGCATCTGGGCCGCCCCACAGAAGGGCAGTATGAAGAGCAGTTCTCCCTCAAGCCCGTGGCCGCCCGCCTTTCCGAGCTGCTGGGCAAACCTGTTGCCCTCGCCGCCACGCTGGAAGAAGCCAAGGCTGCTCCCGGCACCGTGACCCTGCTTGAGAACGTGCGTTTTCTCAAGGGCGAGAAAAAGAACGACCCCGCTCTGGCCGCGCAGCTTGCCGCCCTGGGTGATGTATATGTGATGGACGCCTTTGGGGCGGCCCACCGCGCGCATGCCTCCACCGAGGGTGCGGTGCGCGTTGCCAAGGTTGCCTGCGCCGGGCCGCTGCTCCAGGCGGAGCTGGATGCCTTTGCCAAGGTGCTGAACAATCCCGCCCGTCCGCTTGCTGCCATTATCGGCGGTTCCAAGGTGTCCACCAAGCTGGCCCTGCTGGAAAATCTGCTGGAAAAAGTGGACGTGCTTATCGTGGGCGGCGGCATTGCCAATACCTTTCTTGCGGCTGCCGGGTATATGGTCGGCAAGTCTCTGTACGAGGAAGATCTGGTGACGGACGCCAAGCGCATCATGGAGCAGGCCAAAAATCTTAACAGAGAACTGCCCCTGCCCGTGGATGTTGTGACCGCCGAGGAACTGGCCCCCGGTCAGGCGGCTACCACCCGCGCCGTGGGCGACGTGCCCGCCGACCAGATGATTCTGGACGTAGGCCGAGACACGATTGCGCAGTACAAAAAGTTGCTGTCCAAGGTTGCCACTGTGGTGTGGAACGGCCCTGTGGGCGCGTTTGAAACTGATCCCTTTGGCGAAGGCACCAAGGAACTGGCGCACTATCTTGCTGATTCCAAGGCCTTTGTGGTGGTGGGCGGCGGTGATTCCGTGGCTGCGGTGGAAAAGTACGGCCTGTCCGAAAAAATGGGCTATATCTCCACTGGCGGCGGCGCATCGCTGGAACTGCTGGAAGGCAAGGTGTTGCCTTCTGTGGCGGCGCTGGAAGACAGAGGCTAGGGCCTGTGCACTATGGCTCTTTTGCCCTCTGTCTGCGTCAGGAAGCCTTTTTATTTCGGTCGAGTACCGAAGGGAGTACACTCCCTTCATAAAAAGGCTTCCTTCCTTGGCAGAGAACAAAATTGCTCATAGAGTTAACAAACCCTAGTCCATGCCGCTCGGCGGCGTTCATAGCTGATTCAGGCCCTCGGATCTCAGGATTCGGGGGCTTTTTGCGTGCGGTGCTCAGGCTTGAGGGCGCAGGTTTTTAAAAAATGGCAGTTGCATGATGAAGTCGCAAAACTGCCGCAGCACCGGGCTGGTCGCGGCTGTTTTAAGCACTGTTCGCACCTGCGGCAGAGGCGGCAGGCCGCACGTGCCGTCAAGGATGACAAAGCGTCCGTCCATATCCCAATCGGGCAGGGCGGTTATGCCAAAACCCGCCAGCACCGAGCTGCACAGGCTTTCGTACGAGGCGCTCACATAGGCAAAATCATAGCTTCTGCCTGCGGTATTGAGGGCTTCCAGCGTGGCGGAGCGCCAGGGGCTGCCCTCGCTGTAGGTAGCCAGCGGCACGGGCACGGTCGGCGCAAGCTCCATGTACCCGCCGCTTGCCCAGTGCAGAGGCTGCTGCGCCAATACCTCGAATATGCCCTCGGGCGCGTGGCTGCTGTCAAAGCGGTATTGGTTGATCAGGGCCACGTCCAGGCTGCCGTCCGCCAGCATGCGGTCAATATCCGCAGACATGGCCGAAATGACGCCGATCTGAAGGTCAGGGTTCAGGGCCAGCAGGCGGGCCACGGCAGCCTGCAATTCTACCGTGCTGAAACTTGGCGGAATCCCTACCGTGATGCGCCCCCGCAATTCAGGTTGCCGGGCTGCGCGCAGCACCGCGTCAAAGCGCAGCAGAATATCCTCCAGTTCCGGCAAGATGCGCTGCCCCGCTGTGGTGAGGCCAAAGGTATGCCCGTTGCCTCTCTCCACCAACGTGCAGTTGAGGTGCGCCTCCAGCCTTTTGACAGACTGCGTCACCGCCGACTGGCTGCGGCAAAGCTGCTCCCCGGCTTTTTGAAAGCTGCGGCTGTGGGCCACGGCAATAAAAGCCCGCATATGTTCAAGGGTGATACTGCGCGTGTCTGCCGGGATTTCCATAGCTGCTGACCTCCTTAAAATAAGATGAACTGATTTGTTCATGATAAAAATAAATTTTACAAATTATCAAGCCCCCGCCTACTGTGGACGCAATTATATTGCTGCAAGGGGTAGGGGTGAAAAATGGAAAAACCAGCAAGTGTGGAAAGGCCGCTGGAAGCGCACGGGCCTGGATTGGGGAACGGATACGCGACAAACTCGGCTCAAAAGCGTCTAAACTGGCGGCACGTGGCTGTGGGCGTGTGCTTTAGCGTTATCTGGAGTTCAGCCTTTGTGGCGGGCAAGATTGTGGTGACGGAAATGGGGCCATTCGTAAGCCTGTTTTACCGTTTTGTGGGCACCGTTTTTGTGCTTGGCCTCTTGTGCGGCAAAAGCCTGTGGGGGCCGCAGGCGGGCAGGGCGCTGCGGGCTGGATTTGTGCTCGGCCTGCTGAACAACGTGGCCTATCTGGGGCTGAGTTTCTCCGCCCTGCAACTGGTCTCGCCTCCCTGGGTTGTGGTCATTGTGTCCTGCTCGCCCTTTGCCACCCTTATGCTTGGCGTTGCGCGCAGGCTGGAATCGTTTAGTGCGGCAAAGCTGCTGGGCTTTGGCCTGTCGCTGGCTGGCATTGTGCTCATGGTGGGCGTGAGCAAGCTTGAGGCCGGGGCCGTTCAGGGGCTGCTGCTGGCTGCCGGGGCAACTGTGGCATTTTCCGTAGGTGCGGTGCTCTTTCGCGGCAGATACAGCAACATGCCGCTGCTGCCGGTCAATTTCTGGATGTCAGTCTGCGCCATGCTTTGTTTTGCCCCAGCTGCTATGCAGAGCAGCGTGACGCCTCTTGCGGTTTCCATTCCGGCCCTGCTGGCGCTGGGCTGGCTTGCTGTGGTGAGCCTGCTGGGCATGGCCCTGTGGCTGTTGCTCATCCGTACGCAAGGGGCATCCACTGCGGCTGCGTATAACATGCTCAATCCCCTGAGCGGACTGGCCCTTTCAGCTTTGTTGCTGGGCGTGCCCATCCTGCCCACCGATGTGGCGGGGGCTGCCGCCATTGTGGCAGGCCTTGCAGTGGCTCTGGGCGTGAGGCTGCCAAAGCGCTGATTTTTCAATCCGTGATATGCTTGTTTTTTCACAAGCGGCGCGTATGGTAGAACTGAAAGCGTATTTCAGGTAGCGCGCATTCCAAACCAGGAGGAAACTCATGAGCAAATTGCGGATTGCCCAGTATGGTTGCGGAAAGATGTCCAAGTATTCCATGCGATACGTGTACGAAAAAGGCGCGGAAATCGTAGCTGCCTTTGACGTGAATCCCGCAGTGATCGGCCGGGATATCAGTGCAATCATTGGCGGGCCGGAGCGGGGCGTTGTGGTGCATCACGCTGATGAGGCCGACAAGGTGTTGGCCGCGCTCAAACCCGATGCCTGCATCATCACCACCATGAGCCTCATGCGCGACATTGTGGATGCCCTCATGGTCTGCGCCAGAAATGGCGTCAACGCCATCACCACCAATGAGGAAGCCATCTTCCCCATGAATTCTTCGCCCGCCATCACCCGCGAGGTGGATGCCATGGCGAAAAAAACGGGCTGCACGGTTTGCGGTTCCGGTTATCAGGACGTGTTCTGGGGCAACCTGATTGCCACCCTGGCCGGGGCCATGCATACCATCAACAAGATCAAGGGCAGCTCCAGCTACAATGTGGAAGACTACGGCATCGCCCTCGCCAAGGTTCACGGCGCGGGGCTTGACCTGCCCGCTTTTGAAAAGGAAATAGCTTCAGCAGACGCCATTTCGCCCGCAGAGCGTCAGCAGTTGATTGAGCGCGGCGAGTTTTTGCCCTCCTATATGTGGAACGTCAACGGCTGGCTGGCTGAGCGTCTGGGCCTTACGGTCAAAAGCCAGGTGCAGAAGTGCGTGCCCCAGACCCACAGCGCCGAGTTGCGCTCTGAAACGCTGGGTATGACCATCCCTGCCGGGCATGCCACAGGCATGTCTGCCGTGGTGACCACAGAAACGGCGGAGGGCATCGTTATCGAGAGCGAATGCGTGGGCAAGGTTTACGCCCCCGGCGAGGTTGACCGCAACGACTGGACGCTCATGGGCGAGCCGGATACGCAGGTGGTCATTACCCGTCCCGCCACGGTTGAACTGACCTGCGCCACCATCGTCAATCGCATACCCGACCTTATTAACGCCGCGCCGGGCTACGTGACCACTGACCTTATGCCGGTCAACAGCTACAGGGTAAAGCCTCTGGATCATTACGTGCACAAGTAGTTTCTACATCCCCCCCGGGCCGCCTTGTGGGCGGCATGTCCGCCGTATCAGCAAAAGTTGGTGCGGCGGATTCTTTATTGTGTTGACATTTTTGCGTACAGGATTATGCTCATTTGAGCAAAAATGACGAGCAAGGGAGTAGCCATGAAAGTAGCCGTTTCAAGCGAAGGGCCGGGGCTGGAATCGCAGGTTGATCCACGGTTCGGCAGGGCTGGCGGATTTGTGATCGTGGATATGGACACCATGCAGGCAGATTATGTGGACAACGGCGCATCGCAGGCGGCGGCGCAGGGTGCTGGCATTCAGACTGCTGAGCGGCTGGCTGGTCTGGGTGTGCAGGCCGTCATGAGCGGCTATGTGGGGCCCAAGGCTTTTACGGCCCTCAAGGCGGCTGGCCTCGACGTGTATCAGGACATGGACAACCGCAGCGTGGGCGAAGCCGTGCGCTGTCTTGCCGATGGCTCGGTCAGCCCAGCCACGGCTCCCAACAAGTAGGCTCGTATGCGCATTGTGATTGCCAGCGGCAAAGGCGGCGCGGGAAAGACCACCGTAACCGCCTGCCTTGCAGGACAGTGGGAGCGCGACTTGTTGCTTGTGGACGCGGACGTGGAAGCGCCCAATCTGCACCTTTTGCTGCACCCAAGTCTCGCGGAGCCCGAATCGGTTTATCTTGAAGTGCCGGAACTGGTGGAGGAAAAATGCACGGGCTGCGGCGCATGCCGCCCCATGTGTTCCTACGGGGCCATTGCCATGATGGGTGCAAAGCCCATGTATTTTCAGGATATGTGCCACGGCTGCGGCGGCTGTTTTGAGGTGTGCCCGGAACAGGCGCTACGCGTGGCGCAGCGGGAGCTTGGCGCCCTGCTGCAGGGTTCTGTGCCCGCTGGCAGCAAAACACTCCCCTTTCTGATGGGCCGTACCCGCGTGGGCGAGGCCATGACTCCGCCCCTCCTGCGTGCTCAGGAGCGCAAGCTGGCAGAATTGCTTGCGGGGCATCCCTCTGACGTACTCATGGACGCTCCCCCCGGCGTGAGCTGCCCGGCCATGACGGCGGCTCGCGGCGCGGATGCCGTACTGCTGGTGGCGGAACCAACCCCCTTTGGCTTTTATGATTTCAAGCTGGCGCATGCGGCCTTTGCGCAGTTGGGGCGGCCCGTTGCCGTTGTGATGAACCGCGTGGGCATGGAAGGCAATGCCGATTGTGAGAATGAACTGCGCGCATGGTGCGCGGGCGCAAAACTGTCCATACTGGCAGAACTGCCCTTCCAGCGCGAGGCCGCCCACGCCTATGCCCACGGCTTGCCGCCCACGGAAGCGCAGGGCGCGACGGGTCAGGAATGGCGGCAGCGCTTTGCAGAACTTGCCGTCAAACTGCGGGAGTTTGCCAAGGGGGCCAGCCATGCGTGAGATAGTTGTTATCAGCGGCAAGGGCGGTACGGGAAAGACCACCGTCTGCGCCGCATTTGCCGCGCTGGCCCATGCGCTGGGGCAAAAGGCCGTACTCTGCGACCTGGATGTGGACGTGCCGGACATGCACATTCTGCTGGACCCGCAGGTGCAGCAGAAGGAAGTTTTTATTTCCGGTAATACGGCCCACATCAATCCTGATCTGTGCACCGCCTGCGGGCGCTGTGCCGATCTGTGCCGTTTTGATGCCGTGCGGCTTGAAGATGGCGTGTACACCATAGACGAACTGGGGTGCGAAGGTTGTGGTGTGTGCCACAAGCTTTGTCCGGTGCATGCGGTGGAATTCCCTGAACGGCGCTGTGGCGTGTGGTATGTCAGCGACACCCGCTTTGGACCTTTTGTGCATGCGCAGCTCGATCCCGGGCAGGAAAATTCCGGCAGGCTTGTGGCCCTGCTCAAACGTCAGGCCCGGGACAAGGCAACCCAAATGGGCGCAGACCTTGTGCTGTGCGATGGCTCGCCGGGTGTGGGCTGCCCTGTGATCAGCTCCCTTTCCGGTGCGGCACTGGCCGTGGCCGTGGTAGAGCCAACGCCTTCGGGGCGGCATGACTTTGCCCGCGTGGCGGAGCTGTGCGCGCATTTTCGCATTCCCGTGGCGGTGCTTATCAACAAGGCCGACCTGAACGCGGAGGAAGCCGCCCGCATACACGCCGTGGCCGCAGAAGGCGGGCACCATGTGGTGGGCGAACTGCCTTTCAGCCCGCTGGTCACGCAGGCCATGGTGCGGCGGCAGGCTCTGACCGAAGAAATTTCAATCCTTACCCAACCCCTTGCCGAAACACTGGCTGCAGCCTGGGAGTGCGTGTGCGCTTTGGCTGCGCAACCGGGGCGGCAAGGCGGCATAAACCACCTGTAAAAGGAAAGCATCATGAGCAAGACGATTCTGGCGATTCCTTCGCAAATGCCCGGCGGCATGGATTCCGGCATGGGTATGCATTTTGGACATTGCGATATTTACACCATCGTGGAACTGGAAAACGGGCAGGTTGCCGCCCAGTCCACCCTTGAATCCATCCCGCATCAGCAGGGCGGGTGCATGGCCCCGGTGCAGTATCTGGCCTCCCACGGCGTCAATGCGCTTCTGGCTGGCGGCATGGGTATGCGCCCCCTCATGGGTTTCAACCAGATGGGTATCAGCGTGTACTTTGCAGGCAACCAGCCCACCGTGGGCATGGCCGTGCAGGCATTTTGCCAGGGCAAACTGACGGAATTCACTCCCGAGCACACCTGCGGCGGCGGGCATTAAGCCGTTATGAAGCGCTCCATTCTGTTGCAGACAGGGCGGCCCGCAGTTTTTGCCGCCTTTGTGGCGGAGCTTGAAAGCCAGGGCTGCGCCGTAACCACGGTTGCTGATGCCGATGCCTGCAAACGCTGCGTGCAAAAGCAGGCCCCTGCGCTGGTGATGCTGGATGCCACCTCGCAGGAGCAGGCGAAGCAGGATGTCATCGGCATCATGCGTGTGAATGCGCTGGTGCATACGGCGGTTGTCAGCGAAATGCCCGAGGATGTTTTTCATGACGTCATGGAAGGCCTGGGCATTCTTGCCTCGCTGCCGACCACGCCCACAGCGGACGATGCGCGTCGCGTGATGCGCCTGCTGACGGAGCTTCAGGCCTGATAAAATGATAGCCGCCACGCGCGGCAGGTTTTACTGTTCCCGCAAACCATTGCCCGTACCCTTGGTTTGCCTGGTGCCTTGGGCGCGCGCTGCCTGCGCGCAAGCAGCCTCCGGCCCTCGGGAAGCATGGCCGGGCCTGAACCGGGTTTACCCCTCCCTGTTTTGGCCCGGTCATGCGCAGAGCGGCAGGTGTGCATGACCACGGCTTGCGCCACTTGCGCGAGGCGTGGCATTGGCTTATTCTCAAATAAAACCATATTACTGGGAAATTATGCCAAGACCTTGCCATTGCAGGCGCGTGAGCGCCTTGCCAAAAAACAGATGTTTCAAGCCCAACGGTATTCCCCTGCACGAACTTGAAGAGGTCGTGCTGTCGCTGGATGGCCTGGAAGCCCTGCGTCTGGCCGACTTTGAAGACCTTAACATGGATGCCGCCGCAGCCCGCATGGGTGTTTCGCGGCACACCTTTGGCAGGCTTTTGAAGCGCGCGCGGCGCAGCGTGGCTCAGGCTCTGGTGCAGGGGCAGGCCCTGCGCATTGAGGGCGGGGTGTGCGCTGTGGATGCGACTGCCGAGGGGGCGGAAAGCGAGGTTGCCATGCCGGGCGGGCTGGTGGTGGCCGTGCCAAGCATTGCCCCTGGCGGGCCGGATGCCGCGCCCAACGCGCATTTTGGCCGATGTCAGTTCTATACCCTTGCCAGGGTGGAAGACGGCAATATCGGGGCGGTCAGCATTCAGCCCAATCCCATGCATCAGGGCGGGGATTGCGCCGGGCCGGTACAGGCCTTGCTGCGTCTTGGTGTTGGCGCTCTGCTCGCGGGCGGCATGGGCATGAGGCCCCTGCGGGCTTTGCAGGAGGCGGGTATAGCCGTGTATTACAATGCCAATCTGCCTACAGTGGCCGACTGTCTTAACGCCTTTGCTGCGGGCAGGCTTGTTCCCTTCGGCCCCGGACATCTTTGCCAGGGCGGTTGCGCTTCTGAACGGTAGGGCAGTGCAGGTCGCAGCAAAGGCCCGCACATTTCTGCCCGTTCAGAAAGCGCCCTTGGTGATGACCCGGCGGCAAGCCGCCGGGAAAAATGGTAATGTCCTACTGCTCTAGAATGCGTAAAGAAAGCCCCCGCTCAACGAATACTTGTTGTTGCGTTCAACCATGGGGCTGTCGGTTATTTCCTGTCCCAAAAACTGACTTTTCCCACTCACAAACGCGCTCCAGCTTTCTGTAAGGCCGACGCGCAAGGTCAGTTCAGCATAAGGCGAGAGGGCTGATTCCGGCGAGTAGTTGCTCAGACCGCTGGCTCGGGCCTCGCTCTTGCTCACACCGTAATAATAGTCGTTGTAGTTCACGTCAGTCCACTGCACGCCTGCCGTGGGGGTAAGCGACATATTGGCAAAGCGGATGGGGTAGGAATAGGAGGCATCAGCCATCACGCCCTTGTTCACGCCCAGCGCATCGGTGGAAAGGGTGGCGGCCAGCACGCCAAGCTCGGTGCGCAGTCGGTAGTTGATGCCAGCCATGGCAGAAGCATAGCGGTCATCAAGTTTTTTCATGCCCGAGTTGTCGCTCCATGAGGCATAAAAATGCTGCGGCAGATACGAAAGCTGCACGTTGACCTCATGGTATTCGTTCTTGAACAGGTGCACGCCGCCGCTCAATCCCCGCAAATACAGATATTCGCCTTCATATCCCAGCAAGGGCAGGGCCGTGCCCAGCCTTTCCACTCCCTTATATTCCGAGGTGGAAACAGTGCCGCCAATGCCGAGGTTGAATCCCCATCGGTTGCTGTCGGTCTTGCCTTCTTCCGCACGGACTGAAAAAGCCGTTAAAAGAAGAATGGCTAATGCCGCCAAGCACGACAATCCCCGTATTTTCATGAATCCTCCCGTGCAACAAAGGCATTGCACTTTTTATGGAAAATCTGTAATCAATTGATTACTCAAAAGTAGCCTCATGAAACCAACTGTGTCAAGTCGCAGTAACCATAGGGGATAGCAATGGCTCCTGAACGTAAACCAGCCACAGGCCCGCAGCGCAAACGCAATGCCGCAGAAACCAGAAACCGTCTTTTGCAGGCGGCGCGAAGGCTCTTTGCCAAAGCCAACTACGGCAACGTCGGGATACGGGAAATCGGCGCGGCGGCCGGGGTAAACCCGGCACTCATCAGCCGCTATTTTGGCTCAAAAAGAAATCTTTTTCTTGAAGTGGCGTCCATTCTGAATTCAGAAGGCATTGAGGCCCTGCCTGATGTGCCGCCTATGGAAAAAACCAGCATGGCCATGGGCAGCATTCTCTCTGGCGGAGCGCAGAGCGCATGGGCCACAGATTTTCGCATCACTGCTCTTTCTGCGCTGGACCCCAATGTCTCGGACGTGATGGCAAAAACCTACGACAATATCCGCCAGCACATCATGGAGGTGCTGCCCGGCGAGCAGGCGGCCACGCGGGCAGAGCTGATACTGGCGCAGATCATGGGGGCTTCAATGGTGGTTAATCTGCTGCGCGGAGCGGATTCGCCCAGGATTGACATTGAGTACATGAATAAATTTTATGCAAAGCAATTGGCGGAACTGTTCGCCTGCCAACCCGCTGACTGAAGCTGCGTCAGCTCCGCGATTTTTGATCACGTGGTGATGCGGCAAAGCGAACTTTACTAGCGCCCGTCGCGGAAACCTCGTTCTGCTGCTGCGCGTTCGGCAGCATCGGCCAGGGGCGCGGGTACAATGGTCTTGCCGATGGGGCAGAGGGCCAGCGCGGCGAGTTTGACGTGCTGCCACGCAAAAGGAATGCCGATGATGGTCACCGCGCACATGACGGCGGAGACCAGATGCCCAAGGGCAATCCACACGCCAGCCAGCACGAGCCATATGATGTTGCCCACCGTGCCCCATGGGCCGGTGCCTACATCCGGCTTGCCGGTGAGCACATCGCGCGCAACGGGCATTTTGCCAAAGGGGAAGAAGGCAAAATTGCCCATGACAAAGCATGCCCTGCCCCAGGGAATGCCTACGATGGAAATAAAGCAGAGCACCCCGTATAGCCACCAAACAAGGCCCATGACAATGCCGCCGCACAAAAACCAGATGGCGTTTCCAAGGCAACTGATGGCGCTGTTCATGATGTCCTCCTGAAGTGGCCGTGCGGGTTTCATGCGGCTATTGAACGCTGATTATGTCAACGCAAAGCCAAAAAGAAAAGCAGTTTGAAACGAAAGGGCCGCCCGGTGATGCTGGGCGGCCCTTTATAATCTGGGCTAGAGCAGATAAATAATGACCATGCCCTAGAAGTTGATGATGACCTGTTCCTGTTCGTCATCCTTGGAGCGGCGGGCTATTTCGCCTATGGACCATGCCCGCAGCTTGAAGGCCTGAATGCGGTTGATCGCTTCCTCGGCCTGATCGGCGGGCACCACCAGCACATAGCCGATACCGCCATTGAATATTTGCAGAATTTCCGGCCAGCTGAGGTTGCCCGCTTCCTTAAGCCAGTTGAAGACGGGGGCCATCTGCCAGCTGCCAAAATGGATGCGCGCTTCCACCTGGGCGGGCAGTACGCGGGGAATATTGTCGTAAAAGCCGCCGCCGGTGATGTGGGCCATGCCCTTGACGTTCATGTCGCGCAGCAGGGATCGCACCGCTTCCACATAGATGGTGGTGGGCGTCAGCAGCACATCGCCAACGCTGGCTCCATCCCCGCCGGGGAAGGGATCGGTGAGGGAAAGGCCGCTCTGGTCAAGCACCTTGCGGGCCAGGGAAAAGCCGTTGGAGTGCAGGCCCGAGGAGGCGATGCCGATGATCTTGTCGCCCACCTGAATGCCGGAGCCGTCAATGAGCTTGGCATTATCCACTATGCCCACGCAAAAACCGGCAAGGTCATACTCGCCTGGCGCGTACATGTCGGGCATTTCAGCGGTTTCTCCGCCAAGCAGGGCGCACCCGGACTGACGGCAGCCCTCGGCCACGCCGCCAATGACGGTCTGGGCGGTTTCTACGTCAAGCTTGCCGGTGGCAAAGTAGTCAAGAAAAAACAGAGGGTTGGCACCCTGAACCAGAATGTCGTTGACACTCATGGCCACAAGGTCGATGCCCACAGTATCGTGCTTGTTGCAGGCAAAAGCCAGTTTGAGCTTGGTTCCCACGCCATCGGTGGAAGAAACAAGCACAGGTTCGGTCATGCCGTTGAGGTCAGGCCGGAACAGGCCGCCGAAGCCGCCAATATCGGAAATGACGCCTCTGGTCTGCGTGCTCTGAACCATGCCTTTGATGCGTGAAACGAGATCGTTTCCCGCCTCAATATCAACGCCTGCCTGAGTGTAGGCTTTTGCGCGGTCGCTGGACATCCGTTGCCTCCTTTGAATCTGCGCTACATACCACAGGTTCTTTCAAACCCCAAGCGACTTTTTGAGGCCCTGCCCGCGCGTTTTTTCATAGACCGGCTTGCTCGCCACTGTTAGAATAAAGTCGGAGGGGTAAGGAGCGTGCCATGCGTAGATATGCCGGATTGTATATTTTCTGCGCCGTACTGACGTTCGTTTGTTCCAGCGCGTCCCTTGCTGCGGATGGCGCTGCGGAATACCGCGCGCCTGTCACGGGCGTGAAGCTTGGCCCAGTGCAGGCGGCTCAGCCTGAACAGCCTGCTGCGCCAGGTCAACCATCTGTAGAAAAGCCTGCTGCGCTGCAACCCGCAGGCCAGCAGCCGGGTCAGCAGCCGGGGCAATCGGCGGGCCAACAGCCAAATCAACAAGCGGGCCAACAGGCGGCTGGGCAGTCACCTGCTTTACAGTCTGCCGCCTCGGGGCAGCCGACCCCTTGGCCCAGCGCCGGGGGCATGGCTCCCTATTCCTCTTTTGGTTCCCTGCCGGGGCCAGCGGAGGCTCCTGCCCCTGCCCCTGCCCCTGCTCCCTCTGCGGCCCCTGTGCCAAATCCTGCCACCGTGCCACCACCTGCGCCTGCCCCGGGCTTTGCCCCCGAGTATGCCCCAGGTTACGGGCCTGGCTATGCGCCTTATCCTGCGCCAGCACCTGGCTGGCAAGGACAGGGCGACAGTGTTGTCTCAGGCACAGGGCAGCTCCAGGGGGAAAATTTCAACGACAGGGGCATCGCGACCCAATATAGAGATCCGCAGACTGGCGACATCGTTACCTCTGTGGTGCCGCCCGCTCCCCCGGACCAGCAAAATTACGGCACTTTTTTTGTAGCTCCGCAGATTTATCCCGATGGCAACCACTGGGGGCCTAATCCGTATGGCCCCATGCCCAGACCCGGTGGGCCTTCGTGGCCGGGGCAGCAGAACATGCCTTCGGTTATCTGGCAGCCCGCGCCGCAGCCAGATCATAACAGGCATCGCCATGATGACAGGCGGCATGACGACAGACCTTATGATGATCGGCAGTATGATAATCGTCGGTATGATAACAGGCCGCACGATGGCCGTTACGATGGCCCGCGCCGCGATCAGCATGATTCGCGCGATGGTGGCTACAATGGCCCCAGCAGGCCCCGCGACAACAACCATGACCAGCGGGGAGATGACAGGTATAACCCGCGCCCCGGCAGTCAGGGCGATTCACAGTATGACCCGCGCGGCGCCGACAGGGGCCGTGATGGAAGGGAGAGGCGTTGAGCATGCTTGCCGCGCTTTGGGATTCTCAGCCTGACGGCACTGTTGTGTGCCGTCTGTGCGCTCACCGTTGCCGCCTCCGCAAAGGGGCCAAGGGCATTTGCGGGGTGCGCGTCAACATGCGGGGAGAAATGGTTTCTCTAGTCAGCAAGGTCGTTACCGCTGCTGCAATGGATCCCATTGAAAAAAAGCCTCTTTACCATTTTTTGCCCGGCAGCAAGATTTTCTCTGTCGGCAGCGCCGGATGCAATTTTTCCTGCCATTTCTGCCAGAACAACAACATAGCCCACGTGCCGGAAAGCGGCATAGTGCCCGGCAAGCGCGCTGCGCCAGAAGATCTGCTGGCCCTGGCTCAGGCCAACCGCGCCCAGACCATGGCCTTTACCTACAACGAGCCCACAGTCTTTTTTGAATTGCTTTACGAGACAGCAGGCATGGCGGCCAAAAAGGGCATACGCAGTGTGCTTGTGACCAACGGCTATATGTCCAAGGACTGCCTGGCGGCCCTGAGCCGATGTATCTGCGCCGCCAATGTGGATTTGAAGTCATTCAGCGAAGCCTTTTACCGCAAATATTGCGGCGGGCATCTTCAGCCTGTGCTGGAGAATCTGAAAGCCATCAAAAAACTTGGTTGGTGGCTTGAGGTCACAACCCTGGTTATTCCGGGTCTCAATGATGGGCAGGCAGAAATGGCAGAGCTTGCAGCATTTATCCGTGACGAGCTGGGGCCGGATACGCCGTGGCATGTGACGGGTTTTCACGGCGCGCACCTGATGATCGACCATCCGGACACGCCGCTGGCAACACTTGAGGCCTGTTGGCGCATCGGGCGCGAGGCCGGTTTGAATTATGTTTATATAGGAAACACGCGCAGCCCCTTGGGCAGTAATACGTTTTGCCCGGAGTGCAATGCGCTGGTTATTGAACGGAACGGATACGACACGCGGGTGCGGGGCGCAGAAGGCAAGTGCCCCAAGTGCGGCGTACAGATCCCGGGAGTCTGGAAATAATGATTCTTGTGTATACTGGTGACGGTAAAGGAAAAACCAGCGCCTGCGTGGGGCAGGCCGTGCGCGCCATGGGGCAGAATCTAGTTGTGGCCTTTGGGCAGTTTATGAAGCGCGATGGGCAGGCGGGCGAGCAGGCCATGCTTGCCAAACTGCTTGGAGAGCGTTTTTTTGCCGGTGGGTTGGGCTTTTTGCGTACCGATGCAGAGCGCCCCGCGCACCGTGAGGCCGCCCTTCGGGTGCTCGGTTGGGCGCGCGAGCAGCTTGAGCAGGCAGACATGCTGGTGCTGGACGAAACCCTGTATGCCCTGAGCGCCGGGATACTTGAGCAGCAGGAGCTGGAAGAACTGATAGCGCAGGCCCGCGCCGGGGATTGTCACCTCGTGCTGTCTGGCCGCAGTGCGCCCGAGTGGCTCGTGGATGCAGCAGACCTTGTGACCTCCATGACCGAAATCAAACATCCCTGGCGCACGGGCGTCAAAGCCTCCCCAGGCATAGAATTTTAGCCTCTGTAGTTGCCTTTCTGGATATGTTCGCCAGTATTTGCAAAAGGAATTCGGGTATATGTCTGTATTGACCATCTATGTGGCCGGGTCTTTCAAGCACAAGCACGGAGTGCGCCTTCTGGGGCGCGAACTGCGGGGCATGGGCTGCCGCATGCTGGACTGGACAGACAAAGCCGTGCCGCCGCCAGGGCTGACCCCCGCCGAGCGGCGCATCTGGATGGATACTGACCGTGACGGCGGCGAGGTCTACGCCTTTTGTCACAATGCCTGCCTGACGGCGGACATGGTCATCTATTACGGTGCGTCAGGCCAGGATGCCGGGGTGGAAGTGGGGCTGGCCGCCGGGGCTGGAGTTCCTGTGCTTGGTATTCGCGGCCCGCTGGAAGGGCCGGGGCTGATGCTGCACGGAGCTGTCAGCGGCTGGGTTGACAGCGTGGAAGAAGCGCTGGACGTTGTGGCCGCCTTGTTGGCCTACGGCGATGCCAGCTGGAAGGATTTTGAGGCCGAGCCGAACCCGGTTTTGCGCCGCATGGGCGAGAAGCTGCGGGAGCAGGCCGATAAGAAATATAATAATTCAGCCGAGAGTTAACGTCTTTTTTCAAAACGGGCATCGCCGTTTTCCAGCTCTGCCGCGCGCGTCCATCCCTGACGGGCGTAGAAGCCTGCGGCACGGTTGCTCCCGTCTGTTTCGAGCCAAAGCATTTCATGCCGGGAAAACAGAAACGCCCCCAGCTTCTCCAGCAATAGCTTGCCCACGCCTTTATTCTCCCACTCCGGGCGCACAAAAAGCGCAAAAACGCTGCCATCTTCCGCATCCGCCATGGCAAAGCCCACGGGTGCACCTTCCGCTTCGGCTACCCACGCGCATTCATCCTCGTTAAGAATGCTGCCAATACTTTCTGTTGTAATGCCCATGTGCCTGAGCTGTTCCAGCGACAGGTGATTTTCTCGCACGCTGGTGCGGAGGGCAATGATTTCGTTGATGTCAGCAGTGGTTGCTGGCCGGATGATCATCATTGCTCCTGAGTGGAAATTGGGGAGATTGCCAGAAATGTGGGAGCGTGAAGGAGAACGAGCCTGGCGGCATCCTTCATTCAGCCCTTCTGGCATGGATGATTCAGAAATATAAAAATAGTAATTTTACTATATATCTGAGAGTCCGAAGTTGCAAAGTTGATTGCGAATTATCGATATAATGTCAATAATTTCTTTTCTATCTTCTCCTTTACGCAGATAGCAGGATATATCAATGAAGTTGTCTTCAGAACGTATGGGGATATATACGTATCCTGGTATGATTGAATTGACGATGCCGCGTGGGAAAATCCCCACGCATGATCCTGCTGCAATGGTTGCCAGTGCGGCAACGTATCCATTGGCACAGAACCCCAAGCGGGGAGTGAATCCGGCATTTTTGCACATGGCAGTCACTGTTTTGTTGTAAAATGGGAAAAATTTTTCAGACAAAACCACAAACTGATCGTCTTTCAGCTCGTCCAGGTTGAGCATCTTTTTTCCCGAAAGCCGGTGCGCGGCCGGAATGACCGCAAAGAGCTCAGCCTTGTGCAGTATTATCTGCTCAAGGCCTTCGCTGCTGGCTGTGTCTGCGCCCCGCGTGATTGAAATATCAATATGATTGTTCTTTAGCGCTATAAGCTGTCTTTTAGCATTGAATTCATGAAATCTGATGCAATCCATTTTAAAATTAGCATAACGCAACTGTTCAATGAGATCAAAAATCATGATGCTTGGGCAAAATCCGATGTTAACTATGCATTTTTTATGCGAGTTTTTTAGTTCAGATATTGCTTCATGAATCGATGAAATTATTTTTGTAGCCAGCTTGTAAAACTTTTTGCCATCATTTGTAAGAATCATGCCATCTCTTGTTCTTGAAAAGAGTGGAGATCCAACAATGGTCTCTATTTCTTGCACTATTCTTGTTACAGATGGCTGAGACAGGTGTAGCATGTGTGATGCTTTTGAAATGCTCCGCGCAGATGCAACCATCATTAATGTTTTAAGATGTCTGATTTCCATGGTCGTACCTGGTGCATCAATCGTTTTTCTTGGTAGTTGAGAGCCTGGCTATCAATAAGTAAGCATCAAATTAGAATGTAGAGTGTTTTCTCCTTTATTTTTTGTATTAGGAATTTGTTCACATTGTATTTTATAGCGTATAGTTATTTTTGCATATCAGTATATGTCAGTATGGGGTGTGAATCAATGTTAAACTTAAATATTTGCGGTGTGCATGCAGCATGCAAAAATAATATTTTACTTATCAGTATTGGTCATCTATTGCACTAAAGTAGAAATAGGTGACAAGCGGCGTATTATAAAGAGGTGTGACGTAAGCAGAATCTGCATGCAAATTATATACTGTTTGGGTGCGGTATCGCTGAAATACATTTATTGTCTATGTATATGCAGCATTATCATCAATAAAAATGGCAGACTGGAGATTTTGACGTGAGGTCATGCCCCTTTGGGCAGTAAAAATAACGTGCACAGGATGCGGAGATCAAAATATGCGGTTGTCCACAAAACTTATCTTGTCATTTGCTGGCATGATTGTTGTGATTTTGGCGATTTCAACATCATCAATGATCAGTACTTCAAAACTAGATGAAAGTATTGATGATGTTGATAAAGCGTATATTCCTGCTGTGATAACCGTTGGTGACATGCATTTAAATTTTTGGACAGTGAGAGCAAACCTTACAACAATGCTTCTTGCACGCGAAGTTTCCGCCGCTGCCCGGTATGACGCAATAATCAAAGAGTCTTTGCAAAAAATTGCAGAGGATCAAAAAAAATATATTGAATACACAGCATTGTTTGATGGCGACATAGCTGCCCAGGCAAAAAAGCTGATCCGGCAGATAGATGACATCTCCGAAGGGATGGGAGTTATAAGAAGAAATTCAACGAAGCTGGTTGCTGAAGGAAAATTTGACGAGGCAACTGCCTTGTTTTCTGCAGAATACGGCCCCCAATTTCGTAAACTTGCTCCTGTCTACGCGGAGCTTGTCAGTCTGACGATCCGGAGCAGCAAGGAAAATATGCTTGATGCCATGGCACTTGGCGCAATGGCAAAAAATACAGGAATGGTGCTCAGCCTGCTTGCAGTCGCCATCAGCATAATAATTACCTATCTGCTGACGCGTAGCGTTATGCGGCAGTTGGGCAAAGACCCTGGGCAGTTGAATGCACTGGCCCGCCGCGTTGTTGATGGGGATTACGAGATTGCTGACGGCAGTGCCAGAATTGGCGTCTATGATTCAATTGTATCAATGGTTGAGTCGCTTAAAGCCAACATGGAAAAGGCTCATAATGAGTCGATGAACGCCCAGAATCAGGCCGCAAAAGCGACAGAGGCCATGCGCAATGCCGAGGAATCCGGCAAGATTGCCCAGTCAAAATCCAGCGCAATGCTGGCGGCTGCAGCGCAACTGGAAGAAGTGGCCCATGCGGTCAGCTCTGCCTCAACGCAGCTTTCTGCCCAGATAGAACAGGCCGACAGGGGCGCAGTGCAAACTGCCCAGCGGCTGGGTGAAGCAGCCACAGCCATGAACGAGATGAATGCCACCGTGCAGGAAGTTGCAAAAAATGCTGGCGCTGCTTCATCCGCATCGGCAGAAACCAAGGCGAAGGCCGAGCACGGGGCCACGATTGTGGGCAACTCGCTGGAGAGTATCCAGCTTGTGCACCGCCTCTCGATGGAGTTGAAAGATGACATGGCGCAACTGAATGGGCATGCGCAGGATATTTCACAGATCATGACGGTCATTTCCGACATCGCCGACCAGACAAATCTGCTGGCCCTCAATGCTGCCATAGAAGCGGCGCGGGCAGGCGAGGCAGGGCGCGGATTTGCCGTGGTGGCGGACGAAGTGCGCAAGCTTGCAGAAAAAACCATGGCTTCAACGACGGATGTTGGGCGGGTTATCCGCTCCATTCAGGAAAGTACCACGAAAAGTCTTGTTTCAATGGATAACGCCGTCGAGCAGGTCAATACTGCTACAGAGAGCGCCAGCCTTTCCGGGCAGGCCCTGAGCGAAATTGTTGTCACCGCCGATGTTACAGCCGATCAGGCCAATGCCATTGCCACGGCCAGTGAGCAGCAGTCTGCCGCCAGCGAAGAAATCAATCAGACAATTATCGAAGTCAATGAAATGTCGCGCCAGACAGCCGAGGGAATGGCCGAAGCTGCAAAGGCTGTGAGTGATCTGGCAGTGCAGGCGGGCAAGCTTGCAAGCCTTATCTCTGAAATGCGTACCGGTTAGGCCTGTGAGGATTATTGAAATCAATTTGCCAGAGTGCTGAACATTGTTTGTTGCGGAGCGCTCCGTTAAATGGAGCGCTCCCGCCTCTGAATGCAGAAAATTACCCCGCTAGTGAATCCCGCATTTTTTGCCTTTTTCAGGCCGGTTTTGCCATCATCCTCAAAGATGCCACGTTGCCTGTCCGCTTGCGAAAAAGCAGGCAGCGCAGCTCCCTGGCCTGTCAGGCTTTGCTGAAATTTTGTCTTCTACCTTGAGTGGTGCCAATGGAGTCAGTTCACCTTTACAGTTTACTGTCTGGTTTTTCGCGGGCGCTTGGGCTTGTTTGGCAAGAACTGACAGAACACAATCTGCGTGTGGCCTATCTGGCACAGGTGTTGGCAGAACACTGCGGTCTGGATCATCAGGAAAGGAAATACCTGCTCATTGCAAGCATGCTGCATGAGATCGGGACAATCCCGCTGAAGGATGGCCTGACCAATTTTGTTTTTGAAAAAGAAGATTATTGCGTGGCTGGCTGGGTTTTTTGCCGAACAGCCAAACTTCCTGAAGATGTTTGCAACATGGTTCTGCTTCGGAAGACTCCGTGGAAAGAACTGACCCCTCAAGAAGACAGCGCCATCTCTGCAAACTGTATTTATTTTGCCGATGCAATTGATGCTGAAATGCACGCCCACCCGGATGCGACCTTCCCCAAGCTGGCAACGGCTATGGAAAAGGAATCGGGTAATTTTTCTTACATCTGGCGTAATGCCTTTGCTCACATAGCAGAAAACAGAACCATTGTTGCTGCGTATCAATCATCCGAGGCGATGGATGCGTATTTGAGCAACGAGTTTTGCAAAGACATTCTTTCAACCAAAAATCTCTTGATTTTGTGCGATCTGTTTTCTCAGATTATTGACTCAAAAAGTCCGTTTACTGCAACGCATTCACACGGCGTTGCCCACACTGCGCAAGAAATACTCAAGCTGACTGGCCTTGCATTGGGCGATGATTACCTGACGATCTACATTGCGGGGCTCCTGCACGACATTGGCAAGTTGGCGATTCCTGTGGATATTCTTGAGAAACCGGGGTCGCTTTCTGATCAAGAGCGGCATGAAATAAAGCAGCATGCCGAGATTGGGATACAGCTTCTTGATTCAATCGCCGGTTTTCACTGTGTTTGTGATTGGGCGGGAATGCACCACGAGAGGCTGGATGGAAAAGGATATCCGTATGGTCTGGGAGCAGCAAAGCTCACCTTGCCAATGCGCGTTATGGCTGTAGCTGATGTGTTTACCGCTTTGACAGAGAGCCGCCCATACCGGGGCGGCATGGAACTGGCCAGTGTGGTTGCCTGTATGTCGGATATGGCGGCAAACAGGCAGCTTGATGCGGATATTGTCGCCTTGGTTGTAAAAAATGCTTTGCAGATCAATCAGGTGCGGTCCAGAGCGCAGCGCGATGCTGCTGCAAAATTTCTTGCCATGCGCAAATTATGCGCCTGGACTAGCGCCTAGGACAGGTTTGTGCAGCAATCTGAACGTAAAATGCTTACCGGCGAAAGCTGTTCGTCGGTAAGCATTTATTAAAGGGAAAAGTCCTAACTATATGCGCCGTGGCTGTCAGCCACGAGTGTTGGAATTATCAGTTTTTTGCAGCGGTCTACGGCAGCTCGCGTGACTCCACATCGCCTGAACCGCCAGAGCTGTTTGCGCCGCTGGAAACCGGGGTACTGCTCGGGCTGCCGGAGGGTTCCATGCTGCCGTCCATGGGGCTCACGCCGGTGGCGTGTTCTGGCTGCATATTATCAAGCTGGCCCGCCTTTTGGGGAAACATGAGGTAGCTTGTTACGCCTGTCACGCCACCAACCCCGCGTGCGGCCTGGATGGCGAGCTGCTTTTCCGCATCATCCCTTACCACGCCAAGCAGCACCACACGCCCGGAGTTCACTTCCGTATCTATGCGGGTGGAAGAGAGCCCCTTGGTGGCAATAAGGTCTTTGCGCAGCTTGGTGGCCAGCACAAAGTTGCTGGAGTCACTGGTGGCGGGGGTGAACCAGTGGGTCGTGACCGAGCGGGGTTTGTAGCGGTTGGCTATGGTCACAGCCTTGCCCTGCATGGTGTCGGGTATTTCACCCACAAGGAAGACATGCCCGTAAAAACTGTATACCGCAACAGACCAGCCGCCAGAGAAGCTTTCGTCAAGCAGCGCCGTCTTGATTTTGGCAGAGAGTTCCTTGTCGTCCGACATGGTGCCCATCAGGCGCTGGTCGTCATAGATGGAATAGCCGGTGTATGCGCAGCCATTGAGCAGGGTGACGCAAAGCAGCAGCAGTAGAAGCGCCAGTCGTTTCATGGAATCCTCCTGAAACCCGCGTTGCGGGCGAAGCGTCATAACGTAGTCGATCAACTCGCCTTTGCGGGCGCGCCATGGAGGCTGCCTGCAAAAGGAGCGGAGTTTTTTATTCTTTTTCGCGGCGGATGCGCGCCCCAACGGCGTTCAGCTTGTGCTCGATGCTCTCATAGCCGCGGTCGAGGTGGTAGATGCGTCGCACTTCGGTAACGCCCTTGGCCGCCAGGCCTGCCAAAACCAGCGAAGCGCTGGCGCGGAGATCGGAGGCCATCACTGGCGCGCCAGTGAGCTTCTGCACGCCGCGCACCATGGCCGTGTGGCCGGAGACCTTGATCTGCGCGCCCATGCGCATGAGCTCAAGCACGTGCATGAATCGGTTTTCAAAAATGCTTTCTTCCACAACGCTGGCCCCTTCGGCAAGGCACATGAGCGCCATGAGCTGGGCCTGCATGTCTGTGGGAAAGCCGGGGTAGGGCTGGGTTTTCACATCCGTGCCGCGCAGGGGGCCAGCACACCGCGCCAGCACGCCCTCAGGGGTGTGGGTGATCTCCATGCCCATGCTGCGCAGTTTGAGAATGACGGCTTCAAGATCCTTGAAAGGACAGTTGCGCAGCATCAGCTCGCCGCCGGTAATGCCCGCGGCCACGAGGAAGGTTCCCGCCTCAATGCGGTCGGGCATGACGGGGTATTCCCCATCGTGCAGGGAGGTAACGCCCTGAATGCGGATAACGGACGTGCCGTGCCCTTCGATTTTTGCGCCGCATGCCCGCAAAAAGTTTGCGAGGTCAACAATTTCTGGCTCACGGGCGGCGTTTTCAAGCACGGTCTCGCCATCTGCAAGAGCCGCGGCCATGAGCAGGTTTTCCGTGCCGCCCACTGTGGGCATGTCAAAAGATATGTGCGCGCCCTTGAGCTGGCGGCAACGACCAATGATATAGCCTTCTTCAAGCTGAAAGCTGGCGCCCATCTGCTCCAGACCCTTGAGGTGCTGGTCTACGGGGCGCGCCCCAATGGCGCAGCCGCCGGGCAGGGCCACACGCGCCTGACCTATGCGGGCCAGCAGCGGGCCAAGGCACAGAACAGAGGCGCGCATGGTGCGCACCAGGTCATATGGAGCTTCCGGCAGTAAATTGCCGGGCTGCACCTGTACCCGATGATCGTTGTATTCGCAGGTGCAGCCCAACATGTTCAGGAGCTTGATTGTGGTATGTATATCGCGCAGATTGGGCACATTGGTGATTGTGACCGGCTCTGACAGAAGAATGCAGGCAAAAAGAATGGGCAGGGCCGCATTTTTGGAGCCGCTGACCTCAATGCCGCCAGTAAGCGGAACACCGCCTTCAATAACCAGTTTGTCCATGAGTGTCCCCGAAAAAATGTTTGACGCCTGATGTGCCCTTAGAGCCTGAATTACAGGCGCAATAGCTAGGCTTGCGAGGCGGGCAAACGGCTTGGCTGGCGGATTTTTGCACAAAGCCAAGTCGCGGAAGCAAGTGTAGTTACTTTTCTAGATAAAATCCAGATGGAGCTGCGTGGAAAAAATGCTTGCCAAACTAAAATAACCTGCTTATAAGAATTTTCCCGTGGCGGAAGTAGCTCAGTAGGTAGAGCACCTGGTTGTGGCCCAGGTGGCCGTGGGTTCAAGTCCCATCTTTCGCCCCACAATTTTCCCGCGCCGCAACGGCGCGGGTTTTTTTTCGGAGCGTGGCGCAGCCTGGTAGCGCACCTGCTTTGGGAGCAGGGGGTCGAAGGTTCGAATCCTTTCGCTCCGACCAAATATATCAAGGCATTGCCGTCTTTCTGACGGTGGTGCCTTTTTTTCGTGCGACGCTGGTGCGACGCAGATATCGCGCAACGCGCAAGTTCCCCCTCCATTATTGCCCTCGCTCCTGCCTCCTCTGGCGGGGTGCGCCCCCCTGTCCCCCCTAGCTATACGGCCCGCCAAGAATGCCCAATGCGCGCCCCTGAGCCGTCAGTCTGCCGCTAGAGCGTTAAGGTACTCCCCCAAGCCACAGGCCCCAACGGTGGCGCACCCTCAGCTTTCGGTCGCGATTCACGGAAAAAAAGTCGCGGAAAAACGGAAACCTGAGGAAACTTTTCTCGCGCCCTATAAAAAAATAATTTGCTATAATTTCAGGTGGTTACATTATGGCCGTTAATGATGCCAAGGATGTGGCCGCTCAGGTCGCAGAACGAGTGCGGCAGGAAGAGGAAAAATTGCGTCAGGAAGCTGCACAAAAAGAAGCAGCAGAAAACCGCAAACCTGTAGCCGTGCGCCAACTGGAAATTTCAGATTCCGAGCTGCTGGGCTACCTCAACGAGAACCGTATCGGCGATGCGAAGCTGTATTGCCGCCTACACCGTGGAACCGTGGTGTACGTAAAATACTGGGAGCGGTTTCTTGTTTGGGTTGGTCATCACTGGGCAGAAGACCACTATGACCGGGCATTCAGCAAAGTCGAAGACGTTTGCGCCCTGTATCTCCGACTTGAGAAGAATAAGCGGGCGGAAGCAGCAGAAGCGACTGACAAAGATGAACGCTCCGCAATTGAAGCCGTAGCAGACATGGCAAAAAGGCGTGTTGCCTTGCTCCGCGATAAAAATGGACAAGACAACATACTGCTTATGCTGCGCCGGGTAGAGAACCCACTGACCGTGCTGCCGAAACTGCTGGACAAGAAGCATTACCTCAAGGCCTGCCCCAATGGCGTGATTGACCTGCGTACTGGCGACCTGCTTCCCGGCAACCCTGAAGACTTTCTGCTGCACTCTATCGCCACGGAGTATGACCCGGAGCTGATCCGGCAAGAGTCCTCGCCGTGTCCAGCCGTGGACGCCTATTTGCTGGCCTCGATGGACGGCGATCAGGAGCTTGTGGAGTACATCTGGCGGCTGCTCGGCTCCGCGCTGATTACCAAGCGGCGAGATCATGTCTTTGTGATCTTCCACGGTGAGCATGGCCGCAACGGCAAGGATACGCTCATCAAGCTTATCACCCATGTCTTGGGCGGCGAATTATCAGGGGACGTTCCGGTGGAAATGTTCCTGCAAACTTCTCAGGTGCGCAATTCGTCAGCGCCATCGCCAGACGTGCTCATGCTCAGGGGCATGTGCATTGCGTGGATCAATGAGGCTGAGGGCGGGCAAAAGTTCGCCTTGTCCAAACTCAAGAAGCTAACGGGTGGCGGCTTCATCACCGCGCGCGGGCTGCAAGACAAAGCCATGACCACCTGGGAGCAGACCCACACGCCAATCATGACCACAAACGAGTTGCCGTCAGCCAAGGCAGACGACGCAGCTTTCTGGTGCCGTACACAGATTCTCAAGTGGCCGCTATCGTTCGTTGATGAACCCAAAGAGAGCTACGAGCGAGAGGCCGACAAAAATCTTGATGAAAAGCTGCAAGCTGAGGCCAAGGGGGTGCTTGCCCGCATGGTCAAAGGTGGGCTGCAAGTGCTCAAGGATGGCCGTCTTCTCGTGCCAGAGAAAATAAAGCAATGGACAAACGAGCAACGTGAGTCTTGGGATGATGTGGGCGTATTCCTTAACGAGTGGTGCATCATCGAAGACAAGCAGGAAGACACTTCGCGCTACAAAACGAAAATAGAAGCCAGCGAACTGCATAAGGCTTTTTGCCTCTGGTATCAGTTGTACAGGGGGGCAAAAGCCATTCAGGCGCGCACTTTTGGCATACTGCTGAATAAAAAAGAAATCCCAGTGAAGCGCAGCAATGGAAGCTGGCGTTTAGGCGTATCCCTCAAGGTTGAGGCAATTGATGCCCTGCGTGATGCAGGCGGCAAGGATTACTAGTTTTGTCCATGCTTGCCCGTGCAAAGTTTATCTACAACATGCTGATATTTAAAGGCATGGGGTGAATATGGACACAAGGACACAACACTTTATGTCTTCCATGCGCAATGTGCGCTCATGCGCTGCACGTATAAAGAACCGTATATGTTCTGTCCTTATGTCCATATTTAAAAATATAAATAAATTTAAATAATTATAAAAAAGAAAAAGTAAGAGTGTCGGACACAATGAGCGGAATACTTGAATTTTATCGCACTCGTTTCTCTGGCCAGCGTGATGTGCGCAGGCAGGGCGGCGGTGGGTTTAATGGCCCATGCCCCCTTTGCGGCGGCGAGGCTGGCAAGTCTGACCGTTTCATGATCTGGCCTGACCGCCGCGAATCAGGTAGCCACAAGCGCGGCCCGATTTGCATAGAGCATGACATTCCCGGCATCTGGTGGTGCCGCCGTTGCGGCGAGGGTGGGGATTCCATTTCCTACCTGACCAAGTGTGAGGGTATGGGCTTCAAGGATGCCTGCGCCGAGCTGGGCATAGAGGTCAAGGCCAGCGAGCGTACATGGCGCCGATCAGCGCCCAAAGAACCCGTGCGCAGCACCTTTAAGCCCACCATGTGGGAGCTTCCGTGCGACAAATGGACGGAATACGCAAGCAAGCTGGTTACAGAAGCGCACAGCTATCTCATGGGGTTAGGCGGCAGCAAATGGCTTTCCGCGCGCGGTATCGGGCTGAAAGAAATTGAAGCCTTCAAGCTCGGCCTGCTCACCGCTGAAAATGACCGCATCCCCGGTCGCATCCGGCTCCGCTCTGTGCTCGGGCTGGAACCAAAGATTGACGACAGCGGCAAGACGAAAACCCGCATGCTCATACCGCGCGGCATCATCATCCCCACGTTTGACGCAGCGGGCCGGGTCATTGCCGCCCGCATCCGTAGGCCCAAGCCTGATTACACCCACACGCTGCCCGATGGCACAGTTACAACCAAGGCCAAATATCTGGCGCTAGAGGGTTCCTGCCGTGGGCCGTATCTCCTCAAATCCAGCCTTCCGCCAGAGCTGGCTGTATATTTCGTGGTTGAGGCCGAGCTTGACGCCATGCTCATCCATGCCCTGAGCGGCGGTGTGGTGGGGGCCATTGCCCTGCGCTCAAACCGCATCAAGCCGGATTCTGTGGCCTATCCGCTGTTGCTGTCAGCCAGCCGCCTGTTGCTGGCGCTGGATTATGACGCAGCGGGTGCTGAGGCTTTAGAGTGGTGGACCAAAACCTTCCCCAGCACGGCGCGCCGCTGGCCCACCCCCATTGGCAAAGACCCGGGCGATGCTTTTGCCCAGGGGGCCGACTTGCGCCAGTGGATAGCCGCAGCCTTGCCACCCTCGGTCACTCTGCCAGTCCAGTGCACAGACCAGCACGGGGGCAGCATAGCACAACATGCGTCTGACCTCCAAGCGCCCGCAGAATGTGGACATATGGAC
Organism: Desulfovibrio sp.; assembly: GCF_019422935.1. Taxonomy (NCBI): domain Bacteria; kingdom Pseudomonadati; phylum Thermodesulfobacteriota; class Desulfovibrionia; order Desulfovibrionales; family Desulfovibrionaceae; genus Desulfovibrio; species Desulfovibrio sp. The sequence goes on along the minus strand of NZ_JAHZCJ010000002.1, from coordinate 9,354 downwards.
TCATTTTCGTCTGGTTTGGACTGTGGGGGGGGCGGGGCAAGCCCAACAGCCTGTACCCCCGAAAATAAGGAAGTTGCCACTTCTGAACCGGCCAGCGCAAAAGAGGCGGAGTCCGCAGCAGATACGCCGCATCCGTGGGACGCCGAGGGCGGCACTGCGGAAGCTCTGGACGAGCAGGCGCAGCAGAGCCTCTCCGCAATGCTCAAAGGGTATTTGCCGTTGGGGTTAATCCCCGTGAATGTTGGCCGCGCTGCACTGGCGTGGCAGCCATATCCGCAGATTGTGTACGTCAGGTTCTCAAATGGCGATCAGCGTCAAGGCTTCGGCCTCAGGCGTGGCTGCCAGCTCACAGCCCCCTTGCATGCTGCGCTTCTTGAACTGCGAGGCTTGGAACGGGCGTCAAAATTTCTTCCCATGTGGCTGCGTGACCACCCGGAAGAGGTCATTTCCTCACGCAACTTTCTCTTCATAGACGGGGACGCATGATGAACGATTTGCAAGCGATGAACGCCAATCTCACTACCCTTAGCACACAGTTGTACGGCGATGACTTCCGGCTGCTGGCCGTTGCTCCGGGCGAACTCAAGCTGCTCACAAAAAACGCCCGCGTGTTGGACAAGGGCACGTTTCAGCAGCTTACCTCCAATGTGCGGCAAGATGGCCGTTTGTCCAGCGTACCCCTGTGCTGGCGGCAACCTGATGGGAGTCTGGAAGTCCTCTCTGGTAATCACCGGGTGCAGGCGGCTGTCGAGGCGGGCGTGCAGCACATTTTGGTGATGGTCATTGAGTGCGAGTTGAGCAAGGCCAAGCGCATTGCAATCCAGCTTTCCCACAACGCCCTCGCCGGGCATGATGATCAGACCATCCTCTCCCAGCTATGGGCCGAAATCGACGACATCGAAGCCAAGCTTTATGCGGGCTTGTCCGAAGAACAGACCCGCAAGCTGGACAAAATCGACCTCGTGGGTTTCGCGACCCCGCAGGTTTATACCCGCACCATAGCTCTGGCCTTTGTCGATGAGGAGCTTGAGCACTTTCACGAGGTAGTCGAGCAGCTTTCCGGCCTCGCGCATGATGAGGTACTGCTGGCCCCGCTGGCAGGGTTTGACCGCTTTTACAGCGCCCTTGAAGGCGTGAAGCTCAAGTTTGACATCCGTAACAGCAGCTTGGCTCTGCTCAAAATGGTCGAGCTGTGCGAAGTCCAGCTCGCGAGCGAAGCCGGGGAACAGGCATGAGCTTTATCGGCGCTGTCAGCGCATCTGTCCGCAAGGTGCTGGCCGAATATGCCCAATCGGTCACGCTGTCGCCGCTTATCGTGGGGGCTGGCAACTTTACCGTGCCCTCCGTCTTGCGCAGTGGCGGCTATACCGGCCCCATCAAGGCTTGCGATGTAACCATCTATACCTCGGCCCTCGGAGCTTATCTTTCAGGCTGGGATCTGGAACTGCACGAGCAACCTGATTGCCCGGAGCAACTGCGCGGGCTGCTGCGCACTGGCAGCGGCATAGAGAAAGCCGCGTCTATCAGCCTGCTCATGGATCTGCGCGAGGTCTGGCAGGGCAAGAATGCCTTCCAGTTGCGCAACATAGAGCAGCATCGCCGCGCGTGGGATTCCCTGATGGATAAAACCTGCTCTAACCTTGAGCGCTATAAAGCCCACATTGGCGAGGTGGAGTATCAGGCGCGGGACGGTTTCGACCTGCTTGAGGAGCACAACGGCAATCAGACCGTTTTCGCATTCCCTCCCACCTACAAGGCGGGCTACGAGCGACTTGAAGCTCTGCTCCGCGCAACTGTGAGCTGGCAGCCGCCTGCCTACCGCGAAATGACGGATAAAAGCCTTGAGCTGTATGAGCAGATTGCGCGGTTTGATGCTTATTACGTTGTGTTGGAAAAGGATTTGCCCGAAGTCTACGCCATCCTTGGCAAGCCCAGCGCCGTACTGCCGCGTGGGCGTGGCCGCACCACCTACATCGTGGCCCGTCATGCGCACAAGGTTGTTGTGCGGTCGCACGTCAAAACCATGCCTGTCGGCCCCATCTGGTCGCCTGCTGACCGCATTATTGGCACGGAGCTGCCCGGTTTCGCCCCTATCAAGCGCGCGCAATCCCTGCGCCTGAATGAGCTGTATCTCGCCCGCCGTATCGACTGGTACGACGGCGGCGTGGATGCCTGCCTGGCTCTGACACTGGACGGCAAGATCATCGGCAAGGCCGATTTCATGAAGTCCAGCCTCTCACAGTGGAAGCTGCCCGAAAACCCGGACGGCGCAGATACCCTGTACCTCATGTGCGATCTGGCCGTGCCCTCAGATTGCGAGAATCGCCTTGCCAAGCTGGTGCTCATGCTCCTGTCCAGCAATGACGTGCGCCAGTGGCTCAACGCCAAGCTCAATTTCCGTTTGGGCTGGGTAATCACAACCGCCTTTTCTCGCGGCCCTGCGAGTATGAAATACCGTGGTGTTTTTGAGCTTTACAGCCGCAAGCAGGACAAAAAAAGCCAGCAATACTCGCTGAATTATTACGCAAAATTTGAGGGCAGCCTTGCAGAAAGGTTCGCCCTGTGGCAGAGAAAATATCATAAGTAGCTGAAAAACTTGCAAAAACTATTGAATTTAGGGGGTATAATGCTAATATTTAGTCATGTCAAACACTTACAAAAAAGAGTGCAGCATGAGGCAAATATTTCGCACGCGGCTCTCCCGCATCATGGTTGGCGCATGGACTCTGGCGCGGCAGGGCGCAGAGCGGTTCGGCGGCACGGCATTTCTGTATTTTCCCGTGGCCCTGCATCTGGTCTGGCTGGAAGAACAGCGGGTGCATACCCGCTGGCGGTCTGGCATCGGCAACCAGTTTGTGCTGCCGGGGGTGGAAATGCTGCAAAAGGTCACGCGCGGGCAGCTCTGCCTGCCCGGCATAGAAAAATAAAAAGGCGGCTGTGTCACCAGCCGCCAGTAATCAGGGCCGGAGCTGACCGACCAACCGAGTAATACAGGTTGGCTCCGCGCCTGCGCAAAGTCAAGCGGAGCCAATATGCAAAACGGATTGAGTGCAAAGGAATTGCGAAAAATTGAGCGGGAATGCCGCGCACTGGCGCGGGACGTGGTGCAGCAACAGTACGCCGTCTATGACGAAATCTGGTATGGCCGCATCCGGCTCAGCCCTGCGGTAGAGGAGCACGGCAGGGAAGTGGTGACGGAACTTATCCGTATCATGCCCAACCTGTTGGTACGCAGCGGCACCGCCTGCCCCATCGACCTTGTAGCAGAGCGCTACGGCTTTGAAACCACGTCAGACCTGATTGATTACCTGCTGGCCTACACGCCGCGAGGCCCAAAGGTGAGCCAGCTTTGCGACCAATTGCTTGAAGAACGCCTCGCCGCCCTGCGGCCCGCGAGTGTTGATGAAGTCCCGTTTTAGGGGAGTGCAATGATTACAACGTCTTATTTTTCAGGAAAATCGCCAAAATCCCGCCGCGTCTGCATAGCCAAGCGGGCGCCGTTCTGGCACGGGCCTGTGGCCAAGCTCTTTGTGCCGTCCAACCCATGGGCGGAAGACTGGCAAGGCTCTTTTCGGGCGGACTTGGTGCAGAGGTTTTCTGCGGCATCAGTTTTGGCAGATTACCTGCGGCAGATTGAGGCCGAAACGCCAGACGCCATCCTGTGCTGCTTCGAGAGTAATCCGGAAGAATGCCACAGGCGAGTGTTGGCGGCTTACATACAGGAACAGCTTGGCGAAATTGTGCCGGAGTGGGTGGATACAAGCCCGAAACAGGGCAGTTTGCTGGGCTGATTGAGGCGGGAGCGATCGGGTAGCCGCCCGATCACTCCCTGACAGGAAGGGGATAGGCCCCCCTCTTGGCGAGCGAAGCCTATCCCCTCCAGTGTGAAAAATCAACGGAGGGGCCATTCGGTGGCCGGCGTGATGCCCACGCCTTCAACGTGACGAGGATTTTATGCCTGACGAAAAGAATCTTGACGAGCTGCTGCAACGCAGTGCGCAAACCGACATACAGGTGCTTTTGAGCGCCAAGGAAAGCGCCAAGCGGGCAACACTATCAGACCCTTCTTCGGCAAATCTCGCTGCGATGGAACGTGCCTCCAAACTGCTGGAGGCTCGTATGGATGCAGCAAAAAGTTTCAAAAACGCCCGTGAAGTGCTTGCGTATGTTGAAGAAAACGGGCGCAAGCTCAAGAAAACAAAGCTCTATGAAGATATTCAGGTGGGCCGCCTGCAAAAGCAGGCAGACGGCACATTCAGCCGCCGCAAGGTTGACCGTTACATGGCGTCCCTGCCCACAATGGGCACGTCAGACACGGTGGCCGAACAGGCGGCAGACCGTCTGCGGCGCAAAGAAGAGGCCGATATTCGGCGGGCAGAAGCTCAGGCGGGTAAGGAAGAGTTCAACCTGAGCATTAAGAAAGGCCTCTTCATTTCCCGCGAGGCTGTGCATGCCGAGCTGGCAGGCCGCGCGCTGACCCTTGCCGCCAGCATCAAGACGGCCTTTGAGGCCCATGCCCTTGATCTTATTGCAACTGTTGAAGGCAATCCAAAGAAAAGCCTTGCTTTTGTGGCGCGGCTTGAGGCCGTGCTTGATGAAGCCATGAGCGAATACAGCCGCGAAATGGAAATAAGTGTGGAAGTGCTGCCGGACGCCGAAAGTGCAACTTCAATTGATGAATTGGGGCAAGAGCACTAACCAATCTTTTGCATCTGGAGTTTAGATCAATGAGCCAAGCAACCCTGCTGCCTTTGCCGCCAGTTGAAAGCCGCAAGCACATCAGCACGGCCATTCCAGCATGGTTTCCTCCATTCTTGCGCGAGGCTGTCAACGGCCTCACGCAGAATGGTGGCAAGATCAATTTTGCTTTTTCGCGTGGCGAGCAGCAGGTCATGCGGCGGCGCAGGCCCATACCCGTGAGCCAGTGGGCCGAAAAATACCGCATGGTTGAAATGTCGGCCATCCCCGGTCGCTGGCACAACCTGTTTACGCCCTACCTTGTGGGCATCATGGACACAATGGCTCACCCCGGCGTGGAAACTGCCATTGTGTGCAAAAGCCCGCAAACTGGTGGCTCAGAGGCAGGCCACAACTTCGTGGGCTACTGCATAGACCGAAGCCCCGGCCCGGTCATGTACGTCTACCCTGACGAACTCACCGCGCGCGAGAACGCCAAAGACCGTATTATCCCCATGATTCAGGCTTCTCCACGCCTGCGCGAGTACATGACCGGCTACGGTGACGATGCAAGCAGCCTGCGCATCAACCTCATGCACATGCCCATTTACCTTGGCTGGTCTGGTTCGGTTTCGCGCCTGGGCAACAAGCCCATCCGGGTGCTCATTCTTGACGAGCTGGACAAGTACAAAGACCCCAAGAACGAGGCCACATCCGAGGCGCTGGCAGAAATGCGCGTCACGACTTGGCGCAGGCGCGGGCGCTCTCACGTCATGAAGGTCAGCACGCCCACCACGCCAGAGGGCGCAATCTGGCGCGCCTTTACCGAGGAGGCACAGGGGCGGCTGGATTATTGGGTGCGCTGCCCGCACTGTGGCATGTACCAACTCATGCAGTTTGAGCGCATCACATGGCCCGGCAAGGATACGGACGCTGAACCGGATGCCGAAGCCGTGCTTGCGCAGCGCCTTGCCACCTACCCCTGCGAACATTGCGGCACGGTGTGGGACGACAACGACAGGGATAGGGCCGTGCGTGGCGGCGAATGGCGCGAGCGTGATAGTGGTCTTGACCTGCCGTCCTACCTTGCCTCGGCCCGCCCCACAAAGGTCGGGTTCCACATCCCCGCGTGGATCTCTTTTTTCGTCAGTCTCTCCGATGTGGCACGTCAGGCGCTCAAATACACGCAGACAGGCAACACGGACGAACTGAAAAAGCTGCAAAACCAGTACAAGGCCTTGCCTTGGGTGGTGGAGCACGCCGCCCGCAGCGAGGATGCAATTCTGACCCTTTGCGATGACCGCCCGCGAGGCAAGGTCCCCGGCTTTGTGGACGGCAAGCCGCGCGTGTCAATGCTGCTATCCAGCGTGGACACGCAGCAGAGCCACTTCCGTTATGTGATTCGCGCTTTCGGCTTTGGAGATCAGGAGGAAAGCTGGCTCGTGCAGTCTGGTGTGGCAGAAACCCTGTCGGCCATAGACGAAATCATGTGGGGGACCCGCTATCTGGATGTGGACGGTCGCGAATACATGGTGCGAGCCTGCATGATGGACGCCATGGGCGGGCGCACGGCAGAGATTTACCGTTATGCTGTGCGGCATCGTGGCCGCGTGTATCCGTGGCAGGGTGTGCAGTCCATGACACAGCCCTACACCCCCACGCCGCAGGAATATTACCCAGGGCAGAAGGGCGAAAAACTCCGCATACCGGGCGGCATCAATCTGTGGCGCTGCGACACCACGTTTTTCAAGGATGATCTGTCCGGCAAGCTCAGCATCAACCCCAATGACCCAGGCGCCTTTCACCTGCACAGCAACGAGAAACGTGAGCTGGAAGAATACGCCCGCGAAATGTGCGCCGAGGCCTATGACGATCAAAAACATGCGTGGGTGAATCAGCATCAGCGGGCAAACCACTATTGGGACTGCGAGGTTATGTGCAAGGCGCTGGCCTACATACTCAACGTCCGCAATACGCGGCCCCCGGTGGCAGAGAAGAAACGCAAAACTGTAGACGCTGTGCGCGGTGGAGCGCAGGGCATATCTGGAATGATTGGAAACTACAGGAGTTGACGATGGAAGACACAAAAAACAAGGGTCGGCGGCTTAACTGGCAGCAGGCTTGTGAACTTTTGGGTTGTGGAAAGACAAGGTTTTATGCACTGATTCACAAAGGGATGCTGCCAGCATACAGGGTTGCAGGTGGCAAACGCGGTTTGTGGGTGTATGAAAATGAGTGTCGGGGACTGGTGCAGTGTATAACACCAGTGCGCCCTAAAGATGAAGCTAGATTGTGAACAAAATAGCGTTCGGAAGCACTTCACATTAATCTATGACTATAGGGAGATAGACCAAAGAATGGTACTTTGCCCATGAAATATGAGATAAAATCAGTGTATGATCATTTAATAGTAAAGAAAAATAAGCGATTTTACGGTTGAATCTCCCTCAAGAGACGCTCGGCAAACTCATCCCGTTGTATTTCTGTGAGAACGTGTGTTGCCCAAATTCGACAAAAAGTTTCCCACACATAATTAGCTGATTCTCCAATGCGTTCCGCAAAATAATTGGGCCACAGATGGTGGTCTCCAACAGTCATCGTAAGCGTTAACGCCTCAGATATGGTTTGCACTGGTTTATCAAGCTTGTCTGCAATAATATCAATATGGGGGAGCAGTGAAGAAAAAATTTCTATTTCGGGTGCCTGGGTTCCAGGCAATAGGCAACAATTGTGTTTTGGTTGCATGTCAGCATCAAGCAATCCAACGGCATTTATTGGAAAATCCTTACACGATGCCGCATGCGCTGCTGATGAAACATCGTTTGATGCCCCAACTGGAATAAATTTTAGTTCCTCAACGTTGATATTTTTCTTTAAAAGAATTGCTTTTGCAGCAACTATCGCCTCACGATCTTCAGTGAATATAAATTTTTTAGGATTAATGTAATCGTCCATTCTGTTGAGTGCATATTCTGGAGTGATCCCATAGCTTATCACTGGGCCATCTTGCCCCCTCTCAATAAAAATTCTCCCTGCGTCTGGCAATTCTGACAAAATATACTGACTGTGTGTGCTTAAAATTACTTGTATTTGTTTTGTCCTGGCGATCCATAACAAAAAGTGCATTAAACGTCTCTGAGATCGAGGATGAAGCGAAGCTTCAATTTCATCAATAATCACCAAAGATGTATTTGGAATGTCCTGTAACAGAGTCAGCAGATCTAATGTTGTGTCCTCACCTGCACCTTGGTGGAATTGTGAATATCTTGAGCCGTTTATTTCAACAACGCCAATCTTTTTTTCTTCATCAACATTGGATTGTGCCCAACTCGCATGGGTATATCTTTTACCCATAATGTTTGAATAATAAGTCCGTAATGGTTCAGTTAGAGAGTCTGATGCAATTTCACGAGCAACAGAATTGGCAATCTTTGCATAGCCCACTTCCGCAGAGATGGGGAGTGTTCGTGAAATGTCTTGCCAAACAACATGTCTTTTTAATCTTGGTGTCTGAAAGCGCCACCTCTTGGATGGCTTTGCGATCTTATATGTTTTTGTTGTGGTTCCCTCAGCGATTTGAAAAACAAGAGAGACGTCGGAAACATTGTCCCAAGCCGTCTGCGGGAAAAAATCGCTAGGGAAAAAACGCCTTGTTTTGTCCCCTGATGGATGGTCATAAATTGAAGCCACGGCCTTTAAAACCGTTGATTTTCCACTTCCATTTTCTCCTGCGATTGCACAGACAGGAAATGGAAATCTTACTTGTTGCCCAGACCAACCACGAAGACCTTGAATCTCGACTGATTGAACAAATTTTGGCCATGGATTGCTAAGGATCTTAGCATTTATTAAGGATACCTCTTGATGGAGCATTACGACCCTCCAGAAAACAATGATTATAATATGTAATTAAAAATGATGATTAGTATTGCAGCTATGAACCAGACTAGCAGAAATTCTTTGTCACTCTTCAGGTTCTTAATGAGTGCCTACTTCGCAGACCCACAGCTTTCAAGACTGGGCTGATAGGCTAGGAAAATAAACTTTTTTTATAAGCAAAACTAGTCCTAAAAATAAATAAGGCTCGGGGTAATGTAAGCCATGCCGCTGGCATGTACCGTTGGCAGAGCTTAAGTGATTCCACGGTGCTCAATGCGCCATGTCGACGGACACTCTAACCCGAGAACTTGGCTTTTTTGAATCAAATTCTGGGCCTTACCCTGCCCTTTTTCGGGTTAGAGCAAAATACAATCCCCAGTTGGGAAGTTAGCCCAAAGCCGCCCCCCCCCCATCGGCATTGCCGCCCAAACCCGTGGTGCACAGGGGGCAGGCCGTGTCACTGCCTTGTGGCCCATACACGGAAAAGGGCGAACCCCTGGGCAGGGAAGTGGGCCGCATTGCCAGCGAGGATGTTCTGCTTGGGCATGACGGTCTGTGGTATGTGATTGCTGGTGGAGTTCGCGTAGATTAGGTTTTTTGCAGCTAGTGAAATTTTAATAATTTAATATTACAAGCATGTTATAAGTATGTATAAAATTTTGAACGGTAGACCATTGACAAACCTTTTTGAGTGGTCTATTATTTTTTTACAGGGAAAGGAGTGCTTGCTAGTGAAACGTTAGAAAACCGAAAAACCGAAAAACCGAAAAACCGAAAAACCGAAAAACCGAAAAACCG